>JACDEI010000069.1 GCA_013816485.1 Planctomycetota bacterium
CGCCGCTTGCGACGGGAAACCGGCGCTCCCTGGGGTGGGGTGGGTTTGTTGGATTTCGTACGCATGATGACAGCCTTGCTGAGCCTTCGCTCTTGTCAGGGTGTCAACTGAACGGGGGGAAGGTCATCGTGGGCGTCCTTTTTAATTTTATGATTATGCGGGTTTTCATGATCGGACTCCCAGGTTCATCAGTTAAATAGGAGCGCTTACGTGTTGATTCGATTAAAGAGTGTTCGGTGAAGGAGCGGGGTATGACACGCCGAGCCGCGACTCTACTGCGATAGGTGAAAATTGAACCTCTGAAACTCGTCTCCGCTCTGACGGCGGAGCTTGAGATGCCGACCTGCGTTCGGCGTTCGGCATCCGGCATCCGGCACCCCCTCAATAATACCACTCCCCCCAAACCAACCCTTCCCCTGTTGAGTCCCTCACTCACCCAGGTTACCTTTCCTCACGCTCGTCCCCGACCCGGAACGACCGCATTACCCGGAACAGCAGGAAGGCATTGCAGCACGCGCAGGACATTCAGGAGCAGGTACGGCAAGCCGCGACGGGCAACCTCGAGGCTTTTGCTGATTTGGTTCTGACTCATGCCCCAGGTTTGCGCCTGCTGTTGGCGGCTCACGTCGAATCTTTTTCAGCCATAGCGCCGCTGGAACTCGGGGTCTGGATCTCGGCTTCTGGCTGCCTGAGTGACTTCGACGGAACGCAGCCGTTCAGCGAGTGGTTGTTCGCCGTGGCGGTGGCACCGCTGGCGGAGCATCTGCAACTTGTCCTCGCCCGTTCGCTCGCGGTGCAGGATGTCGCCACTCAACGCCTGGCACAGGATTCCCTGGTGGCTTTGTCCGATGGCAGCGAAGCGAGCGTGTTGAAACTCGCGGCGCTGCGTGAGGCCTTGCCGGAAACCACGCGGGCATTGTTGGAGGCGCGTTATCGCGATCGGCTGTCGCTGGAACTTATCGCCGCCCGGCAGGGCATCGATGGTCCAGCACTCGCCAATGCCCTGGTCGCGGCGCGCGCGCGGTGTGATTGGCGTGGGGTGGCCAAAGCGCCGGCGGCGAGCGATCGCGATCTGCCACCGATCATCGAGGATCTGCTCAGCGGCATCATCGACAACGCGTCGCGTGGTCTGATGGCGGATTATCTGGTGCGTGATTCCGCACACGTGCAGCAGATGGCGCGGCAGATGCGCGTGCACGTGGCGTTGCGGGCGGTGTTCATGCCGTTCACCCGCGCCCACGCCACTGTCCTGGCGCGTCAGGCGTTGGCGGGCAGTACAACCGCGGGTCGCGTGGTGGTCAGTGCGCCGGTGCGCATCCCCGTGGTGCCGCGAGCGGTCAGCAACGACAAGCTGCGTACTCCCCGCCCGCTGCCCGCTCAGTCAGCTCCGCCCAGTGCGGGCAAGTCTTCCGGCCCGTCCAGTGCGCGCGCGCAGATCGACTACGAGGACGAGTCGGACTGGCCCGAGGTGAAGAAGAAACGGCAGCGTCGTGCCTCGCCACTGCCGTACATCATCGCGGGAGTGTTGGTGCTCGGTGGCGTCATCGGGTTGTTGGCGAGCAATAGCTCCAGTGCCATACCGCCGAAACCTCCTGCTGTAGTCGTCGCGACGCAACCCGTGGCTTCATTGCCCACGCCCGAGCGCAAGAATCCCGAAGTCGTCGTCACTCCACCATCCACTGAGGTGAGTGCCCTCCGCCCGCTGCCGCCCAAGTCGGTCGGCGATCCGCTGCAAGTAAAGTTGGTCGGCGTGGTGGCGGACAGCCATCCGTATGCCGGACGTGAATTGGTTCTGCGCGGCGTCTTGTCATCCGACGCGGGCATCGCGCGGGTCGAATACTGGAACGGCGACAGCAAAGTGGGCGAGGCGAGCACCGCGCCATGGACCTATGCCTGGACTCCGACCGCTGGCGCGTTGTCGCTCAGCGCACGGGCCGTCACGCAGGGGGGCGACATCACCACCTCTCAAGCGATCACGCTCACCGCCGTGACGACGTACGGCAGCGGCAGTCTGCGACGTGACTGGTGGACCGGCATTCCCGGTGATCAGGTGAAGGATCTCACCAAGATTGAGGGTTTTCCAACCAAGCCGCAGGGCACCGCGTTGGTCGACCAGTTCGCGGCGCCCAAAAACTGGGGCGAAAATTATGTCCAACGCGTGTGGGGGTTCCTGATTCCACCCCTCGATGGCGAGTACCTCTTCTGGATCGCGGCCGATGACGAGGCGGAGCTGTGGTTGTCCAACGATGACACGGCACAGTCCCGTCAGCGCATCGCGGTCTCGGGGGTGTTCCCCGGTTCCGGCACCAAGCACTTGGAATGGGATCGTCAGCCTGGTCAACGTTCGGCAGCGATCCGTTTACAGGCCGGCCGCCGCTACCTGATCGAGGCGCTGCACAAGGAAGCCGGCGGCGACGACCATGTCGAGGTCGGTTGGCGTCTGCCCGACGGTGCGTTGGAACGGCCGATTCCCGGCATCCATCTGTCACCACCGCCGGATCCCGTGCCGACTACACCCTCACCGGTGCCGCCGCCCACGACGGTAGCCGTGGTGCCGCCACCCGCTCCCACGTGGACGGTGGTGCGCGCGATAAACCTTGGTGGCGATACGGTGGAGGTCGATGGCGTGCGGTGGCTGGGCCAGCGTCAGGCCGAAGCGGAAGGCGCGACGCCGTCCAACAGCCATCAACCGGGACCATGGGTAAGCGATGTGCCCTGGACGCGCGCCAACAATGCCGATCGCCCGGCACGGCGTGATCAAAGCCACGATGGTCGTCCGCTGACCATCGATGGAAAGGTCTTTGCGAAAGGATTGGGGGCTCATGCGCCCAGCGACTTAAACTACGTACTTGATGGACAGTGGAGCGCCTTCTCCGCGCTGGTGGGCCTCGACGATGAGGTCGATGGCGCCAAAGCCGAGGTCGTTTTCCAGGTGTGGCTCGACGGCCAGAAGGCGTGGGATAGCGGCGTGATGCGCAAAGGCAGCGGCACCAAAGCGGTCGCCGTGCCGTTGGCCGGGCGCAAGGAGCTGCGCCTGGTGGTCGATACCAGCGGTCCCGGCGACTGGGATCACGCCGACTGGGTCAATGCGCAGTTCATGCGCCCTGGTGGCGACGACGGCATGTTGCAGGTCAAGACCGGCAAACGTAGTGCAGCGAGCTACACGCCGAAACCGGCGGTTGATGCCAAGATGCGTTCGTTGCTGACCACCGCGCTCAGCGGCACCAGCAAGGAGGGCCTGGAATTCAGCGTGCGCGTTCCCAACGGACCACTGCGGGTGTGGTTGCTGATCGCTGAGTCCGGCGCGGCGAACAGCCGGCAATTCGAACTGAATGTCGACGGGACGGCCTTGCCGCCGATGAACGGCATGCCGGCATCGGGCTGGCAGAAACTCGGGCCGGTCGACCTGGTCGTCACTGACGAACTGGTCACGGTTAAGGCCACGCCGATCAAAGGCACGCCGCAGGTGATGGGGTTTCTCGCCGAACGCCCGGAGCTGCCGCTGACGGCGCCGCTGTCGCCCACGGATCCGCTGGCGATCATCCCCGATGCCGTCGGGTTCCGTCAGATCTACCACGCCGATCTCGCGAAGCTGGCCAAGGAGGTGCCGTACGAGGTGGACAATACCAGGTTGTTCAGCGGAGCATTCACCCGTGTCGCCTACCTGCTGGAATTGCAACAGGCGGACAAACCACTGCGCTGGGTGTGGACCTCCATGGATGCCTTCACCACCGATGTGCGTCTGATCGGAGTGCCGACCTTTAGCAGTGGCGCCTTCTTTCAGCAGACGGTGGCGAATCTGTTGGTGGCCAGCAACGACGAGGGGCTGCCGACCGGCGCGGTCGGCGAGGGTGTGATCGAATTCTGGCCGAGCGATTACGGCGGGCACAATGAAGCTGGCATCCCAGGAGCGACCGACGCATTGGATTTCGGTGATAAAGCCGCCGCCAAACAGGGCGACGGCTACGGCAGCATGCAGGTGCATAATCTTGGCGCCAAGCAGACAGTGTGGGCCATCAATCATTGGGCGGCCGGCAACAAGGCCGACCTGGGCATCGGCCCCTCACCGTCAGGTGGTGACTGGTCCTTCGCCAACAACGGTGAGGGCTTCGTGCTCAAACGCCTGCGGGTGTTCGTCAAACCGGCGCCGTGAGGCGAACCCGCTAGCTGGCCGTGGTTCGGCATTCGGCATTCGGCATTCGGCATTCGGCATTCGGCATTCGACGTTCGGCGTCCGCTGGCGCTGCTTGCCACCTCACGCCTTCTTGCCACCTTCACCGCCCCGCAGGAGGCCGTCATGCCCATCTACTCCGACAATTCCCAATCCATCGGCAAGACTCCGTTGGTGAAACTGAATCGCGTCACCGCCGGCTGCGGTGCCACGGTGTTGGCCAAGATCGAAGGCCGTAATCCGGCCTACTCGGTGAAGTGCCGCATCGGCGCGGCGATGATCTGGGATGCAGAGAAACGCGGCGTGCTGAAACCCGGCGTCGAGATCGTCGAGCCCACCAGCGGCAACACCGGTATCGCGCTGGCCTACGTCGCGGCGGCGCGCGGTTACAAGCTGACGCTGACCATGCCGGAGACCATGTCGATCGAACGTCGTCGCGTGCTGGCGATGCTCGGTGCCACGCTGGTGCTGACCCCGGGCCCCGACGGTATGAAGGGTGCCATCGCCAAGGCGGAGGAGATCGTGGCGTCCGATCCGGCGCGTTTCTTCATGCCGCAACAATTCAAGAACCCGGCGAATCCGGCCATCCACGAGACCACCACCGGTCCAGAGATCTGGGACGACACCGCGGGCAACATCGACGTCTTCGTCGCGGGCGTGGGCACCGGCGGCACCATCACCGGCGTCTCGCGCTTCATCAAGAAGACCAAGGGCAAGGCCATCACCTCCGTCGCAGTGGAACCCACCGCCAGTCCGCTCATCTCGCAGAAACGCGCCGGCCAGGAACTGAAACCGTCCGGTCACAAGATCCAGGGCATCGGCGCGAACTTCATCCCCGACAATCTCGACCTCTCGCTGGTCGACCGCGTGGAAACCGTCACCAACGAAGAAGCAGTCGAGATGGCCAAGCGCTTGGCGAAGGAGGAAGGCATCCTCTGTGGCATCAGTTGCGGCGCTGCGGTGGTCGGTGCGCTGCGCATCGCGCGACTGCCGGAATTCGCCGGCAAGACCATCGTCACCGTGCTGCCCGACGCGGGTGAGCGGTATCTGTCGACGATCCTGTTTGAGGGAATCTGACGACGCCGGTCCGAAGAGTACGAAAGGTACGAGTGGTCCGAAGGGTCCGATCGTGATTAGGTACCTTTCGTACCTTTCGTACCCTTCGGATCATTCGTACCCCTCGGACCCTTCCCCATGACCCACGTCCTCTACTTCCACGGTTTCGGCAGCGGGCCAAAAACCGCCAAGGGCACCGCCGTCGGCAAACGTCTTGCCGATGTGGTGAGTTCGTACGCCATCCCCGATCTGGAAGCCGGTGACTTCTTCTCGCTCACCATGGACCGCATTTGCGAACGCGCGGCGGCCGCGCTCGCGGCGTTGCCTGATGACGGTGCACCGGTGCTGGTGATCGGTTCGAGTCTCGGCGGTTACTCCGCAGCATTGGTGGCGGCGCAGGGCCGGATCCCGCGCGCCGATGCGCTGCTGCTGATCGCTCCGGCCTTCGGCTTCGGTGAACGCTGGGCGGAAAAGCTTGGCACCGCCGGCGTGGCGGAATGGCGGCGCACCGGTCAGCGGAATTTCTTCCATTACGCCAGCGAGCGCGAGCAACCGCTCGGCGTCGCTTTCCTGGAAAGCGCCGAACGCCTGCCCGGTTTCCCGGTCGCGCCGGAGATCCCAGTGGTGATCGTCCACGGCCGCCGTGACGACACCGTCGACTGGCAGCAGAGCCGGCGCTACGCCGATCAGGACGCCAACATCGAATTCCATCTGATCGACGGCGATCACCGCCTGACCGATCCGCGGCATGAGGAGCTCATCGCCTGGTGCGCCCGTGACCTGATCACCCGCATCGCTTGAACAGCGCGGAGGCGGTCGGCGACCTGCTCAATCTCGGGCCGGCGACCACGGCGTGGCTTGCGGCCATCGGGGTCCAGCGACGGGCCGATCTGCAACGTGTGGGTGTCATCCCCGCCTGCCGGGCAATGCACCTGCTGGGCTTCCCCATTTCGGTGGTCGGGGCCTATGCCCTGCGGGCGGCGCTCCGCGGTTGTCCCTGGCGGGCTCTGCCAGACCGCGAAAAAGCGCGGATCCGTCGCTGTTTCGCCGCGGAAGTCCGTGGTGCACAACCATGCAGCACCGTCGCCGGACGGCGACGCTCCGGCGCTCCCAGGTGACCATTCCAGCCGCATTTCCCTGGGACAGGTCCAGGCTGACAAGCGGCATCGGCGCTCCATAGTCGCCGGTCCTATGGATCTGCTCGATGGCATCGATGTCGCCTGCCCCGCTTGTGGGCGTCGCTCCCGCTACCCCGTGGTCCACGCCGGCAAGCCGGTGAGTTGCCCGGCCTGCAAACACGAGCACCTCCTGCCGGGCAAGGATGCCAGTGGTTCGCCGCCCGCGCTGCCGTCGAGCCCGGCAGCTCCGCCGACCGCCGCGGCTAAGCCGACGACCGCACCGCTGGCGACCAAGCCCGGCGACGCGGAGAAGATTCTCTTCGTCTGCGGCTCGTGCCAGTACCGCGCGCGCATCCCGGCGCAGTACGCCGGCATGGCCGTCCGCTGCCCGAGTTGCGATGTGGCGCAGATCGCCAATGCCGACACCGCCGGCGGCACCACCGGCAACACCGTGCAGCTCAGCAAGCTGCCCACACCAGGGCACAAGACCACCATCCGCCCCGGCAACGTCCTGTTCATCTGCTCGCAGTGCAATTTCGAGGCGCAGCTCGCCAAACATTACGTCGGCAAGGCCATCCGCTGCCCAGGGTGCCACGCACCGCAGGTGGTCGCCGGTGATCCGCCGCCGAAGGAACCCGCCGCGCTCGAACGCCATACGCCGGCCAGCAGCGATCCCGCAGCACCCGCCAGCGATCCGCGCTTCATCTGTGTCGGCTGTGGTTACCGCGCGCGCATCCCCTCGCAGTACATGGGTCTCGCCGTCACCTGCCCGAAGTGCGACACGGTGCAGATCGCCACGCCCGAAGAGCTGGAAGGCCCGTCCACCGGCGACACCGTCGCGATCAGCCGCATGAAGACCGCGGCGGATGGTGCGCAGATCGCCAATCCGCAGGTCGCGGCCGCGCCCAGCGAACCGGGCATCAAAATGCCGACGTCCAAGGCACCGCCTGCGCCCGCGAAAAGCGCAGGACCGACCGCCGCTGCCGGTGGTGGCGACAAGGTGCGCTTCACCTGTTCGGCCTGTGGTTTCAAGGCGCGCATCCCGTCGACCTACGCGGGCGAGAACATCCACTGCCCAGGGTGTAATGCCGTGCAGTTCGTCCTGCGCAGTGGCCAGATGTCGCCGAACGCGACGGGCAACACCCAGATCCTTCAGGTGGTGCAGACCGCCGAAGCCGAGGGTTCGCCCGACGCCATCGCCACACCGACCCACACGCCGAGCCGTGGGCTGCCGATCATCAGTGATCCGGCGAATCCCCCGGTGGCCAAACCCGCGGCACCCGTGGCGAAACCGGCGGCTGCCGCGCCGGTTGCCAAGCCCGCACCGCCGAAACCAGCGCCTGCCCAGGCGATCTCAGCAGTACCCGCCGTCCCGGTGGCCCAGCCGGCCGGCACCGCCAAGGCCGAAGCCACCATCGATGACCTGCTGAACTTCGAGGAGCCGCCGAAGGAAGATCCCAAGCCGGCGGGTAAGGTCGTGCGCCGCGGCAGCGATCGTCTGTCGGTCGTCGGCGCGAAGACCACCACGCCGCCACCTGGGAAGATGACCACGCCGCCACCAGCGAAGATGGCGACCCCACTGCCGGAAAAACCTGCGCTCGCGGAGATCGATCAGGATCCGCTGCCGTCCAAACCCATGGCCAAGGCCCCGGTGAAACCAGCGGTGAAAATCGATCGCACGGACAAACCGTCCCGCCTAGAGCCGAAAGACGATATGCCCGCAGCGCCCGCCAAGCAGTCCAACGCCCTGGTGATCGTCGTCGCGATCATCGGTCTCGGTCTGCTCGGCGGTCTCGGTTTCCTGGTCAAGCTACAGATGGACAACGCCGTGCAGATGGCGCAGATGAACACCGAGCTGTCGCAGGTGCGCACCGATCTGAAGAAGGCCAACGACCAACTCGGCGAGACCAATGACAAGCTGACCAAGGCCGAGGAGGCCACCAAGCTCGCCCAGGAGAAGGCCGACCTCGCAGCGAAGAAACAGGCCGAGGAAGCCGCGGCACGCAAGCTGTCGGAAGAGAAGGCGGTCGAACTCGAAGCGAAACTCAAGGCGGCGGAGGAAGCTGCGGCCAAGGCCGCTGCGGAAGCCAAGGCTGCGGCCGAGGCCAAGGCCGGGACGGAGAAACCCGCGCCGGTCGAAGCGCCCAAGTAAGCTTCAGACCTCGTCCGTTGATCATGTGCTGGAATCCCACGGCGGAGATGAGTCCCGAAGCGTGGGGATTTTTCGCGTTCGTGGTGTCACCGAACGGTCAGGCGGTGCTAGCCAACGGCGGACATTTATCGCTCGGTCGGACGGTCGAGCCTGAAAATCACCCGCCCGCCGCGGATGGCAAGTGATGCGTCTGCTCGCCGTGCGCCACATGTGGGGTGTCGACGAGGAGTGGGCGAGCTTCCTGCCGCGGGCAAAGGCGGACGGCTACGCTGCGATCGAGATCAATATCCTGGAACTGTCACCGGCACGTCGGCAGGAGTTGACCACGCGTCTGACCGATCTCGGCCTGGGCCTGGTGGCGCAGATATTTACCAACGGCTTCATTCCGGGCGGCGATGTCGCGACCCACGTCGAGTCGTTCCGTCACCAATGTGATCTCGCCATCGCTATGCGGCCACGCCTGATCAACTGCCACAGCGGTCGCGACGCCTTCACCCACGATGAGGCGTTCGATTTCTTCCGTCGGGTCAGCGACCATGAACGTGCGCTGCCGGTGCCGGTGGCGCACGAACTCCACCGTGGCCGCATCTTCCACGCGCCGTGGACCACCACGCCGATCCTCGCCGCCTTCCCAACGCTGAACGTCACCGCCGACTTCAGTCATTGGGTCAACGTCTGCGAACGCCTGATCGATGACCAGTTGCCCGCCATCCGCTTGGTCGCTGAGCACTGCCTGCATATCCATGCCCGCGTCGGCCACGCACAGGGTCCCCAGGTCAACGATCCACGCGCGCCGGAATGGGCGACTGAACTCGCCGCGCACGAACGCTGGTGGGACCTCTGCTGGGCCGCACAGGAACGCCGCGGCCTCAGCGAATCGACCCTCACTCCTGAGTTTGGCCCGCCGACTTACCAACCGACCGCACCGTATTCGCGTCGTCCGCTGGCGGATCTGGCACAGATCTGCGATTGGATGACGCACCGGCAGGTTGAGCGCTTCACCCGCCGCTGAGCGTCCGCGTCAGCGCCGACCAAAGATCTGCGACAGTACCTGGCTGCCCAGGTCGCCGAGGGTGGCGCGGAAGGCGCGGCCCTTGGCGACTTCCACCAGCCGGCTGACGAAGCGTTCGAGGTACGGATCGCTGGCGACCATGAATACGGAGAGGTCAATCTTCAGACGTGGATACCGTGCGCCCTGGTTGAGCGTGGCGGTGACGATCTGCGGATCGAGGCCGTAGCTGCTGTTGATCATCAGTTGGCGTTTGCCGTCGCGTCCGGGTCTGGGACTGAACAACGCGGTGGGTTTTCCGTCGGTGATCATCACCACGCGTTTGTTCGGCTGGTGCTGCTTCGACAGGATCTCAGCGGCCCGGCGCAGGGCTTCGCAGGTGTTGGTGTGGAAGGGGCCGTTGGAGATGTACGGCAGCTCGGCGACGGTGACCTCCTGCACATCGTCGCCGAACAGCAGGATGCTCAGCGAATCGCGCGGGAAACGCCGGCGTTGCAGCTCGGCGAAGGCCATCGCCACCCGTTTGGCCGGGGTGATGCGGTCCTCGCCATAGAGCGTCATGCTGTGGCTGACGTCGATCAACATCACCGTCGCAGCGGCGGTCGAACGGTCGCGCTCCTGCACCACCAGGTCGTCGTGGTGCAGATGCCCACGACCACTGCGGAGCGCGCCAAGCAGGCTTTCGCGGTAGTGGATGTCATAGGATTCGTCGCCGGGCTGCCACGGACGCAACACATCGGTGGGTTCACCGTGGGTGCCGGACTTGGGGATGGCGTGTTCACCGGTACCACCAGCCCGCAGTTTTCCGAACACCGCTTCGAGACAGCCGGAGCGCAGCGCGCGTTCGCCCCGCGCCGACAGCCGCCGTGCACCTGGGCTGCCGGTGATCAGTTGCTGCTCGCGCAGGTGACGCTCGAACTCATCACGATCAAAACCGAGCTCCTTACGAAAACGCTCGCTCAGTTCGCCGAGGTACTCCAATGCGCGTTCGACGTCGCCGTTGGCGCTGAGCATCAACTCGCGGAACAGTTCGGCCATGCGTCCGTCCCGTGCCAGACGGTTGGCCAGTTCGCGCCAGTCGAAGGTCTCGTAGGTGAATTTCATGTCAGCGGGTGGGCGGCTGGTAGTACGCGCGCAGCGTCTCGGTGACGCCACCACCCCAGACTTTGCCCTGCACACAGGCGCGCACCTGGTCGAGGTGGTGCTGGTTGTGCTGGTGGATGAACGCCAGCACCTCGGCGAAGGTCTTGCGGCCGATCTCGCTGTGAATCCCCGCGCGATCGAAACGCTCCGAGGGCACCAGCACCGCCAACTCGGCGATGGCGTCGAGGGTCGCGCCGTACAGCGCAGCGGCAGTGGCGAGGTCACGGCGTTCGTAGTGTAAGTGTTCGGCCCACGCATCCTGGTCGAAGGCCCACAGCAGCGGTTTGGCGTCCGCTTGCAGGCGGCGCAAACGGTCGAGCAGCACGCCGTGGGCATCGGTCAGGTGCAGCAGCACCTGGCGACCGTTCCAGCGTCCCGGGGCGTAGGGCCTAGCGAGCGCCGCCGGATCGGCGGCGAACAGTTCCAGGCCCTCGCTGCGGTCGCGTTTGAGGTCGTCGCTCAACAGGCTGCTCATGAACGTCTCCGTTTGCGTTCCTCACGGCCCATCAGGTGCGCCAGCAGATCGGTGTAGACCAGACCGCGGAGGCTGTCTTCACGTGCCAGGGCACCACCGTGGAACAGGCCTTCGAGAACGAATTCCATCCACAACGCCTTTTCCGCCGCGGGGGGTGCGAGTGCGCCTTCGGTGGCATGCGCCAAGCCGGGTACGGCACTCAAGGCAGCGAGGTGGTCGGCGGTGGATGAGCGGTCGGACAACGACACGCGGTTGCCCTTGGCGAACCACGCGAGGATGTCCTTCCACGGACCCTGGTCGCGTTCGTCGGCCGGTTTGCGTTCCTCACCGCGTTTCACCGGACGCTCGTGGGTCTCATCGGCGATCACCGGCGGCAGGCGTTCGGCCCACACGGTCTTGATCGCTTCGCCGAGCACGTGCCAACCGACCTTGAGTGGGCCTTCCTGTTCACCTTCGTAGGCCAGTTCGATCTTGCCCGTCATGGCGGCAAGCGTCGCCGGTAGATCGACCAGGCGCGCCACCGGTGCACGTTCCCCAGTAATGAGTCCACGCGACAGGACGTTGGCGTACAGCGCCTCCAACGCAGCGATGGTCAGTCGTGCGCTGACGCCGCTCTTGCCATCGACGAACTCGCTGTGACGCGCGGCACGCGCAGCCTCCTCGATCAGATCAGGGAACAAAGCCGGGATCACCGGTGTGCACTGCGCGGTCGGTGCGACGTGGGCCTCCTGCGCCATGATGCGCACGCCTTCCTCGCGGGTCTTGGGATAGTGCGTCAGGACTTGCGCGCCGATGCGGTCCTTGAGCGGCGTGATGATCTGACCGCGGCTGGTGTAGTCCTCGGGATTGGCGGTGAACACCAGCATCAGGTCGAGCGGAAGGCGCAGCGGGATGCCGCGCACCTGCACGTCCTGCTCTTCGAGGATGTTGAACAACGCCACCTGGATGCGTGGTGCCAGATCGGGCAGTTCGTTGATGCAGAAGATTCCACGGTTGGTGCGCGGCACGATGCCGAAGGTCACTGCCCGCAGATCGCCCAGGTCGTAGCCTTCGCGACTCGCACGGATGGGATCGACATCACCGATCAGATCAGCCACCGACACGTCCGGCGTGGCGAGTTTTTCGCCGTAACGTTCCTCACTCGGCAACCACACGACCTTGGCCGCATCGCCGTCGCGCGCGACGATCTCCTCCGCCACCGCACCAACCGGGGCGAGCGGATGCGAGCGCAGCGGATCGCCTGCAAGTGCCGGCACCAACGGATCGAGGAAGCGCATCAGCGCGCGCGCCAGGCGCGTCTTCGCTTGGCCACGCAGGCCGAGCAGCAGCAAGTCATGGCCCGCCAGGATCGCGTTGACCACCTGCGGGATCACCGTGTCGCCGTAACCGATCAATCCTGGGAACAACGCCTCGCCCTGCTCGCCCCGTGCCAGCGCAGCCACCAGGTTGTCGCGCAGCTCCTGTTTGATGCTGCGGTGGACGCTGCGTCCATCGGCCCGCAGGACACCGCGCGTCGTCGCCAGACCCGCCGTGGCAACCGTAGCGGAAGAGAGGGACGGCGTGGACATCGCGGCAAGCTCCTGGGTGTACGCCAGACCGGCGTACGCGGCGTGGTGTAAATGGGCGGGGTGGCGGTGGTAGGCCCAACCGCCACATATGCCACGGGTGTCTACGCCGTGGTCCGACGGAACGCCTATCGCACCGCAGCAGGTACAGAGCGGCTTGGCGCTTCCCGCATGTGTGGGCGACACGTTGCCGCCGGGAAAAAGCTGCCGGACAAAAAAAACGGCCCGCGGAATCATCCGCGGGCCGGTCGTCGGGTGGATGCAGGTTGTGCCTGGGCTGCTTCAGCAGCGGACGGTCACGCCGGCGATCCGTGGATTCCTCACCTGGCCACCAGTTCATCGATGGTCGGTTGTACGTGCTCCTTCATGCGGTGCCGCGCGGCATCCCCAGGCTGGCGTGCGCTAGCGGGGGGAGGACCGGGTGGGAATCTCATGACCCTGACGGTGTGATTATACTGCTGGCGGTCCGCCACCTCCAGTGTCGATCAGCGCATCCTTGAAGGTGTGTGGTGGTGGCCTGAGTTCCGTCCGGCTGATCGCAACCAACAGCGGCCTGCTGGTGACCGTCTCGGCGGGTGGGCCGGTGCATCGGCGGCGGCTTAAGCCGTCGCCGGTGATCAGGTGTCGCGCGCGTTCGCGACAAAGGCTTCGAGATCCTTCAGCGCGGCTTGCACCTGCTTGGCGTGCTCCGGCTGATCGATGCGCTTGGCGAAGTCCTGACAGGCTTCGAGCGCACCGCCGGCGATTTTGAACTGGCCGCGGATGGCCTGCGCACGGCAGGCGAGGCTGGCGGTGGCGAAGCGTTCAAAGGGACCGGCCTCATGGCGATCCTCCAGATCCATCATCGCTTGGACGCAGCGTAGTGCGTGCGTCGGTTTGGCCGCGAGCAGGTAGGCCTGCCCGTGTTGGAACCAGGCTTTGTGCGCCACGCGCCAATCGCCGGCGTGGGTCAGCGCGGCGCTGCTGGCGGCGGCGGCGGCGAGCAGCAGTTCCTGCGCCAGCTTGACCTGAGGCTCAGCCAGACGCAGCAGGTTGCCGGCGACGGTGGCGACCTGCACGACGACCTCGTCCTTGGGATCGAGATCGCGCGCGAGCAACGCGGCCTTGCGCAGATGAGTGACTGATTCGTTGGCGCGGCCGCGCACGGCCAGGGTCTGGGCGATCATCACTGCCAAGCGGCAGCGATCGGAGTCGCTGGTGACGCCGTTCTTCTCCGCCTCATCCGCTTCCGCGTGTTTGCCAGCGCAGCGCTGCACCACCGCCATGCCGCGCCACAGGCTGCGCGCGACGGCGGAATCGGGGATCAGCGCCGGATGGCTGAGCAGGCGCGTCTGGAAGGTCGCGGTATCGGCGAAACGTCCGAGTCCGGTGGCGCCGAGGTGGACCGCGAACGAGCCGAGCGAGAGGATGTCCTCATCGGTCAGGCTCTTGCCGAATAGTTCGTCAAGACGGGCGAAGGCGGCGCTCGGATCGCGGTTGGCGAGCACGACACTTTCTTGCAGCAGACGTTGGAAGGGGGTGGGTTGGACCATGGGGAGCCTCACTCGGCGCGGGAGAATTGTCCGGTGCCCGGCGGACGGGCGACGAAGCTGGCGATGCATGCGGCCAGGGTCAGCACCACCATCACCACCAAGCAGAACTCCAGCAGGAAAAATCCTGCGAGTTTCAGCGCGGCGAAGTTGGCCGACAGGTAGCGAACGGCGAAGGGCGACAGGATGTCGAGCGCGGCGCCGGCGAATCCGGCGTAACACAGCGCACCCCCGACCGCCGTGCGACCGGCGGCGATCATGCTGAAGAGGTGGGCGACCACGAAGAGCACCAACGGCATCGCCACTAGGTGCAGGTGGGCGACCTCGACCAGCGTGCCGAAGGAACGTGCCACGTGCATGGTGCGTGGTGGTGCCGGGGCCGCAGTCGGATTGGCGTCATCCTCCAGGCCGAAGCGCCCGCCGCCGACCGGAGCTGGCGTCTCGTTGCCACGGTAATAGCTGGCGACGCTGGTCGGCGTCCAACCGGCACCGAGGTGGTGCATCAGCACGCCGCTGACCGCCTGTGCCAGGATGCCGAGCAGGAACAGCACGCAGAGGAGACGCGTGCGCGGAGCGAGTTGCTGCAGGTTATGGCTGGAGGCGAAGAAGCGGATGGCTGACTCCTGCGGCGCGCCACCATCCGCTGCCTGCCACGGTGGGCAAGGCCGCGACCGTGTTCACGGCTTGACGTTGATCGCGACCCCGGGCCAGCCGGGCGAGGCGTGGATCTGCTCTCCGTCCCACAGTTCGGCGCTGACGCCGGGCAACGACGCGACCAGCTTCAGTCCCTCGGCCACCGGCATTAGGCACAACGCGGTGTCGAGTGCGTCCGCCAGTGCCGCATTCGGTGCGATCACGTGCGCCGCGCGGGTCAGCGGTGCGGGCCGTCCACTCAACGGGTCGATCAGGTGGCTGTGGGCGATACCGGCGACCACCAAGGTGCGGCCGTTGCTCGCCGCCGCGCCCAGCCCCTGCCCAGGCAGCAGCACCACCCGTTGGTGGGCGCGTGCCGGATCGAACGGATGACGCAGCACGACGGTGCGCAGGGCGCTGTCGCTCGTGGCATCGCCCAGCGCGCGCCACGAACTGCCGCCATGGCCGAGGATGGCAGCCTGGCCGGCAACGAGCAGTGGAGCGAGCTGCTCCGCGAGGCGGTCGAGGATCACTCCCTTGTTCAGCCCGGACAGGTCGAGCGTGACACCCTTCGGCAGGGTGACGCGGGCATCGTCATCGCTGATGCCGACGCGGGCGAGACCGATGCGCGCACGTGCCGCGGCGAGGGCGGCTTCATCCGGTGCGGTGCCGTTGTCGGCGGCTTGTTTCCACAAGGTTAGCAGCGGGAAGATCGTCGGATCGAAACGTCCGCCGGTCAGGTCGTGGCAGCGTCGTGCCAGTCGTAGCGCCGCGAGCAGATCGGGTGAGGCCTCGCCACCGCCGGCGCGATTCAGGCGTGCGAGTTCGGCGTCGTCCTCCCAGGCGTTGAACACCCGGTCGAGGCGCTGCGCCTCGCTGGTGAGCGCGTCGAGCACCGTCTCGTCGGCGAGCACCGGCGTGATGCGGATCGACAGCGGCGCGTTGCCCAGCGGCAGGCTGCGTTCGCTGATCGTTGTCGTCGTGCGGCGGGGCGGCGACTCGCGGCCGGCGAGCCAGGCGGGCGCGGCGTCCTTGACCGCCAGCGCATGGAAGGCGAGCAAGAAACGGGTGCGGTCGGTCAACGCGTGCACCGACAACGTCGCACCGCCGATGCTGGCGATC
Organism: Planctomycetota bacterium; assembly: GCA_013816485.1. Lineage (GTDB taxonomy): Bacteria > Planctomycetota > UBA11346 > UBA11346 > UBA11346 > BOG-1363. Next base: position 15,974 of record JACDEI010000069.1, read on the forward strand.
TCACGTCCTGGGCGCAGCACGTCGTCGGGTCCCTTGCCTTCGAACTGCTTGAGGAAGGCACGATCGCGGATCTCGCCGCCATACGGTTCGCGGTAGGCCATCACCTCCATCCGTCGCACCACGCCCTGGGGCGACACGACACACAGCCAAGTGATGAACTCGGTACGACCGATGACATGGTCGACGTAGGCCACGCCATCAACGACTCCGCCGGAATGCCCGACGTAGATGCCGCCGAGCTTGGCCTCGGCGCGCGACTGCGACCGTTCGAGGATCGCACGTTGCTGATCGGGGGTGACCTCGGGACGGAAGCGCTCGACCTTCCCGGAATCCGGGAAGGCCAGCGTGAGCGCGTCATCGAAGGTCAGGAACTCGGCCGCCGCCGCGGTGGTCCACACCGTGGCGGCGAGCAGCAGCAGCAGATGACGGACGGTCGGCATCCGTGTCAGAATGCGAAACCGAGACCCAGGTTCCAGCTATCGACCGCGGTCTCGCTCTCGTTCTCGTAGTCGCGGTAGTCGGCCTTCACCACCACGTTCGGCGTCACCATCCAGGTGATGCCGGCTTGGTAGATCTGGCTCTGATGGGCCTGGTTGGCGGTGGTGCCGCTCGGCACCTCAGCCTGCATGTCGATGTTTTCGTAGCGGGCGAACAGGTAGACCTGTTGATCGCTGGTGGTGATGAGGCTCAGCACGTCGTAGGCGAGGAACGCTGAGAAACCCTGGAAGGTGTCGGCCACCGGGCTCGTCGGGGTGGTGTTGAGGTGATCACCGGCGTTGTCGATGAAACCCTGGCCCCAGCTCACGCCCGCATCCCAGCCGAGATGCTTCCAGCGCGCTTCGAGGGTGTAGAGGAACACCGGGTTGTCGACGTTGGCGACCTCCTCGTCGCGATCACCTTCCATGTACGATCCGGCCGCGGCGAACCACAGGCCCATGCCCGGCTTGTAGTCCAGGCGCGCGGTGACCATCATGTCGTCGGCCGAGCTCTTGAAGCCCTTCTGGCGGCCGGCGCGGATGCCGTCGCTGGAGCGGTACTTCGACGCGTCAGGCGCAGCTTGTACGGCGACCTGGTAGCCGAGCTGCGAGAGCACCTGGCCCTGCGCGCTGGCACCGGCTTCGAACCACGTGGTCGGCGCGACCAAGCGATCGAACTCGGGGCGCTCGACACCGTGGAACACCGTCGGCTCGTGGTAGAGGTTGCCGATCGAGATCGGCGTCAGCAGCACGCCGCCGCGCACGCTGTGGTTGTCGTAGTAGGTAAAGTCGATGTAGGCCTGCTCGAGCTCCAGTTCGCCCTGGTTGTCCTGGACGAAGCCGTGCTCCAGCTCGATCTCGGTGACGAAGCGGATGTGCTCGCCGAGCTGCGCCTCGCCGAGCAGGACGAAGCGGTGGAATTCGATCATGTCACGACCGGTGCCCGCAGCACCCTGGCCATTGTGACTGTCGGCACCCTGGAAGTTGTTGTAGTGCAGTTCGCCATAGGCGCCGAAGCGGATGCTCTTGAGCGCCTGCTCGATCCCGCCGCCGACTGCTTGGCCGATCTTCGCACCGGTGGACGGCTGGTCGGGTTGCTCGACCGCGGTGAGGTGCAGGGCACCGATGGCGAGGAGGAGGGAAGGGAGCAGGACGGGATGACGCATTTAGCTGCCTTTGCGGGTGGTTGGTTGTCGGTTGGGGCGCGGAAGCTAGTGCGAACGATTAGCAACTGCAACCAGATTTCTGCGGACGATTTTCATCTGCATTATAAGCCACTGGACTACAAAAGGTTGTAAAACGAAGCAAGGCCCCGGGTGGACTAAACGGTGGTCCAACACCAGGAATCCAGCCGAAGGCGAGTCAGCCGAGGGTGCGGTCCAGTGCTTCGAGTTCCCGCACCGTGCCGGCGAGCGCGTCGCGTTCGTGCGCGGCGAGGATCGACCACGTGTAGGTCTCCACCGATACATGCGTGCAGCCCACGGCGAGGCACGCGGCGAGGCCGAGGCGGCTGTCGGCCACCGTCGACGACAGGCCGCTGGTCTGCGGTTCACGATCAACCGGGATGTGGAAGTGACTGCGCACCGCGGTCGCGTTCGGCAGACGTCCCAGGCAGAGGTCGAGTTGATCGAGATCTTCGACCTTGCTCAGCGAGCCGGTCGCTGATGACGCCGCGGTCTGATGCATGAAACGTGGTTCAGCGAGCGCGCGCAGCGCGGCGACGCCAGCAGTATCGCTGTGCGGACGCAGCACCTCTGGCGCGGCGGAGAACTGGCATTTGCCGATCGGCACGCCAGCGGCGACGAGTCGGTCGACGGCAGCGCGCTGGTCTTCGAAGGCGAGGGAAAAGTGGCAGGTGTCGAAACACAGCCCGAGGTGTTCAGCAATCGCGATACGGGCGGCACGTTCATCACCATCCAGCACGTTGGCCGCGGCGGCGACGCCGGCGCTGGCAAGTGGCCCACGCCAGAACGCCGCGCTGTCGTGGCTGGTCTCGAGCGTGCACCAGGGTTCGGGCTCCAAGCACAACATCACCGTGCGGCCTGAGGTGCGCTTGGCCTTTGCCGCGTGCGCGGCGAAATGTCCGAGGTTGGCGGCGATGAGCGCGTGGTCGTTCTTCGCCGCGCCGAACGGACGGTAACTGCCTGGGACGGTCGACACCGTGAGGAACGCCTCGTCGCTGAGCGCGAGCGCCACCGGAATGATGGCGATGGTGTCGTCAGTGCGTTCGCTCTCGGTCCAGTCGGGACGGTAAGCGTCGGCCTTCACCACCGCGGCCTGGAACGGACGCAGCGGGAAGGCATTGAGCGAATGCGCGGAGGCACCGGCCTGGTCAAGCGCGCGACGTAGACGCACAAGTGCCGTCGCATCGCGCGTCATCTCGCGGATCGCCGCCGACCCCAGGCGCAGGTCGAGGCCGATACGTTCCCAGCCGAGGCGCGTACGGGCGACGGCAGTGAACTCCGCCAGCACCCGCTCCAGATCGGCCACGGTCTCCGCCGCGTGCAGATTCGAACTGTAACCCAGGGGGGGCAGGTTGGGCAGGGACACACGACCTCCTGGGGATGACCCGCGGCGGTCACGGAAGTTCCGCGTCCGCCGCAGGTTGCCGTGGTCGGGCCTCTGCGTGACAAGGCAAGTGCGGGTGGGCGTGAGCTTTCTTGCCCGTGCGCGTTACCGGCCCAACGTGCGCGGCCATGTCGACCACGGCGCCGACCGGTATCGAGGACTTCGCGGCGTTCGTGTCGCGCTACCACACCGATGTGGCGTTGCGCAAACTGCACTTCGCGCGGCTGTTCCTGGGATTGGGAGCGGCCTCACTGGTGGTGATCTTCAATGTCTTCCGCCTCGGCAACCAGGGTGCCGAGTACATCGTCACCCAAACCGCAACGGTAATCTGCGCCCTGCATGTGCTCGGTTGTCTGGTGACCTTGTTCATCGCCCGTCGCCGGTTCCTCGCCGACTTCAATCGGGCAACGACCACACTCAAGGACCGCGCCTGGCAGGTCGCCCAGTTCGTCCAACGGCGTGGCAACATCCTGTTGGTGCTCGCCGCCACCGGGCACGTGCTGGTGGTCATCGGCACCGAGTTCCGCCTGCGACTGTTCGCTGACGATGGCGGTATCCTGCTGGTGACCCTCATTCCAACGCTGCTGCTGATCATCCACGGATTGAGTGAAGTGCCGACCCAGGCGCGGTTGGTGTGCTTGTATGAACGCTTGGGAGCGTCGTCACATCCGTCGTGAGCCGTTGCCGACAGCGATCACTTTGCCTTCGGTCGGCTTGTCCTTGGCCTTCTTAGGCAGGACGATGCCGCCTGCACTTTTTTCGGAGGGAGAGGAACGCTGGACGATAACGTGGGATCCAAGGGGCTTGATGGCTGGTTTGCTCATGCGAAGTACCTCAGTGTCTTTCAGGTTGGGGGCCGCCGAAGTGGCGGTCCGTGTCGATGTATCGGAGAGAGTGGATTCACAGGGAGGACCGGAGGGCCGGAGGGGGAGAGCAACCAAGGCGGTTCTTCTCCGGTCCTCCGGTCCTCCATGTGAAAGACGGGGAACATAAAGAACATACGCATATTGACCTCATACACAGATTAACAATATGCGTATGTCCTTTATTGTTCCAGCGGAAAGAAAGACGCCGTGGTGCCGGTTGAGGTCGGCCACGGAGAGACCAAACGTGTCGTTCGCCCACGCATGGTCTTACGCACCTTCGGGCGTGGCAGACCACATAAGCATCAACGCCGCGAAACCATGGTCGTCATTACCTCCATACTCGACCAAACGCTGACCGCACGCGACCTCTGCCGACTCTACGGCGAACGATGGGGCATCGAAACCATCTATCGCGAAATGAAAGCCGTTGCCGTGATCGAACAGTGGCACGGACGCAGCGTCAAACTCGTCCGTCAAGAACTTATACTGCTCTTGGTCTGGTTCTGCTTCGCCGCCATGTTTGCCGCCGCCGCCGAGAAACATCGCCCAACGTCAGCATCCCCAGGCACCTGGCGCGCCAACACCAGGCGTGTGTTCGAGGCTATCCACGCCACCATCGACGCCATCATCCCGAGAGAAACCGGGATGATAGATTCTGCGACAGAAATTAGTCGCCGAGCAGACGCCAGCATCCGCGCCATGTGCCGATGGCTACTGAAACGAAGACCGGGGCGAACATATGCGCGAGCTCCACAGCACCCTTATGCCAGGGAAATTACGAGAAAGTGACGAACTTATCGCAACGCCATTGGGCGTATCCCCCCTCTCTCGATGATCAGTTGGCACGACGGAAAGCCTCCCATACTCGAGATCATTATACGTCCACTGCCTTTAGGCTATGCGCCCAACTCATCCGCGCTACAATTCCATTCCTTTAGACCAAGGTCTTTTACGCAGGTTGGCATTACGATCCGGCCCGAACTGTAACCACGATCTTACCCGTCATCCGTCATCCAAGCCCATCTGCGCAGAACAATTCTATCTACTCTACGAGACGCCTGCTGCACGGCATCGTCGAACTCCTGGCACAGGGGGCGCAGGTAAAGATCGTACGACTACTTCTTAACTGATCACTAAGGCAAAGCGACCCAAGATATGACCTTTTTCTCAGACACGTTCCACTGCGAGACAATTCCCAGTGAAGAGACAAAAAATGCGGTCGCAATTTTATCGCCTACCTTAGTCCAAGCTGTGAAATCATAAGAAGCAGGCACGTTTTCGACAAAAGGATCTGACTCATTTACCAGCTTTCCGTCTCCTTCGTATAGTGACATCGTAACATTCTTTAACGCCTTTTGGTCGTAATTTACCGATAAATATTCCCCTCCGCTTTCCGACTGCAACAGCCTTCCAAATGCCCTTTCGCGCCCATCGGAACACGTTTCAAGGCGAATTATTCTAGCGGAGGCACCTGCTTCCGAGGAAAACAAATACCCTTCCCGGGTGAAGGCTAACTGTCCTGAAGACCCCAAAACCAATCCAGTTAATCGCGCTTCGCTCGAGAACGCCTTGACTGTCTTCCATTTGCCACGATCGAATCGTACGTGAAAAATGGCGCTGTCCTTGATCACGCAGAGTGATTTTGGCATGAGGCCACTCTCGATGCGGGAAACCTTCTCTACCCTCATTACACAGCGATCCCATTCGTAAATACTTAGATTTTTACGCTGATCTAGCACCGCAAATAGGCCAGCCTCGGCGTCAATAAGGCAACATGCCGCACAGTCATAGAATCCCGGCAGTCGAGATGCGCCGTCTGTTCTCACCAAGCAAACGATGCCATCCCGCTTTCTTCTTTGATAGGATAAAACGCTGACCGGTTTCTCTCCGCCTATTATTTTTGGCCCCCACTGACTGAATCGGGCCGCGGAAACTCCGATTGAGCGTTCTAACTTGGGATAATTTAAACGAACTACGGCCTTATTTTTCTCCGTGATATGGACAAAGATAATTGCATCGGCCTCGGTGTCGTAGCATGAAAAAACATTTCCGGAAGCAAATGCTGCAGATGTAATTGCCATCTGGTTTTACTGGCCCACGCGATCCGATGCCGCATACGCTGCGCGTTTAATAAGCGTTTGGATTGCCACCACTCCAAGGCCAGGGAATCCATTAATGTAAAGAATTTCTCCCATAGCTGCACTGCTATTGTCCATCCCACTTGCATCATTGCTCACGATATGACCCTTTAGAATACTCATCTCATCCTTAAATTTTGGATCGCGCAATCCGTTGAGCATCGCGTTCGCACTCCCCGCCGTCTGAATCAAAGCGCCTAGCACCGATGCTCCAGCCACTCGCATTCCCCATTTTTCACGCCGTTGCGCAAGTCGATTTGTGTACTCTTGGCGTTTTGCCTCATGGACCGAAGACATGGACAGGTCATAAATCCATTGCCGTCCTTAGTCCTGCCAAAGACTTCCCGCCATGCCCATCGTCCGTAAACGCCTGATCGCCCCGGCATCGCCCTCGCCGTGGGTGCATTTGTAGTGGGTCCGTATGCGGTAATGCCGCACGTACGGATCTGAGTGGGGGGCAGTCCGCAAGGGCCGTCCCTACCACACCCAACCTTTGATCAAATAGTTCCCCGCCGTCCCTTGTCCTCTCCGACTAAGTCTCATCTCATCATCGGCGAAAACCGCCCCCAACCCCCAACCGTTCCGGTTGGGGGTTTTCTTTGATCGCGTAGTCGCTGCTGTGATGGCGGCTTGCTGAGGGGTTGCGACTAATCTCTCAGGCTACCGAAGCTATCCCTTTTACCGGCTGCCGAGCCTTGCTCATGGTGTCGAGCAAGCGAAAGACTGCGCGCGGGTCTTTTCCCGGCAGTTCCATGAGTTGTTGAAAGCGCCGCCAATAGCGCCGGGCTTCTAGGCTGGTGGTCGGGCTGTCGATTTTTGGCAACGGCTTGGTTCCGGTCGCCGGATGATGCTGAGGATGCGCGTGACCAACTCGGTGGTGACTGGACGTGCTCCCACTTGTGCCCAATACCCGTTGCCGCTGTACGCCAGCGACGTACAATGGTTCCATGCGCTACGTGTGGGACTCCGACAAGGAGGCGACCAATCTCAAACGGCGCGGCATCGACTTCGCCACGGCGGCCAAGGTGTTCGCTGACCCGAACGCCATAACCGACTACGACGCTGACCATAGCCGAGATGGCGAAGATCGGTGGACCACCATCGGACTAGTGGGAGGAGTCCTTATTCTGATCCGAGTGACGTGGACCGATCGAGACGGTGACGAGACCATTCGCATCATCAGCGCTCGTCTTGCCGGCCCCAAGGCCCGAGCGCTCTACCAAGATGGGTGACCTATGACTAAGATCGTCAAAACTAGCAACGACATCCGCGCCCACCGCCCTGACCCGGCGATGATCGCCCGTCTGCGGGCTCAGCGCGACCAGGACATCAAGCCCGATGCCGATGAGGCGAACGGCGAGCCGGTCTTCCGCATCCGGGAGGCGGTACGCCGTCGCATCGTGCAGGGCGAATACCATGACGGAGACATGGCGGCGTTCCGCGCCGCGTTCTGCTCGGTGAGCCAGGCTGGCTTCGCCAGTGCCCTCGGCATCAGCGTGGACACCTTGCAGAATTGGGAGCAGGGTCGTCGTCAGCCGGTCGGTCCTGCGAAGGCGCTGCTGCGCCTCTTGGCTCGGCATCCTGGTCTGCTGTTGCGCGACCTAATTCCGGCTGCTGGCTAGGTGTTGTGGTCCATGTGCGTCAGTGAAATCATCATAGGAGAGGGGATGCAAGAGCCCCGCGCAGTAAGGATGAGCAATCCGCTGTGGCCCCGAGTCATGGCCCGAACGCCGCAAGGCGTGCGGGTAAGCGTTGACAGG
>JACDEI010000070.1 GCA_013816485.1 Planctomycetota bacterium
GCCGTCCCTCCGGGACTAGTGTGTCGACCCGTAAGGTTCCCGGCACTGAAGTGCCGGGCTATTACCACAACGTCCCTGCGGGACGCGCTTAACTTTCTAGCATTGGCCACTGGCCCGCAGTTGGTTGTCTTCGTACCGATAGGTTGTCCTCGCACCGATAGGTCGTCCTCGTACCGATGGCCTGCGGTCATCTTGCTTCATCCATGTTATCAGTGGTCGATGATCGCTTGCGGGCCAGTGGCCAATGCTGGAAAGCTAATGAAGGCTGAAGGCAAGAAACCTAGCCACAGAGCCCACAGAGAGCACAGAGGTGAAACAGATAAGTCTTTCCTCTGTGCTCTCTGTGGGCTCTGTGGGCTCTGTGGGCTCTGTGGGCTCTGTGGGCTCTGTGGGCTCTGTGGGCTCTGTGGCTAGTTTTTCTGGTTCTTCGGCGAGGCGCGAGTGGGTGATACTTGGGCAAGGGCCAGAACAAAGGCAAGACAACCTGCCACAGAGGCCACAGAGAAGAACTGGTTTTCCCATCTCAGTGGCCTCAGTGGCCTCTGTGGCAAGCCGTCATGCCTTCCCTTTAGAGGACTGTCGGGCCGACTTGCATTTGGTTCACCCACTCATCTCGCCGAAGAACCGTTTTTCTGCCTTTTCGTCGAGTCATCGCCTTAGCTTTCCAGCATTGGCCAGTGGCCCGCGGTCCCAGGGGCGGGGAAGACACCTGGACGACGGTGGCGCCGCGATTCTGCTGCTCAGCAGACCATGACGCGCGTCCTTATCTTCGACCTCGACGGAACCCTGATCGACAGCCGTGCCGACTTGGCGGCTTCGGGCAATCATGCGCGTGGGGTAGTGGGTCTGCCGGCGCTGCCGTTGGCCCAGGTCGTCAGCTATGTCGGCGATGGTGTCGACAAGCTGATCGAACGGCTGGTGCCAGAGGTTGCCAAACGTGTGTCGGCGAAACACGCATTCGAACAACATTACGCAGTCCACTGCTGCGATGCTACACGCCCATTTGCCGGACTGGTCGAGGCGCTCGACCGCCTGCGTTCTGACGGCTGGTTGCTGGCGGTGGCGACGAACAAACCCGACGTCTTCACCAACGCCATCCTGCGTGGCTGTGGCATTGCCGAGCATTTTGCTGCGGTGCGCGGCGGTGACGGTCCGCGAAAACCAGACCCCGGACAACTGCGGTCGATTTTGCGTGAACTGCAAGGCGACACCGCGCAGTCGTGGATGATCGGTGATCACCATACCGACATCCGCGCTGGGCGTGCCGCCGGCTGCCGGGTGTTGTTCTGCTCGTGGGGCATGGGGCATGCGGATGGCGAAGCGGTCGATGCCACCATCGCCCATCCCGCTGACCTGGTGCGGGTGCTGGGCGCATGAACGACCACGACGACGCGGTGATCGATGCCGATGGTTTCGTCATCACCCCGGAGGTGGTGCTCGCCGCTTATCGGCAGGGCTGTTTCCCCATGGCCGATTCCAAGAGCGGTCGTCTGCGTTGGTACCGTCCGCAAGCCCGCGCGATCATCACCTGGGATACCTGGCAGGTGCCGAAGAGCCTGGACAAGGTCGCGCGCAACCGCCGGCCCTACTCCATCACCATCAACCGGGCGTTTGCCAAGGTCATCTCGGCCTGCGCCGATCGTGACAGCACGTGGATCTCCGGTGACATCGAAGGACTCTATATCGCGCTGCACGAGCAGGGCCACGCCCACTCGGTCGAGGCATGGGATGCCGGCGGCGATCTGGTCGGTGGATGTTACGGCCTGGTGATCGGCGGGATCTTCTGCGGCGAGAGTATGTTCCACCGTGCGCCCGACGCGTCGAAGCTGTGCGTCATGGCCTTGGTCGAACGCCTCCAGGCCAATGGCTTCGCGGTGCTCGACTGCCAGCAGCAGACCCCGCATATGGAGCGCTTCGGCGCGTATGAGATCGATGAGAAGAACTACCAGAAGCTGCTGAAGGAGCATCACGCGCCGCGGCCGTTTCCGTGAGGAGAGCGGTGCGAAGAATCGACCAGCTCGACTACATCCGCGTCGAGCGCAAAGCACGCCCCTGGGAGCGCGGACTTCAGTCTGCGCCGCGACAGTTCAGTGGGCGACAGACCGCCAAAGGCCGCGCAGACTGAAGTCCGCGCCCCCAGCGGACAACCGGTCTATTCCTCTTCCTCGCGTTTCGCACTGAAACGCCGGTGCAGCTCGGCATAAGTGCCGCCCAGATCCAGTAGCTCCTGATGCCGTCCACGTTCGATGATGCGCCCATGATCGAGCACCAGCACCTGATCAGCGTCGCGGATGGTCGACAGACGATGCGCGACGACGAACGCGGTGCGGCCTTTGAGCAAGGTCTCCAACGCGGCCTGTAAACGTGATTCGGTCATCGCATCGACCGAGCTGGTGGCTTCATCAAGAATGAGGATGCGCGGATCGGCCAGCATCGCGCGGGCGAAACAGATGAGCTGGCGTTGGCCGAGCGAGACGCCGCTGCCTTTCTCACCGACGGTGGTGTTGAAGCCGTTCGACAGTTCGGCGATCAGATCAAGGATGCCGAGCTTGCGTACCGCTTCGATGACTTCCTGATCGGTCGCCTCCGGACGTCCTAGGCGGATATTGTCCATCACCGTGCCGGAGAAGAGGATGTTGTTCTGCGTCACGATGCCCATCTGTCGGTGCAGCGAATCGGTGGCGATGGTGCGGACCTCTTGTCCGTCGATCAGCAGTGCGCCGCTGGTTGGCAACCAGAACTTGGCGATCAGATTGATGATGGTCGATTTCCCGCAGCCGGTGTGGCCGACCAGCGCGATGGTCTGACCCGGTTCGGCGATGAACGAAATGCCATGCAGGACCGGTCGCGCCGGATCATAGCCGAAACCTAGATCACGGAACTCCACCCGGCCTTGGATCGACGGCAGTGGCTTGGCGTCGGGCGCATCTTCCCAATCCGGCTTGGTGTCGAGCAGTTTAAAGACGCGCTCCGCCCCGGCCATGGCGACCAGCGCCTGCCCGAACTGGTTGCCAATCACCTGGATCGGGCTGAAGAACATCCCGGCAAGGAAGAAGAACATGATGATGTCTTCAATCCCCGCCGTGCCGTTGAGTGCCTGCCAACCACCGATGAACAACATGACGCTGATGAAGACTTGGCTGTTGAAGTCGAGCAGTGGCACGAACACCGCCGAGGTGCGCGCGACGTTCATGTTGTTGCGCGCATGGTCGACGATCAGCGAACGGAACAGCCCGGCATTGACGTCCTGGCGCACGAAGCCCTGGGTCACGCGGATGCCGTTGACCGATTCCGCCAGCGTCGCCGTGATGCGGCTGAAACTTTCCTGCACATCACGCGATGCGCGGCTCATGCGGATGCGGAAATGGCGGTTGATCAACCACAGGATCGGCGCGAGCCCCAACACCACCAGGAACAGCGCCCAGTCGTACCACAGCATCAGCCCGGCGGCGACCAGCATCTGTCCCGCCTGCACGATGCTGATGAACAACACGTCCTGCACGCCACTGCGGACCGATTCCACATCGCCGGTGACGCGGCCGATGATGCGCCCCAGACGCGTGCGGGTGAAGTAGCCCATGGTCAAACGATGCAGGTGTTCGTGGATGGCGATGCGCAGATCATGCACCACGCCCTCGCCCAGTTGCAGCGCCAGGCGGTGGCGGAAGTGGAAACACACGATGGTCGATACTGCGATGGCGAAGAACCACGCGGCGCCTTCGATGGTGCCCTTCCAGTTGCCGTCGGTGACCGGCCCGCCGATGACCCGGGCGATGGTCCACGACAGCAGCGGCAGCTGGATCGAGCGCACCACCACCAGGATCACCAGCCAGATCACCAGCGAGCGATAGGGGGCGGCATAGGTGAACAACCGGCGGATGAGGCCCCATTCGAGCGGGCGGCGTTCGACATCGTCCTCTTCGTCCTGCGGACGCACGACCTGCGTCAGTTTCAGCTGCGAACGACGGCGACGGATGGCTCCGGTGTCGGGAGTCATGAAATTGCCCCTGGTCCGGGGTCCGGGGTCCGGGGTCCGGGGTCCACTCCGTGTGTCGCCTCAGGTGTGAGGTTACCGTCTGGCCACGAGACCCCGGACTCCGGACCCCGGACTCCGGACAGATCCAAATCATCGACATCATCGATCAACTGCAGTTTGGCCACCGCCTGATACGGGCCCTCTTGTCGCATTAGCTCTTCATGGGTTCCGTGCTGAACGATGCGCCCATCGTCGAGCACCACGATCAGGTCGGCGCGTCTGAGCGTCGAGACACGATTGGCGATAATGAAGGTGGTGCGTCCGGCGATGGCGGTGTCCATCGCGGCGAGGATCTCGTCCTCGGTCTCGGGATCGATCGCGGCCGTCGGATCGTCGAGCAGCAGCACCGCCGGTTCCAGCAACACCGCGCGCGCGATCGCCAGCCGCTGGCGTTGTCCGCCAGAAAGACCGGTGCCGCTTTCACCGAGCACGGTGTCGTAGCCCCTGGGCAGCGCGGTAATGAAATCGTGCGCTTGGGCGATGCGCGCCGCCTGTTCGATCTGTGCCTGGGTCGCCTCGGGATGGCCGAAACTGATGTTTGCAGCGATGGTGTTGGAGAAGAGGAAGCTCTCCTGGAACACCAATCCGATGTTACGGCGCAGATCATCGAGGTCGATCGTGCGCAGATCGTGTCCGTCGAGCGTCACGCGGCCGGCAGTGGGATCGTAAAAGCGCGGGATCAGCGACATGAGCGTGCTCTTGCCGGCACCGGTCGCACCAAGGATCGCCACGCACTGGCCGGGTTTGACCTCCAGCGTGAGGTTGGTGAGCACGTCTTCGCCTGGGCGGTAGGCGAACGAGACCTGCTCGAAGTGTACGGCGCCTGTCGCCTTGATCAGGCGCACGGCGTTCGGCTGGTTGTCGACCTCCACCGGTGCGTCGATGACTTCGAACACGCGTTTGGCACCGATCAGGCTCTGCTGCACCGAGTTGATGATGTTGGAGATGTTCGATACCTGGCCGCTAAACTGCTGGAGCAAACCGCTGAATACCACCAAGCCCGCACCGAGCGGCAGTTCGCCGTTGATGACCAGCCAACCACCATACAGCAGCAGGATCGCCAGATTGCACTGCGACAGCAGATCCATGCCTGGACCGAACAGGCTGATGCGCCAGAATATCGCACGCTGTTGATCACGCACTGCATCGGTCGCGCGGGCGAAGGCGGCGCTGGCTTCGCGTTCGCGGGCGAAGCCCTTCACCACCTGGATGCCTTGGATGTCCTCGGTCAGGCGCCCGACCATGGCATCGACCAGTTCGCGGTTTCGCGCATAGGCCGGGCGGATGTAGTGCGAGAAGATCAGCGACGCGATCAGCAGCAGCGGCGCGGTCGCCAAACACGCCAAGGTCAACGCGACATGCAACTGTACCATGTAGACCAGGTAGACCACCAGCGACAGCACCAAGATCACACCCTGGATGATCACGCCGTCGACGAACAGGCGCAGGTTCTGCACGTCGCCGGTGACGCGGTTGATGATGGTTCCCGAGGCGTTGGCGTCGAAGAAGCGGAAGCTCAGGCGTTGCAGCTTGTCGTAGACCTGCGCACGCAGGTGGACGACGATCTCGGCCTGGATCAGGTGGGCGACGGCGACCGAGTAGAGGTAGTTCAGGATCGTGCGCGCCAGTGCCATCGACAACATCACGCCGGCGATCACCGCGATCACTACCAACGGCGGCCATTCCGTGGGAGGTGCAAGACCGAACGGCCACGACGGTACTGCGCGTTCCGGGCGGATCTGGTGGTGGATGTAGTCGATACCCAGGCCGAGCGCACCGAGGCCGAGCAGGCCGAAGGCCAGCAGCAGTACTTGGTAGCCGAGCACGACCAGGCAGCGTCCGCGGTACTGCCAGCTCAGCGCTAGCAGTCGCCGGACGAGGGCGGAGTTGGAGTGGGGATCGGGAGTAGGGGGCAAGGCGGGGTTAAGTTAATGCAGAATCCAGAATGCAGAATGCAGAATATCGCGGCGCCATGCTGACCGGATCCACGCTTGCGTGCGACATTCTGCGTTCTGCATTCATCATTCTGCATTGCGGCGCGCTCCACCCAGGATTGTCGATCGGGCCAACAACCACGGACCCCTGGACCTGCCCGATCGCGGTACAGACTCGCGCCGCATGACCCCAGTCTCGATCCGCGCAGTGGCCAAGAGTTATGACGGGACCACGCGCGTGCTCGATGGGATCGACCTCGACATCGCCGCGGGCGAGCTGTTCTTCCTCCTGGGTGGCAGCGGCTGTGGCAAAACCACGTTGCTGCGGTTGGTGGCGGGCTTCATCACCCCCGACGCCGGCACCATCCGCTTCGGCGAACGCGACGTCACTGGCATCCCGGTGGAGAAGCGCGACCTGGGCATGGTGTTCCAGAACTATGCCTTGTGGCCGCATCTGTCGGTGTCGGAGAACATCAGCTTCGGCTTGGAGATGCGTGGCATTGCCACGGCCGAACGCACGCGTCGCGTCGACGAGGCCCTGGAGCTGGTCGAGCTGTCGGACTTCGGCGCCCGGCGCATCGCCGAGTTGTCCGGCGGCCAGCAGCAGCGCGTTGCCCTCGCCCGTGCTATCGTCATCAAGCCACAGGTGCTGCTGCTCGACGAGCCGCTTTCGAACCTCGACGCGCGTCTGCGTCAGAGCATGCGCTCCGAGATCCGCCGCATCTGCAAGGCCGCCGGTGTCACCGCGATCTACGTCACCCACGACCGCGAAGAGGCCCTCAGCACCGCCGACCGCATCGCCGTGATGGCGGGCGGAAAATTGGCGCAGATCGGCACGCCGCGCGAGGTCTATGAACGGCCGGCATCGACCACCGTGGCGACGTTTCTGGGTGAGGCGAATCTCCTGACCGCCATGGCGCACGGCAACGGTATGGTCGCGTGTGCGCTCGGTGTGCTGCCCGCCGTCATGCCCGAGCGTATCATGACCGGTGCTGCACTGACGGTGTGCATCCGGCCGGAACGTCTGCGCATCTCAACCGAGGGCACGATTGCGGGAACGATCACCGCGCAATCGTTCCTCGGTGGTAGTGCGGCATGGACCGTGCGCTGTGGTGAGTTCGATCTGCGCGTCGACGAACAGGCGCCACCGGCGCGTGCCATCGGCGACACCGTGCGGTTGTCAGTCGCGCGTGAGGACGTGGTGGTGCTCAGGTCATGAATGCCGTTGTTGATACGCATGTTCGAGGCGTCCCGCAGGGACGCAGTGGTAATAGCCCGGCACTTCAGTGCCGGGTTGTACCGAAAGCATGGGGAATAGTCCCAGAGGGACGGCTGAACGGTATGGTGTTTCAGCCGTCCCTCCGGGACTGGTCGAACGAAAGACCACTCGTCCCGGCACTGAAGTGCCGGGCTATTACCAAGCCTCCCCTCCGGGGTGGCGACTGCTGTGTTGATCATCACACATGCTGCGCCGCCCGTACCACGAGGAGAATCGCGTGATTGCGCGTTGGCTGGCCGTCATCGCGCCGCTTGCGCTGTTGGCGATTCCACTCGCGCTGCGCGAACCGGCGGATCGCCCAGCTCCGGGCGCGCGTCCGCTGGTCATCATCACGCCGCACAACGAGGCCATTCGCGCCGAGTTTACGCGCGCGTTCCGCGCTTATGCCCAGCGCGAACTGGGTCATGACGTCGAGATCGATTGGCGCACGCCGGGCGGCATGTCCGACATCAGTAAGCTGATCAACGAGCAGTACACGGCGGTCGGTGCCGAGCGTCTGGCGGGCTTCGATCGCACGTTCAACGATCCGAAGGCAGGCGATACGCCCGCGCGTACGGCGTTCCTTGCCAGCGACCTCGGTATCGGCATCGACCTGGTGTTCGGCGGCGGTGAGTTCGATCACCGCTCGCTTGCGGGCAAGGGCTACCTGGTCGACGCCGGCCTGCTCCAGGCCATGCCCGACTTGTTCCGCGACGAGGTCATCCCGCAGACACTTGCGGGTGAGACCATCTACGATCCGCAGGGGCGTTACTACGGCACGGCGCTGTCGAGCTTCGGCATCTGCTACAATCCCGATCGCGTCGCCGCATTGACGTCGCCGCATCTGGCGGAGTTCCGCGATGCCAATACGCCTGGGGAGTTCTTCAGCGGTTGGAGCGACCTCGCCCATCCTGCCCTGCGTGGCCAGGTGGTGATGGCGGATCCCACCAAGTCCGGCTCCATCGCCACCTGTTACGTGATGATGCTGCAGGAGCAGTTGGCTGCCGCGGTGAAGCAGGCTGGCGCGACGCCAGCCACGGCTACGCCCGAGCACCTCGATGCCGGTTGGTTGAACGGCCTGACGCTGATCAAAGGCATCGCCGGCAACGCCCGCTCGGTCACCGACTCGGCGTCGAAGGTCCCACGCGATGTCGGGCGTGGCGATGCCATCGCCGGCATGTGCATCGACTTCTATGGCCGCAGCGAAGCGGAATGGACGGCGCAGGAATCTGCGCGCGAACGCGTGGTGTTCACCACGCCGAAGGGCGGGACTTCGATCAGCGCCGACCCCATCGCGCTGTTGCGTGGTGCGCCACAGCGCGCGGAGGCCGTGGCCTTCATACGTTTCGTGCTCTCGGTCGATGGTCAGCGCCTGTGGAACTACCGCGTCGGCGAACCCGGTGGCCCGACCCGCTACGCGCTGCGTCGCTGGTCAGTGCGCCGTGACCTCTTCACCCCCGAACATCTTGCCCATGGCAGCGATCCGGATGAGAATCCCTTCATCCTGGCGCAGTCGTTCAGTTTCCAGCCGGCTTGGACCAGTCCGTACTTCGACCTTATCCGCGCGACCATCAAGGCGGTGGTGCTCGATCCGCGCGAGGAACTGCAGGAGGCCTGGGCCGCGATCATCGCCGCCGATCAGCAAAATTCGCCAGCGTGGCAGCACTTCATCTGGCTGCCGTACGACTACCGCGCTGCGTCCGCGGCGCGCAAACGTCTGGCCGACGATCGCATCACCACCATGCGCGAATGGACCATCGCCGCCCAACAGCACTACCGTGAGGCCGCGCACTTGGCACGGGCGTCGGCAGGGGAGCGTCGCTGATGCGCACCGCTCTCGGCTGGTCGGCGATCGTGCTGGTGGCGGCGTTCCTCGCGCTGTTCCTGTTGTTGCCGCTCGGCATCAGCGTGGCGCAGGGGTTGAAACCGTCCGTGTTGTCGGCGGCGTTGGCACATCCGGTCTATCAGCAGGGGCTGATCAACTCCTTCGCCATCGCGGTGGTCAGCACGGTGTTGGCGATGTTCATCGCAGTGCCGCTCGCGTGGATCGGTGCGCGGTATCGCTTTGTCGGCCAACGGTGGCTGGAGCCATTGGTGTTGGGACCATTGATCCTGCCGCCGTTCGTCGGTGCCATCGGCGTGGCGCAACTCTTTGGGCAGTACGGTTCGGTGAATAGTGCGCTGGTTGCGCTTGGGCTGATCACCCCAGGCAATGGCCCGGATTGGCTGGGTGATCATCGCTTTGCAGCGGTCTGCCTGCTCGAAGCGCTGCATCTCTATCCGATCCTCTACCTCACCGTCGCCGCCGGGCTGACGCGCCTCGATGGATCACTGCTAGAGGCCGCGCAACTGATGGGCGCTGGGGCGTGGACGCGTTTCCGCCGCATCGTGCTGCCGCTCATCCGTCCTGGGTTGTTCGGCGGCGGTATCGTGGTGTTCGTCTGGAGTTTCACCGAACTCGGCACGCCTTTGATACTCGGCTACGACCGTGCGACGCCGGTGCAGATTTACCATGGCTTGACGGAACTCGGCTCGAATCCGTTGCCGTTCGCACTGGTGGTGATCCTGCTGGTGATCTCGGTCGCGCTCTACCTGCTCGCGCGGCTGGTGTTCCTCAAACGCCACGACGCCCTGGCGGGCAAACATGCGGGCGTGTGGGTGCCGATCGCGCTCAGCGGGTGGCGTGGGCTGGTGGCTGCGGGCATCGTTGCTGTGATCGTGGTGTTGGCGGTGGCACCACATGCGGCGGTGGCGCTCATCGCCATATCGGGTTCGTGGTATGGCACGGTGCTGCCGGAAAGTCTGACGACCCGCCACCTGCACGACGCGCTGGCGCATCCGGCAGTGGTGCCGAGCGTGATGAATAGCCTGCTCTACGCCGGCGGTGCGACGGTGCTGGCGCTGGTGCTGGGAACGTTCATCGCGTGGGTCGGGACGCGCTGGAAACCACGTGGTTGGCAGGTGCTCGACACCTTGGCGATGCTGCCCTTGGCGATTCCTGGCGTGATCCTGGCGTTCGGTTTCCTGGTGATGGTGATGTCGATTCCACCGCTGCGTGCGTTGTTTGATCCCGTCCGTGATCCGACCGCGATCTTGATCATCGCCTATGCCGTGCGCCGTCTGCCGCATGTGGTGCGCGCCGGTGCCGCCGGCCTGGCGCAAGTTCCGCCGGTGTACGAAGAAGCTGCCGCCTCGCTCGGCGCCGGTCTGTGGCAACGTTTGCGTCGTATCACCCTGCCGCTCATCGCCGGTTCGCTCGCTGCGGGCGCGCTGCTCACGTTTAGTTTCAGCATGCTGGAGGTCAGCGATTCACTAATTCTGGCGCAGCGCCACGACGCCTTCCCGATCACCAAGGTGTTGTTCGAACTGGTGAATATCCTGGGGCAGGGCCCGGCGATCGCCTGCGCCTTCGCGCTGTGGGCGATGTTGTTCCTGGGCTCGTGCCTGTGGTTGTCGTCAGCCGTGCTTGGCCGCGGTGTGACGACGTTGTTCCGCACCTGAGGCGGAGAAATCCACCGGCGGTTCCTCTTGATGCCGGGTCACCTCAGGGAAGGGGAGCCGGCCAGACGCTGGGACCTTTGGCGCCGTAATTGAAACGGCGGGTGGCGTTGGCGGCGGCACGTTCCGCTGCTTCCTTGGCAGCCAGGTCGGCCGCAGCCTTCTCGGCCGCGGCTTTGTCCGCCGCAGCCTTCTCGGCCGCGGCTTTGTCCGCCGCTTCTTTGGCAGCCTTTTCAGCCGCTTGCTTGATCGCCAACTCCTCAGCGGCTTTGTTCGCCGCTTCCTTGGCCGCCTTTTCAATCGCCTGCTTGATCGCGAGTTCCTCGGCGGCTTTGTCCGCCGCATCCTTGGCAGCCTTTTCAGTCGCTTGCTTGATCGCCAACTCCTCAGCGGCTTTGTCTGCCGCTGCCTTGGCGGCCTTGTCAGCCGCGGCTTTGTCTGCGGTTTCCTTGGCTGCTTTGTCTGCCGCTTCCTTCGCGATCAGGGCGGCGGCGGCGGATTCGGCTGCGAGTTTGGCCGCCTTCTCGGCGACGATTTTCTCCTCGGCGTCCTTGGCAGCTTTGTCGGCGGCTTCCTTGGCCGCGAGTTCGGCGGCGATTTTCTCCTCGGCGTCCTTGGCGGCTTTGTCGGTGGCGTCCTTGGCGGCCTTCTCGGTAGCGGCTTTGCCAGCGGCTTCCTTGGCTTCCTTCTCGGCGGCGGCGCGTTTGGCGGCTTCCTTCTCCGCCCGTTCGCGGGACGCTTGGTCGTTCGCTGCCAGGTTGGTGGTCGGTGCGGCCGGGGCTGGTGCCGGTGTGGGAGCCGGAGCCGGAGCCGGCGTCGCGGCGGGCTTCGCCGATGGGTAGGTGGCGATCACGATACCGATGACCAGACCGACGAGCGCGAGAGCGGTGATGATGATGGATTTCATGGCAGGTTCCTTGGAAGGGGGCGCGTCGTACGAGGCTGCACGCGGAATTCCACGGGCAAATACCGTGCATTGCTCAGTTTCCCAGGGATCCCGGCTCAGCTTTCAGCGTGCAGGCGGCCGTCGTGCAGGCTCAGTCGCCGGTCGGCGCGTGCGGCGATGGCGGGGTCGTGGGTGACGATCACCACGCTGGTCTGGGACTGGCGTGCAAGGTCGAGCAGTTGATCGAGCACCACCGCGGCGGTCGCCGGATCGAGGTTGCCGGTCGGTTCGTCCGCCAGCAGGAGCTGGGGACGTGGAAGCAGAGCGCGGCATAGCGCGACGCGCTGGCGTTCACCACCCGACAGGGTGCGCACGTCCTGGCGCGCGCGATCGGTCAGTCCCAGGCGGGTCAGCAGGTCCCGTGCCCGGAGCTCGGCCTCCGCCAACGGCAGGCCGGCGGTGCGTGCCGTCATCAGCACGTTCTCCAGCACATCGAATTCGGGCAGCAGGTGGAAGGCCTGGAAAACGAAACCGATACGTTGGGCCCGGGCACGCGAACGCGCATCGCCAGTGAGGGCGGTGAGTTCATCGCCATCGAGTCGGATGCTGCCGCTGTCCGGGCGGTCGAGCAGTCCGAGGCAGTGCAGCAGGGTGCTCTTGCCGGTGCCGCTCGCGCCGCGAATGGCGACCACTTCGCTGGCCGCGACCCTCAGGGCGAGATCCTTCAGCACGTCCAGGCCGGGATAGGATTTCCCCAGGCCGTTCACGTCCAGGCGGGTACGCGCAGGGGACGACATCAGCCGCCCTCACGCAAGGTGGCGATCGGATCGATGCGGCTGGCACGGATCGCTGGCAGCAACACGGCGAGCAGACCGACCAGGGTCATGACCCCGACGAAGAACAACGGGATCAGCGGATTCCAACTGATTGGCGCATCCGGGGTGTAGAGCACGTCCTGAGGGAAGAGCGGGATGCCGAAAAGGTTGCTCAGCGGATTGAGCACCAGCAGGCAACCCCAGCCGATCATCCAGCCGAGGGCACCGCCGGCCACGCAGGCGACGATGCCGGCCAGCAGGAAGGTGTTGGAGATGTCCGAACGCCGCGCTCCCAGACCGAGCAGCACGCCGATGTCGTGGCGTTTCTCCGCCACCAACGTGCTGAACACCGCGTAGACGATGAACACCGCGATGCCCTGGATGAGCACCATGACCAAGCCCATGATGTTGCGTTGGATCTCGAAACTCTTGATCAGGTTGCTGCTGCCGCGTTCCATCCAGGTGACGACCTGCTGCCCGGTGCGCTCGATCAATTGTCGGCGGACGGTTTCGGGATCGGCGCCGGGAGTGAGTTGCACCCGGTAACCACTGAGGCCCGCAGGCCGTGCACCACGGGCATGCAGATCGGCGAGCCGTTGACCGAGCGGCAGCGGCAGCAGACCCGCCATGCTGTCGACCGAATAGATGCCGGTGCCGATGGTGTCGCTGATCTGCGCGGTGATCTGGCCGGTGGTGCCACCGCTGCCGTTAGGCACCGTCAGACGCACGGTCCAGCCCGGACGCAGACCTTTGCTGTACGCCAGCTCGCGGCCGATGACCATGCCCGGATGCGGGCGCAGGCGCGGCGGCAACGGCAGGGGGCCGATGCCGAGTCCGCCGACCAGCTCCATGCCGGTCAACGCCAAGTGGTCGCGCCACGCCGGCGTCAGCATTCCACTGCCACGTTCGTCGGGTGCCAGTGGCGCGGCATGCAGGTTGATGACCGGTCGCGGATGCAGCACCGCCGGGGTCAACCGCCCCATCGCCTCATCGCGTTGCCAGTCGATCGCATCGACCATGCAGGGCAGGTTCAGGCGCAGGTCCGCACCGCCCTCACGGGGCGTCAGGATGGCATAGGTCGCGACGAATGGTGCGACGTTGGCAACCCCGGTGGTGCCGGTCACCGTCGCCAGATCCTCGGCGTCCTGCACCAGCGGCCCGCTCTGCCACGGCGCTTCGATGGTCAGGTCGCTCTCGTTGGCGCGCACCTGCAAGCGCGTGATGTCGATGAAACCCTGCATGACGCCCAGGACCACCACTGGCACCGCCACCGTCAGGGTGATCGCCGCCAGTGCGAGCCACGCCGTCCGTCGCCGGCGCAAATAACGCAAACCGAGGTGCCACGCGAGCATGGCGCGCAGCATGGAAGGCCAGCGCGACCCTGCCAGGGGGTGGCGTCGAGCGTCGGGGCGAGAGCGCGTGGCGACGGTTGCGGCACTGGGGTATGCTGAGGCTGAATGCCATCGTTCGTGAAATCGGTACACGTGCGGACCCTGGTGGTCCTGTTGGCGGTGATGGCGGCCATGCTGATCAGCCTGGGCGCCTGGGCGCATCAGCTCCTGCGTCAGTCGTTCGAGCGCCTGGAGGCGGCGGAGGCGAACGAGGAGATGCAGGCTGCGCTCCAGTGCTTCGACGACCGCTGCGTCGCGCTGACCACCGCGGCGGTGGCGTGGAGCGACTGGTCGAGCGGCATGCGCGAGGTCGAGCTGTCATTGCCGGTGTTGCCTGGGGACGCCTCGCTGGTGTTCGAAATGCACTTTGCCGGTCCGGCACCCGACATCGGACGCATGGCGTTGAGTGACGCGGCACCGCTCAGCGACCTCCCAGGACTGCTGGCGGCGGTGCTGCATCACGATCCCACGCAACAGCTCGGCACCACCGGTCGCGCACTCGTCCCGCTCGCTGGCGGACGGATGTTGGTGGTATGGAGCAACCGCGTGCTGCCGCATGGCGTGGTCGGCGCGGTGGTCGCCGGGCGCTGGCTCGACGAACGCTGGCTCGATGGTTTTGCTGATGAGATCCGCCATCAGGTGCGCCTGCGCACGGCGCAGGAGATCGCTCCCGGCGATGCCGTCGAGCGGGTGCTCGACGGTTCGCGGGGCGTGGTGTTGCAAGCGGCGGACGACGGCGAGCTGCTCGCGCACGGGCGCATTGACCTGCACGGTGGTCCCCTGGTGATGAGCGTGTCGCTCGATCGCGGCATCGTCGCGGCCGGCGATCTCACCTGGGACATCCTGATGATCGCCATCGCCATCACCGGCGGCATCCTGGTGGTGGCGGTGCTGCTGCTGCTCGAACGCACGGTGCTGGGCCGCGTCACCAGCCTTGGGCGGCACCTGGGCGTGATCACGCAGACCAACGATCACGTCAGCCTGGTCGCTCAGCGTGGCGGCGACGAGATCTCCGGCCTGGGGGTGGAGATCAACCGCCTGCTCGCCTCGCAACGCGGCTGGCGCGAGCAGATCTCGCGCCGCAACGCGTCGATGCGCCTGATCTTCGACACCCTGCCGGTTGGTCTGCTGACGCTCGATCCGCAAGGGCGCATCCAGCCCGACCGTTCGATCGCCACCTCCGAACTGCTCGGACGGCACGATCTTGATGGCGTCCACTTCGGCGAGCTGCTCGCTCCTGGGCCATCGGGCGCGATCCTGCGCGGCCGTCTTGCCGATCACCTGCAACTGGTGCGCAGCGGCACCATCCAGCCGGAGGAACTCGACGAGGTCAATCCGCTGAAAATCGTGACGGTGCAGCGCACCAACGGGCCGATGGTCCTGCGTCTGCATTTTTACAGCATCGAACACGGCTCCGGCACCACCCGTCGTTTCAAACGCGAAACCGGCAGCCTGCCGGCATCCAGCGGTGTGCTGGTGACGCTCACCGACATCAGCGATGAACGGCGGTTGGCCGCCGAGGTCGAACGGTCACATGCGGATTACGAACAGCTCAAGGCGATGGCCGAGGACGTCGAGCTGTTTCACGGCTTCCTCGCGCGCTTGCGGACGATGGTCAGGCAGCTCAGCGATCTGTCGGCGCGCATGGGTGAAGTATCGGACCGCGTCCTACTTACCGACCTGCAACGCGGAGTGCGGGCGCTGCGCAGCGGCGGCGCGACCTTCGGCCTCGCCGATGTGGAACGGCTCACCCACACCTTCGATGCCGAACTGACGCGGTACCTCGGCATGCCCCATCTCGGCGATCTGGAGATCCGGCGCTGTCGTTACGGCGTCGCCG
Source organism: Planctomycetota bacterium (assembly GCA_013816485.1). Taxonomy (GTDB): domain Bacteria; phylum Planctomycetota; class UBA11346; order UBA11346; family UBA11346; genus BOG-1363. Next base: position 15,659 of record JACDEI010000070.1, read on the forward strand.
ACCTGGAGGCCGCGGTGATCGCCATCGAACGCCAGTTCCGCGCCCTGCTCGGCGGTGAGGAACCCACCAGCGGTGCGGCGGTGGCGTTCGCCCAGCGCGCCCAACCGGTCCGCAGTCGCGAGGAGCAACTGGTGGCCAAACGTGCGGTGCTTGCGCAGTTGTCCGGCCTGCTGGTGCAACCGGCACGCACCGCGCTCGCACCCACCACGCGACTGATCCAGCCGATGACCCGGCGTCGCGGCGTCGAGGTGCGTTTCACCATGCAAGGCGAGGAGGTCCCGATCGACGAGGCGCATCTCGACGTGCTCAACCACGTCCTGCCGCACCTGCTGCGCTTCGCCTGCGACCACGGCTTCGACGCCGCCGAGGTACGCGCCGCTGCCGGCAAACCCGCCGCGCCGCTGCTGACTCTGATGATCGAACGCCACGACCGTGCGCTGGTGATCACCGTCGCCGACGATGGCGGCGGCATCGATCCGCACCGCATGCGCACGCTGGCGGTGGAACAGGGCCTGATGACCGCAGAGGCCGCCGCAGCGCTCGACGACCAGGGCGCCCAGGGACTGGTGTTCCGCCTCGACTATGATGCCGGCGACCCGTCCCTGAGCGGCGCACGCCAGGTCGGCTTCAACCTGATCGTCAAACGCCTGCACGAGGAACTGCATGCTGATGTCGCGGTGCAGTCGGTGCCGGGACAAGGCACGGTGGTGACGATTTCGATTCCGCTTTCTACACTCTAGCGAGCCCTGCCCCGCGGTGCGGGGATCCTGGCTGTGCCAGGATGTTTCGCTGCGCGAAACCATGTCTCGTCCCCGTTCGCGCGCGCAGGCGCACTCGGGGGATTGTTGTTCGCGGGACGCTGTCCCGCTACGCCCTGCCAGGGGCTCTGCTGCCCCTGGACCCGCACGACGGCGGGATAGCGCGGGTTACATCTCGTCGGATGGCGGATGGCCAACCTTGCGGCGGAACGCGCGCGTTAGTTCCGCGCGCGTGGCGAAGCCGCTGCGTTTGGCCGCGTCGGTCACTGACATGCCGCGGTGCAGCAGGTGTTTGGCGATGGCGATGCGGCTGGCGAGCAGTTCCTGTTTCGGACTGCGGCCGAAGAAGTCCTTGAACATGCGGAAGCCGGCGGTGCGGCCGATGCCCGCGCGTTCGACCATCTCGTCGACGTCGAAGGACTCGTGCAGGTGGTTCCACAACCACGCGGCCATGGTCAGTACCTCGGGCCGACGCCAGTCGACGAAGTCGATGCGTTCTTGTGCCAGTTGCGTCAGGATCTCGTCGATCAAGCGCAGGCGTTCGGCTTCGCGTTTCTCGTCCATCAGCGTGGTGATCAGGCCCAGATACGGCTGCTCCGGCACCGTGCCCCACAAGGTCTGCTGGTGATCGAAGAACAACACGTCGCAGCGTCCGGCGAGAAATCCCAGGCCGAACGAGGTGGTGCCGGGTTTGTGCCGCGGGTGGTCGTGCCAGGTGCCGGGTTCGACCAGCAGCAGGTCACCTGGGAGCAGATCAATCGGCGTCTTGGCGCTGATGCGCAGCAGGCCCGACAGGCCGAGCACCAGCGTCGGCACCGCATGCTGATGAGCGGGAAGCAACGCGGGCAGGTCGAGACCGTCACTGGGAGTGAGTATCCGGAAGCTGCGCACTCCTTGCGTGCACACTTCGCGCAGACGCGTCCACAGCGCAAGCCGCGCGGGATCGAGCAAAACATCCTTGATCGGATTGGGCATGATCAGGTCCGTTCAACGTGGGCGCGCGGGAAGCGTGACGGCACCATGCGTAGGGGGAACAGTTCGTCCATGATTGGCGGACCGTTGGCGGACGAAGTGCGTTTGGGTGGCCGTCACAGCACCACGTTGCACGCGCTTCCCTAGTGACCGCCCGCACCACAGGATCTGCCATGCTCACCCCGTTCCATGCCCTGCGCTCCGCCGCTCTCGCCCTCGCCGCGCTGGCCCTGTTACAAGGGAATGCCGTGGCTGCCGATGCCGCCATCCCGGTGACGTTGGCGAAGACCGGTGACACCTGGCAGTTGCTGCGCGACGGCAAGCCATGGTCGGTGAAAGGAGCTGGTGGCGATGCGTCGAAGACGTTGCTCGCCGCGTGCGGTGGCAACACCTGTCGCACCTGGGGTGCAGGGCGCGAGATCGGCCCCATGCTTGATGAATGCCACAAGCTCGGCATCGCGGTGATTGTCGGTTATTGGGTACCGCACGAACGTCATGGCTTCGATTGGAAAGACCAAGCGTTGGTCGATGACCAGGTGGCGCAGGCCGAAGCCGCGGTGCGCCGTTGGAAGGATCATCCCGCGGTGCTCGCGTGGGCCTTCGGCAACGAGATGGAAGGCTACGCCGCGGGCGACAATGAGCGCATGTGGAAAGCGGTCGAGCGCATGGCGAAGAAGTCGAAGGAGATCGATCCGCTGCATCCGACCATGACCGTCACTGCCGAGATCGGCGGTAAACGCGTGGAGATGCTGCACCAGCACTGCCCATCAATCGACATCATGGGCATCAATTCCTACGCCGGCTGTGCCAGCATCCCCGCGCGCTACCGCACCGCGGGCGGCACCAAGCCGTATATGGTCACCGAGTACGGTCCCGCCGGCATCTGGGAGTTGGGCAAGAACGACATCGGCGCGGTGATCGAACCGACCACCACGCAGAAGGCCGCGGCCTATGTCGGCACCTACGATGCGTTGGCTAGGGATGCGCAGCTGTGCCTGGGCTCGATCGCCTTCACCTGGGGTTCCAAACAAGAAGCCACTGCGACGTGGTTCGGTATGATCATGCCCGATGGCAGCCGTACCGCGCCGGTGGATGCGCTCGCCGAACGCTGGGGCAAGCCGGTGGCCAATCGCTGCCCCGCGATCGAACCGTTGGCGCTCACCGGAACGAACAAGCTCGACCCCGGTGCCACGGTGCAGGTCGCGCTCACCACCAGTGACGCCGAGAACGATGCGCTCAGCGTCGAATGGGCGCTGAGCGATGAAGCCGAGGAACTGGGCACCGGTGGCGACACCGAAGCAGCATTGCCGACCCATCCCAGCGCCATCGTCAAAGGCGACCTCACGGGCGTGGAGCTGAAAATGCCCGCGTACAAGGGCGCCTACCGCCTGTTCGCGATTGTGCGTGATGGTAAGGGCGGTGCGGCGATGGCGAACTTCCCGCTGCGGGTGGAAAGTGGTGCGCCACGTCCGCCCGCGCCGGCGAAAAAAGGCACGCTGCCGATCGTCATCATCGGAGAGACCGGTTCGCCGTACGTCGCCTCGGGATGGATCGGTGATGCCAAGGCGATCAAACTCGATCCCGACTGCGACACCAAACCCAAGACCGGCGCGTCGTGCACCAAGGTCTCGTTCACCCAGGGTGGCGGCTGGGGTGGCGTGGTGTGGCAGCATCCGGCCAACGCCTGGGGTGAACGTCAGTGCGGCCTCGATCTGACTGGCGCGAGCCGTCTGGTGTTCTGGGCACGCGGCGAAGTCGGCGGTGAGGAGATCACCTTCGGCACCGGCATGGTCGGCGCGGACAAGAAGTACCACGACACCTTCCGTCAGAGCCTGAAGGTGGTGCTGACCAGCGAATGGACGCGCTACGAGTTCAACGCCCACGGTTCGGATCTCAGCCGCGTGATCTCCGGCTTCTACTGGACGCTCGGCGGTCAGGGCAAACCAGTGACGTTCTACCTGGACGATGTGCGCTGGGAATGACGGGACGAAGGATGAAGGCAGAATGCGGTATGGACGGCACGCGCTGCACGTCTGACGCCTGCCTTGCCAAGCAATCATCATTCATCATTCCGCCTTCTGCATTTTCCCAGCCCAGCTAGGGTCCACCTGGAGGGATGACGTGCCGTTCCAGGACACTACGCTCCAGACCTGGAGACCCCCATGTCCGCTCGCCTGATCGACGGCAAGGCTATCGCTGAGGAACGCCGCGCACGTTTGGCCGACCAGGTCGCGGCGCTTCAGGCGCGTGGCATCCAGCCGTGTCTAGCGGCGATCTCCGTGCACGTCGATGCGGGCTGGTCGGTCTACCTCAAGAACCAGGCCGCGGCCTGCGCGCGCGTCGGCATCCGTCATCAGGTGGTGACCGTCGATCCGCAGGCGACGCAGGAGGATCTCAACGAGGTCATCGAAGAACTGAACGTCGATTCGCGCATACACGGCATCATCCTCCAGAGTCCGCTGCGGCGTTTCGCCCAGGGGCAGACGCCGGTCGGTGATGGGCTGTCCGACTTCCTCGCGCAGGTGCTGCTCTCGCCCGACAAGGACGTCGAAGGTGTCAGTCCCTCGAACCTGGGCATGGTGCTGGCCGGCAAACCCGCGCTCGCGCCGTGCACGGCGGTTGCGGCGGTGGAGCTCGCCAAGGCGGCGGCACAGAACCTCGGTCGCGATCTGCGTGGCATGGAAGCCGTGGTCGTCGGTGCGTCGACCATCGTCGGTAAACCGGTGGCCCAACTGCTGCTCGCCGCCGGTGCGACGGTCACCATCTGCCACATCGACACGCGTGATCTGGCGGCGCACACGACCAAGGCCGATCTCATCGTGGTCGCGGTCGGCAAGGCCGGCCTGCTCAAGCCAGACCATGTCCGCGCTGGCGCCATCGTCATTGATGTCGGCATCAACCGCATCGCCGGTCCCGATGGCAAGAGCGTCATCGTCGGTGACGTTGCGCCGGAAGTTGCCGAGATCGCCGGTGCGTTGACGCCGGTGCCGGGCGGTGTCGGAGCGCTCACCACCACCATCCTGCTGGAAGCCACCGCCAACGCAGCGGATCGCCTGGCCGATCTGCGGCCCGCCGTTGACGGCGCCGCGCTTGGTCGCGTGCTCGGTGGCCCGGGGCTCGAACTCAGCCCCGATGTCGCTGATCGCATCGCCAATCTGTTGTCGCGCCACCTGGTCGGTGCGCCGGGCAACCGTCCGCTGCGCAGCGCGCTCGAACGCCGTCTGGCCAAAGGCGTGCTGGTGCTCGATGGTGCGATGGGCAGCGAGCTGATCGCGCGCGGCGTGGCACCGGCGGCGATTGCGCGCGCGAATCTCGATCATCCGGATCTGGTACAGGACGTGCATCAGGCCTACGTCGCTGCTGGCGCAGAGGCAGTGACGACCAACACCTTCGGCGTGAACCGCTTCCGCTTGCAGGGCGACCGCGAACTGGTTGCGCGGTTGGCGAGTGCCGGCGTGCGTCTGGCGCGATTGGCCGCGCAAGGCGCGAAGAGCCGGGTGTTCGTGCTCGGCAGCATCGGTCCGCTCGGCCCGGTGGTCGGTGCGGATCTGACGCCCGCGGAAGCTGAAGAAGCCTTCAGCGAAGTGGCGATGGCGCTCGCCGATGCCGGCGTCGACGGCTTCATCGTCGAGACCATGCCCTCCACCGCCGAGGCGCTCGCCGCGCTTGGTGGCATCCGCCGTGCATCGCGTCTGCCGGCGCTCGTATGCCGCAGCCTTGACCGCGACGATCCGGCGGAACTGGCCGATTTCGCACGTGCCGCCGCCGCTGCCGGTGCCACCGCAGTGGGCATCAACTGTGCCGCTGGCCCACGTGCACTGTTGCCAGTGGTCGCGCGCCTGGCGCAGGTGTCATCACTGCCGGTGGTCGCACGGCCAAACGCCGGCTTCCCCACGCGCGTCGATGGCGTGCCGCGTTACCACCTGCGCCCGGAGTACCTGGTGACGCAGGCGCGCGCCTACGTCGCGGCCGGCGCATCGCTGGTGGGTGGCTGCTGCGGTGTCGGGCCGGAGCACATCGCGGCCCTGGCCAAGGCGCTCGCCGGTGCGCCATTGCCGGTGCGTGCAGAGTTCTCCGAGAGCCTGTGGGTGAGCGAGCGCGATCCCTCCGGCGCGGTCCCGGTGGTGCCGCGGTCGTCGCTGCTGTCGGTCCCCTTTCCCATCTTCGCCTTCGTACCCGGACGCTTGACGCCCACCGCCGGTGGTGCCGCCCTGCAACGCTTGGCAGCGGCGGGTGCCGATGCGGTCGGCCTGCTCACTGGCTGGCCAGGATCGGGTCGCGGTGCGCGGTTACCGGCTCGGCTCCGCCACCTGCAGGATGCCACCGCCAAACCTGCGGTGCTCGAACTGATCGCTGCCGACACCACCTTGCCAGCGGCGCAGGAACTGCTGCTGACCGCGCACTTGGTCGGAGTGCGCACGGTGATCATCGATGATGGCGTGTTCAGCAGCGAGACCCGCGCCGATGTGACCAACGCCGGTTGCGAAGCCGCGGCGTTGCTGCGCGCGGTCAAGACGCTGAACCAGGGCCGTGACCTGGGCGGCACGCGCTTGGAGGAACCCACGGCGTTCACCGTCGGTGTGCGGCTTTCGGCGGCGCGTGCGCGCCAACTCGGTGATGCTGGAATCGATGAGACCTACGTTCGCGCCGGTGCCGACTTCCTCACGCTCCAACCGGTCTACCAACCGGCGGAGTTCCGCGCACTGATGGGCGCGATCACCCCGAAGGTGCCGCTTTTCGCCGAGATATTGGTGTTGCCGGATGCCGCCACCGCGGACGAACTCGACAACGAACTGCCGACGCTCTCGGTGCCGGACAAGCTGAAACAACGCCTGTCCGCCGATCCCGACGAGGACGCCAAGGGCGTGTTGCGCTTCCTCGCCGCCTGGCGTGCACGCCTGGCCGGCGTGTGCCTGCTGCTGCCGGATGAACGGACTGCGCAGGCTGAAGCGGTGATCCGCGCGTTACGTTCTTAGAAGCGGTCTTGAAAGGCAGGGCCGACATGGAGGACCGGAGGACCGGAGGAAGACAGAGCTGCGGAACCTCGGATGTTCACCGACACTTCGTTTCTCGCCTCTCTCCGGTTCTCCGGTCCTCCATGTGAATTTCGGTCATTCAAGACAGCTTCTTAGAACTTACCGATGAGTCCCAGGAACGGGCCGCTGAGTGTGATGTCGAGATCGGCGCTGGCGTTGACGCCGGGCGGATCATCCAGGCCGATGTCGATCATGACATGACGGTAACCGCCGATGAATCCGAGGTATTCCCACGGACGCCAGGTGATCTGGAGCGTCGCGTCCAGGTAGCGCACATGGTTGTCCTGGTAGCTGATGTCCATCCAGTGGATCTTGGCCTCGGCGCCGAGCGAGGTCAGCATCGGCAGATTGGCGTGGCCGCGCAGGGCGATGACCGGGAACTGCACGTCCTCGTCGAGGGCGGCGGAATTGGTTCCGTCATTGAGCGAGACTTCTGTCTGCATGAAGTGGTAGGCGACACCGATCGACAAGCCCACCAGGTCAAGATCGAGCGGACGCAGATCAGCTTCGAGGTAGATGTCCATCAGGTCGGTCGTGGCGTCGACCTGACCACTCATGGTCTGCCCACCGAAGTCGACCCCGGTGGTGGTGAAGGAACCATCGGTGCCGAAGGCGAACATCCCGGCATGCAGGCAGACCAGGATTGGCAATTTGGCGCTGGCCTCCAGGCCGAACACTAGTTCCGAGTTCGCCAGATCGACATCGTCCATCTTGAGGTTGTCGCCGGACCCATTCACCGCGTACTGGTTCTCGCCATCCAGGGTGGCGAACCACGCGACGGGCATGATGCGGACCCAGTAGTCGCTGGCGACCTCATCGGCGGCCGAGGCGATGCCACTGGCGAGCAGCAGGGGGACGGTGAGCAAGGTACGCGAGGTGATTCTATGCATGAGGGGCTCCTGACGGTGGTGGTCACGCTAGCAAGCCCCCAGCGTCCGCGCCACTCTCCTAGTCCACTCGTGCGATCAGGCAGGTGATTGAGGGGAAAACCTGGATTCCTCGTCGTTCGCGGTGGAAATGATCCAGGGCCATGGCGTATGGAGATGTATGTGTTTGGCGCCCCGTCAGGGGCGGTATGGAAATAGCCCGGCACTTCAGTGCCGGGAATAGGGTGTCCATTACCAGTCGAGTCCCGGAGGGCAATGCCTGTAAACTTAGTGTTTTTTCAGCCGATCCCCCTGTTTTCTCGCTGCTTTGCGTTGTGATTGGCTTGGCCTTTTAGGAATGAAGATGCCGCTGGGGTCTTTGCTGATG
>JACDEI010000071.1 GCA_013816485.1 Planctomycetota bacterium
ATCGACGCCATGATCACCGAAGCGCGACGACACGCCTATAAACCGCGGCCGGGACGATCATTTCCTCGTGTTTCCAAACTGCCGTTCGGACGCACGGAACGGGGTGGGTAAAGTGAACGGCATTGGGTCTGGCCCCTGGTGGCAAAAGCCGGTTGGGAAAAAGCCAGGGGAAATAGCAACCGCAGGTCGCTCGCGGATCTACACGAACCTGGCAGGCTGCTGTTTTTCAGCAGCCTGCTAATCTTCGCCGCACGTGCCTGACACCGTCACCATCTCGCGACCGAAACGCTCGTCCAAGCCCGACACCACGCCCGATCGCGGCTGGAAGGTCGTGCTGTTCAACGACGACTTCACCCCCTTCGACGTGGTGATCTACGCGTTGCAACGTGCCGCCGGACTCAGCCTGGAGGTCGCCGAGATGGTCACCGTGGAGGCCCATCGCGAAGGTTCGGCGGTGGTGCGCCGTGGTCTGACCGAAGAGGATGCCGAAATCATTTGCGGCGGCCTGCGCAAATGGTCACGAATCGACGGCATCTGTCCTGGAGTGCATTGCGAAGCGCAGCAGGACGATCCCTGAACCGGTAGCACCACCGGCGCAGACAACGGTCGGGTCAAGCGGCGGTCTGGCGCTCGGACGGTGGCGTCAGCGCCAAACGCCACACCAGCAGCAATGGCACCAGCACGCCGCAGGCCCCGAACACGTAGGGTGCCGACGGAGCGAAGCGGAAATAAATCACTGCAGCGAACAGCGGTCCCAAGGCCCGGCCCAAGGCGCCAGCGGAACGGAACGAGCCGAGCACCGCGCCCTGCTGGCGCTCGTCCACAGCCAAACTCACCATGGTGTTGAGCGAGGGGAAGATCAGGCCGGTGCCGACACCGAGCACGCTGACGCCCACCACCAGCAACCAGGTTGCCGGAAACCAATCGACCAGGGCCACGAGCATGAATCCTGGCACCATGGCGACAAACCCAGCCATGGCCAAGGACCGCTGATCGACGCGTCCCGCCAGACGCCGGTAGACACCGCCTTGGATCATCGCTGAGACAAATCCCATCCAGGCGAAGAGCCAGGCGTTGTCCAAGGGAGTGAAGCCGCAGCGTTGCGCGGTGAGGAACACCAGCGTCGCCTCCATGCCGGCGAACAACACCGTATGCAGCAGGAATGCCAAATTGAGCGAGGCCACGCGCGGTCCGAAACGCGGCACCAGGAGCGCCAACGGATTGGCCGTGCGGCCTCCCTCGTCCGCGGTTGAACGCCGTTCAGGCGGCAGGGTTTCACGGAAACGCAGCGCGATCCAACTCAGATTCCACGCACCCAGCAGGAAGGCGACCAGGGCCGGGGTCGAGAACTCGTTGGCGCCCATCGCCGCGAGGAAAGAAATCTGGTCGATACGCGGCAGCAGCTCATAGCTGATACCGCCGATCGCCGGCCCCAGGATGAACCCCAGGCCGAAGGCCATACCCAGGGTACCCATGCCGCGCGCGCGCGTCTGCGGCGTGCTGATGTCGGCGACCGCGGCATTGGCAGCGGAGACGTTGCCGGTCATCACTCCGGCGAGCAACCGCGAGACCAGCAACACCGTAAAATCGTCAGCGAAAATCCAGATCAGGTAGGCCAGGGTGTTACCGGCGCAGGAGACCAACAGCACCGGCCGCCGTCCGATGCGATCCGACAGCCGCCCCCAAAAAGGGGCAGCGAGGAATTGCAGACCGGAGTAACAGGCACCGATGAGACCACCGAACAAGGCCGCCCGCTGCCACGGTTCCTTGACCGGGAACCACGCATCGACGATGCCCATCGCCCAACCGAGCAGCCCACGATCATGGGTCGTGTAGTATTCCAGCATGTGCCCGAAGAGCGGGAACACGATGCTGAAGCCGACCAGGTCGACGAACAGCACGAGGAAGATGACACCGAGACCGGAGGGACGTGACATCAGATGGGTCCGAGGTCCGGGCTCCGGAGTCCGGAGTCACGTGGCCCCGACCGCCGGGCGTGGCGGTACACTGTTGTCGTTGTGGACTCCGGACCCCGGACTCCGGACTCCGGACCCGAATTCATCCGACGACGTAGACCGTGATGAACAGCAGCACCCAGACGATGTCGACGAAGTGCCAGTACCACGAGGCCGCCACCACCGAGAAGTGGCGTTTGCCCTTGAAGTGTCCGACCTCCAGACGCATCAGCACCATGAACAGCATCACCAGTCCGATGGCGACGTGCAGGCCGTGGAAACCGGTGCCGACGTAAAACAGCGAGGCGAATGCCGCGGCGCCGTGGTTGTCGAGTGAGCCGCCGACGGGGTAGAAGCCCTTCTGGATCAACTCGCCCCATTCATACCCCTGCATGCCCAAGAAGATGGTGCCGAGCACGATGGTCGCCAGGAACAGGATCTTTGCCGTCAGCACCTTGTGCGCCTGCAACGCGTGGTGTGCGAATTCGCAGGTCACCGAGCTGAACAACAGGATGAAGGTCGCATAGGCCACCATCGGCGTGGCGAAGTGCATGCCATGCACCGGACCGAAATCGTCGTAGTAGACCGCTTGGTGGTAGAAGTAGCCGAACACCGCGCCGAAGGCCATCAGTTCGCCGGTGAGGAACAGCAGGATGAAACTCTGGAGATCTTTCTGCTGCTTGCCGACGTCATGACTGATGAGCTTCTCCTTGATCACCTGATGGCACCAGCCCATCAGGCACACCATGAAGATCAGCGCGCCCGTCAGCATGGCGATCAGACCGACCGTCGGGTTGGTCAGCGGACCCCACCAGGGTGACTCGTCGAGCGTGCCCAGATACGACACCACGCCGAAAGGGATGAGCGTCAGCCCGCCGGTGACCAGTAGCGGCCACAGGCTTGGTGGTGGCACATGGCTCATCGGATCTTCGTCGCCATGGGCGGCGGGAGTGTGCTGCGCTGGATCGCTCATCGCATCGAATCCTTTTCAGACTTTGGCTCTAAGATCGGTGCAGATGCCGGAATGGTGGTCGGTTCCGCGGCGGCCTTTTCGGCCTTTTCGGCCTTTTCGGCTTCGGCAGCGGACCGTCGTTCCTGCTGCCGCTTCCATTCCTTCGCATCCTTGGGCAGGCCGTTGATGCTGAAGATGATGAAACAGACCGCCACCAGGGCAAGGAAGGCACCAGTGACCAGCAGCCCAAGCACGCGTGCGTGATGGCGCTGACGTGGATCGACCGGATCGACCGGATCGACCGGATCGACCGGATCGACCGGATCGACATTGGCGGTCGTCGTCATGGCACCGTTCCTGGCGTCGCAACCGGCTCCGGCGTTGCCGGAGCGGCGGACGGAGCAGGCGAGGTTGGCGCGCGGTTCAAGCCCTCGAAACCCGGCGTGACGGTCTTGGCGTCACCCGACAACGCACCTGCCGCTTCGAGTTGCTCCTCGATCCGCTTCTGCCACTCGCTCTGGCCTTCACCATCACGGATACGATGCAGGCTGTAGCGTACGGTCACACTGGCGACCCGTGGATCGATGCCGCTGCCGAAGCTGAACACCACCGGAAACTCGGTCGATTCGCCTGGTTTCAGGATCTGATCGTTGAAGCAGAAGCACATCTTCATGCTGAAGTGTTTGCCCGCGATCAACGGACTGACCTGGTGAATCGGACGATAACGCACGGTCTCATCCGAGAGGTTCTTGAAACGGTAGATCACCGTGCTGTCCTGCCCTACCTTGGCGACGATGCGCGGTTCGTTGGGATAGAAACGCACCGGCAGGCGATCGTAGGCCTTGGCCTCGAAGAACACCTCGATCTCCCGCTGCTCGCCATCTGCCACCACGGCGGCGGCTTCAGGATTGTTGGGGTTCATCCCGGTGCCGGTGATCTTGCACCACAGGCCGTAGAAGGAGCTGTAACCGAAGAGGAAAAACACCATCATGCCGACGGCGAAACCGCCCAGGCCGACCAGCCACCAGATGCGCCCGCCAGCGGGATCACGCAGGACCGAGGTGCTCATGGCTGCGGCCCGTGGCTGAGGGCGTCGCAGACCATGCCGATGAACAACGCAGCGATGTAGATGATCGAGAAGCGGAACAACGGCATGGTCGGCATCACCGGGCGATGACGCCAAAGGATCGCGGTCCACACCAGGAACACGCCACCGAGCACCAACGACAACGTGGTGTACATCGGGCTGTGTTCGAAGGCCGGCACCAGCACCGGCACGGCGAGCGTGCCCGCGACCAAAACCACGGTGTAGAGGAAGATTTGGCGCGTGGTCTCATCGACCCCCTTCACCACCGGCAACATCGGGATGCCGGCACGAGCGTAGTCGTCCTTCAGCTTGATCGCCAAGGCCCACACATGCGGTGGCGTCCACAGGAAGATCACCGCGAACATCGCCAGCGGCGCGAGGTCGATGGTGCCGGTCATCGCCGCCCAGGCGATCAGCGGGCCCATCGCCCCAGGCACACCACCGATGACGATGTTGAGATAATGCCGCGGCTTGAGGTAGAGCGTGTAGAACCACGAGTAGTACAACACCGTCAACGCCGTCAGCGTCGCCGCCAGCAAGCTGCCATAGAAGCCGATGAACACCGCCATGGCGAAGATGAACTGGATGGTGGCGAACACCACCGCCTGTGCCGGCGTGATGCGTCCGGCCGGCAGCGGACGCCGTGACTTGGTGCGGTTCATCACCGCATCCTTGCGCAATTCGAACAGTTGGTTGAGCGTGTTGGCGCAGCCGCCGAGCGCGAACAGCGCCAGCAGGCACGGCCACACGAACGGCCAGTCGGTGGCATGGCTGCCCTCGACCACAATCGCCGCGTAACCGGTGAAGATCGCGACCACGGTGATGCGGTATTTGGTCAGGATCAGCAAGTCGCTGACCACCTGCCAGATGCGCCAGGGCAAGGCGGGGGCGTGGCTCATGCGACCACCGGTCGATCGGTCGCGGCCTCGGCTGGTGAAACAGCGGCGGGCGAACCGGCTTCACGCCGGATGTCGAACCACACCAGCACCAGGGCCAGGAACAGGCACATGCCCATGCCCTGATGACCCAGCGATCCATACGGCGTGATGCCGGTCCACACGTTGCCGATGCCGAGCATCATCTGCCCCAGGAGGAAGGCACCCACGGCATGCAGGCCAAGACGCAGACGCGGCGACAACTGGTGACGTTGGCGCCAGGCGGCGATCAGCAACAACACCGACACCAGCACGATGCTCCAGGCCAGCCAGCGATGCGCCCATTGATGCAGTTCGGGATTGGCTTGCAGGTTCCACCACACCGAGCGTGGCGCCTCCCACAGGGTGGCGACGGAGAACAGCGACCAGTCGCCGAACGGCTCGGCGTTGCGACTGCCGGCGACCAGCGAGCCGATCACCAATTGTGCCCATACCGCGACGGTGATGAACGGCACCAGCAAGGCGAGCGGTCGACGCTGAGCCACCACCGCCGCGCTCGGCCGGGCGCGACCATCGGCCAGGATGCGCAGGATCGCCACCAGCACGCACGCCATGATCAAGGTGGCGTTGGCTTGGTGCAGGAACAGCCAGTTGGTGTTGGTGCCGCTGCGCACCAACAGTCCACCGAGCACCGCCTGCGAGATGATTAGCAGACCAGCGATGGTCATCGGCCAGCCCACCAGGCGACGCATCGCCTCGCGCCGGTAGATGATGGTCAAGCAGCCAGCCGCCATCACCCCCACCAGAGCAGCGAACAGGCGATGGCTCCATTCGGTCATGAACATGGCTTTGAACTCGGCGAGATTGCGTGGGCTGTGTCCCAGGTTGACCATGGTCAGGTCGCCGGCACGCACTCGCGCAACCAAACGGTCCTGGTCGGCGTCGTAGTGCGCTTTGACCTGCTCCCAGCCCTGCTCACTGAAGGGCGGCAGCAGGCTGCCATTGATGATCGGCCATTGCGGGATGGCCACGCCTGCGCCGGACAAACGCACCCAGCCGCCGATGGTGTTGAGCGCGAAAAGCATCACGAACAACACGCCAAGCCACGACGCCACTGACGCCACCGATGCCGACCCTGGCGGCATCTGAGCGGTGCGATCCTGAGGATCTGCCTTGATGGCGGCGGAGGTGATCACAACCGGGCGGCTTCCTTGATCGGCTTGATCGGGCTTGATCGAGCAGTGGCCCAGGCCCACCGCATCTGGATGGACCTGGGACAGGGTCAATGCGTCGGCTTGGGATCCTGCGGCTTGTCAGCGACCGCATCCTGCGGTTTGCCGTGACCATCGCTCATCTGGTCGAGCACCGGGATCGGCGGCACGGTCACGAAGTTGTAGACCGGCGGCGGGCAGGAGGTCGCCCACTCGAAGCTCTGCTGCACGTCGTTGATCTTCCAGGGATCATCCTCGGTCACCTTGGGGCGACGATAGCTGAGGAAGAGGTCAAGGTAGAACAGCAGCGACGAGACGATGGTCAGGAAATAGCCAAAGGTGGTCAGGTAGTTCGAGAACTTGAAGTCGGCGAAGTACACCGGCACACGTCGGGCCATGCCGTTGGCACCGCTCAGGTGCATGGCGAAGAAGGTCACGAACACGCCGATGAACATCAGCCAGAACACCCACTTGCCGAGCTTCTCGCTCAGCATGTGGCCGGTCATCTTCGGCCACCAGTAGTAGGTCATGGCGAACAGCAACATCACCGAGCCACCGACCAACACCATGTGGAAGTGACCGACCACGAAGTAGGTATCGGTGAGGGTGAAGTCGACCGCGACCAGCGCGAGGATCAGGCCACCGAAACCACCGAGCACGAACAGGCAGATGAAGCCGCAGGCGAACATCATCGCGGTGGTGAAACGGATGGTCCCGCCCCACATGGTTGCCAACCAGTTGAAGACCTTGATGCCGGTCGGCACACCGATCAGCAGCGAGGCGACCTGGAAATAATAGGCCAGCCCGGGCGACATGCCGACCGAGAACATGTGGTGCGCCCACACCGTGAATCCGAGCAGGGTGATGCAGCCGAGCGCCAACACCATGCTGAGGTAGCCGAACACGCGCTTGTGCGAGAACGCGGCGAAGATGTGGCTGATCGCACCGAACCCAGGGAGGATCATGATGTAGACCGCTGGGTGGCTGTAGAACCAGAAGATGTGCTGGTACAGGACCGGATCACCGCCGGACGAAGCGATGGTGAAGGTGGTGCCGAAG
Source organism: Planctomycetota bacterium (assembly GCA_013816485.1). GTDB lineage: Bacteria > Planctomycetota > UBA11346 > UBA11346 > UBA11346 > BOG-1363. Next base: position 7,140 of record JACDEI010000071.1, read on the forward strand.
TTGCGGTCGAGCAGAATCATGGTCACCGCCGCGGCCAGCACCGGGGTGGCGGTGAGCTGGATGATCGAGGTGAAGAACGTCGCCCAGGCGAACAGCGGCAGGTCGCGCCACTTCATCTCCGGCGCCTTCAGACTGGCGATGGTGACGATGAAGTTGATCGCCGCGAGGATCGAACTGACACCAGCAAGGTGCACGCCCATGATCCACATGTCCTGACCGGGATTGTGTCCCGCACCTGCCAACGACAGCGGCGGATAGGCGGTCCAACCAGATGAGGCCGCGCCCCCCTGCACGAAGAAGCTCGACAGCATCAGCATCGCCGCCGGGATCAGCAGCCAGAAGCCGAAGGCATTCATCTTGGGGAAGGCCATGTCGCGCGCACCGACCATCAGCGGCACCACGTAGTTGGCGAAGGCGATGAACCCAGGGATGATGGTGAAGAAGATCATCACCGAGGCGTGCATCGTCACCATCTGATTGAACAGGTCCCTGTTCTCACTGAAGAGATTGAAGGGCAGTTCGACGCCAGCGAGGTGCGCGGCCTGGATGGTCTCGATCACCGCACCAGGAGTGGCGAGCTGGACGCGGATGGCACCGGCAAAGAAGCCGCCGATGACCCCCATCGTCACGGTGAACCAGAAATACATCAGGCCGATCTTCTTGTGATCGACCGTGGTCAACCAGTCCATCACGCCAGTGTAGCGCTTAAGGGGGATCGGCGGCATGACGGCGGCAGCGGTCATGGCTGGGCTCCTGGAACGGCGATGGCCGCGGTGCTCGACCCCGCGATGGTGGATTCCGTGGCTGGGCCGAGATCGGCGACCAGTCCCTGCAACAGCACGTCGACCTTGGCGCGACGCACGCGGATGGCGGCGGCGATCTCTGTCGCGCCACCACCCTTGGCGGCACCGAAGACCTCGGCCAGCGAGACACCCGTTGGCGGCGGCACCCGTTGCAGCGTCGCATAGTTGCAGGCGATCCAGTAACGCAGCGCGTACTGGCGTTCCGGCGAACGACCCTTGGCCAGGAAGCCGGTGACGACCTCACGCAGCGCTTGGTCATCGATCGCCGTACCCGCCGGTGGCTGGATCGTGGTCCAGACTTTGAAGGTGTCGTCCTTCATCCGTTGCAGGGCGAGCCAGCGCTCGAAGTCGGGCTTCTCCACCACTGCCGAGGTGATGATCATGAGGCCGTGGCCGTCGCCGCACAGTTCGGCGCACTGCCCCTTGAAGAAGCCGATGGTGTCTGGCGTGAACCACGCGTAGGTGTCGCGGCCCTTAATGCAGTCCTTCTTCACGCCGAACGGCGGGATCCACCAGGCGTGGTTGACGTCGTCACTGGTCATGTGCAGTTCAACCGTGCGGCCCTTGGCCAGCACCAGCGGTTCCTGGATGCCCAGGAACTGACCGACGGCGATCTCCTGTTTCTCCTCCGCTTTGGGGTCCTTGTAGATGCCCAGGTACTTGTAGTCCCAGGCGAACTTCTTGCCGGTCACGCGCACCGCCATGCGGTCCTTCTGTTTCTCCGGCGGGGCCTCCATCTTGTCGAGAATGAACCACGTCGGGATGCTCACCAACACCAGCGCGACGCAGGGGATCACCGTCCAGACGATTTCGAGCGTGTGGTTCCCGGTGAAGGTCGCCGGCTTGCGGCCGTCGCCAGTGTCACGGAACTTGAAGATCACATACAGCAGCAACAACAGCGGCAGCACCAGGAAAGGCAGGAAGATCAGCGAGCTGAGCCAGGTCACCGACGCGACTTCGCGGGCGATGTCGCTCGCGGGATCGGTGAACGGGCTGCGCGTGACGTGTTTGGGGCCGTGTCCGCTCTCATCCAGGCTGTAGACGTTGGGATTGAAGAGTTCGACATCGCGATCGACCGGATCGACCGCGAGCGGAGCGGAGACAACCGGGGCGACTGGCGGCTTGACCGGATCAGCCGCGCCGAGTGACGGAACCGCGCAGACGGCCAGCGCCAACAGACAGATGAAAAACAACAGGCGGAGCATCACTTCACTCCCTTGAGCAGCTCGAAGAGGCCGCCCACCTGGTCGGCGGAAGCCAGACTGAAATCAGCACGTACCGCACCGCTGCCATCCGAACCGGCAAGCAGGGTATCGAAGCGCTTGCGATCACCCGCTTTGACCGCCACGTGGAGGTGCTGGCCGAGCGCGGGTTGGGCATCGACCAGAGCGACAAAACGATCAGCCAGGAATGCGGTCTCCGGCTTGGCACCGTTACGTGCCAGCGCTGCCCACGCACGCACGCTCTTCACCTGCACGCTTTCACCATGAGCGATACCGGCGAGCAGCGAACGGACAGGACCTTTGAGTTCGACACGTTCGGGATGACGCTCAGCACCTTCGACGCCAGTAGCGCCCGGCGGCGGGATCTGCTTTTTCAGGTCGTCGGAATTATCCGCGACATAGGCGTTCGCATTGAGCTTCTTGGTCCAGGTCTCGGTGATGTAGTGGTCGACCGCATAGCGCTGCTCCGGCGACAGGCCGGGAAAGGCCGGCATGGTGTTGTAGCCCTTGGTCAAGACCAGGTAGAGCGCGTAGGGGCTGCCGCCCTTATCGTTCTTCCAATCCTCGCTGTGGAAATTGCGCGGTGCCGGCTTGAGATTGGTCGGGTTGGTGTTGCCCTGCGCACCGTGACATGAGGCGCACTTGGCGTTGTAGATCGCCTGACCCTCGTCTACCACGGCCTGCGAATTGTTGCGACTGAGCTGGTCGTGATTCGGCTCCGGCTCGCCCGCCTGGTCCGTGTGGATCTTTTCCATATGGCGAGCGACGTGCATGCCCTGGAATAAGAAATGGAAGAACAACCAAGCGAGGAACGCCATGATCCCAAGGATCAAAGCGGACCACAGCAGCGGATGGGAGACTTCCGGCTGTTCAGGGGCGTGCGCGTGCGCGTCGTCGTGGGCGGCAGACATCAGTGCAGGTGCTCCGCGTTGATGGTGGACTGCAGACGGGGATCGCCCTTGGGCAGGACCCCGTGTTTGCGCCAGAAGGCGAGGGCCAGCAGCAGCATGGCGCCTGCGAAACCGGCGCCGATCAGCAGCGTCGGCAGATCATAGAAACCACGGTAGGCGTTCTGCGAGAACGCCGGCATGATGAGCCACGACCAGTCCATCCAGTTGCCGATGAGCACCAGGATCGCCACACCGATCAGCGCGGACGGACGGGAACGCATGCTCTGGCTCATCAGGATGGTGAAGGGCACCAGGAAGCGCAGGACGAACTCGGCGAAGTAGGCTTGGCCGTAGCCGTGCTGCATGCGCATGAGGAAGAAGAAGGTCTCCTCATCAAGATTGGCGTAGTAGACCACTAGGTACTGGGCGAAGGCGATGTAGGCGCAGAACGCACCCCACACCAACGTCCAGGTGCCGAGGTCATGCAGGGTGTGGCTGCGCACCGCGCCGGCCATCGGTCCCTGGCGCAGCCACAGGACCACCAGCACCAGCACGGCGATGAAGGTCTGCACCGCACTGGTGAAGCAGTACACGCCCCACATCGCTGAGACGAAGTTCACGTGCAGCGCCAGGATCATGTCCCAGCAGAACATCGTGAAGGTGAAGGCCATGATGATCAGCCAAGTGATCGACAGGCGCACGTGCCGGGACTTGATGTCGGCGCCGCCATCCTGCGCCAAACTGAGCTTGACGAACAGTGTGCGGAACAACCACCAAACGCCGATGATGGCGATGGTGGTGGCGATCCAACGACCGGGCGTCATCCACGCGGACTTGTTCAGGCCATCGGTGTTGTGCGCATGGAACAATCCGTGGTGGGCCGACTTGTCACCCGCCAGATGCACCCATTCATAGAGGTACGAACCGCCAGCAGCGGCGATGGCGATGAAGGCGATGAGCGTCAGCGGGATGCCAGCGGTGAGGCCTTCCATCACCCGGCGCAACGGCGTGGTCCAGGTTGACCCCGCAGCGCTGTGCGCGGCGATGAAGAACAATCCACCGATGGCGATGAAGGTCGGAACCATCATGCCCTGGAGCAGAGCGGCCCAGGCGTGCTGGCGGGTGCTCTCGAAAAACGCCATACCTGCGAAGGTGGCAATACCGATCACCACCAGAGCGAGACACGCGGCTTGCAGGCGCGTGCCGCCCACGGGAGCGCTCGAAACAGGTTGCTGACTATCCACGGGCTACTTCTCCGCCTTCCAAGATGGCTTGACGTATTCGGGCACCGGCTTCTTTGGCGGGATGAACTCATCACCGTCGCCCCCCTGCTGGATAAGCAGGAGGTCGACCTTGCGCTGGGCCACCAGGGCGCGCGCGGCGTCGAGCGCTGCCTTGTCGTACGGGTTGTTGTCCTTGATCGCCTGCTGCGATTCCTTCTCCAGCTTGGCGAGCTGCACCTCGGCATCGCCGATCGTCTGGGTCGCACGTGCCAGGGCCTTGGTGTAGAGCACCACCGCCCAGCGGTCCGCCGGCAGCAGTTGCGCCGACAGATCGGTCATGCGGTTGCGCCCGCGGCTGATGATGTGATAGATTTCGCCGTCGCTCATCAGCGCCACGTTAGCGGTGCTGACCGACTGCACGCTGGCGAAGCGGTTGGGATGTTTGGACGTCGCGACGACATAACCATTCGCCGCGTCACCATCACGCCCATGGCACATGGCGCAGGTGCTGTTGTAGAGTTGCTGACCACGCTTGAGCACCGCGGCCGTCGCCGGCTGGGGATTGACCAAGTTCTTCGCCGCCGCGGCATCCAATGGCGCGACATCGTACGCCGCGCCATCACGCGACACCGTACCATCGATCATCGGCAGCATCATCGGCACGTGGCGCACGGTTTTTCCGTCGACAACTTCGCGCGCGGTCTGGGACTCGTAACCGGGATGGTTGTACATCTCAGGCATGTAGTCGATGCCACGCGAGGACTTCTCGCTCTCGCCGCAACCGACCAGAGCCAGGGCTGCGAGCGTCGCCGTGAACAGGATCGGCTTACGCATGAACAGGTTCCTCCGCCGCTGCCGTTTCGGCCACACCAAGCACCTGGATCTCTTCAGCCCCCTGCTCGCGCAGCCACGTCGACAGGCCCTCGGCATCCTTGCCCGCCATGATCGGCAGCACGAGGGCGAAGGTATCATCGGTGATACGATCATTGATTAGGCGGGTATTCGGATCCGGCAGCAGACGACACAGGTGCAGCGCGATGCCCATGTTGGCCAACGCCCCGAGCAGCAGGCCGGTCTCCATGATCACCACTACGAAGGTCTGCCACGCGAAGTACGGCTTACCGCCGACGTTCAGCGGGTAGTCCTGGTATTGGGTGTACCAGCAGAGGTGCAGACCGAGCGCGAAACCAACCAGGATCACCGCCAATACCGGACGACCGAGCGTGCTGCGCGGAATGCCGAGCTTGGTTTCCAGGCCATGCACTGGCCAGGGCGTGAACGCTTCAGGCTGGTGACCCGCAGCCGTGGCCGCGCCGCACGCGTCGCTAAAGCGGCTGACATCGCGGTAGTAACCAGCGACGATGGGCGTCGTCGCTTTCACAGTCTGTTTCCCCTTACTCATGGTGGCCTCCATGACGCTTCGGCTGGCTCGGTTTCAGCAGGTGCGCCTTGATCTCGGCAATTGAGATCACCGGCACCACTCGGCAGAAGCCCAGGATGAAGAAGAAGAACAGCCCGAACGAGCCGATCAGGATGAACCAGTCGAAGGTGCGGAAGGTGAAGGAGTAGTCCCACGCGGCAGGAACATGGTCCTGCATCACCGACAACGAGATGATGACAAAGCGCTCGAACCACATGCCGATGTTCACCGCGATGCCGATGGCCATCAGGGCGAGCAGATTGCGCCGTACCGCCTTGAACCACAACAACTGCGGGATGGCGACATTGCAGGTCATCATGATCCAGAAGGCGAACGACCAGTTGCCCAGCGCACGGTAGATGAACTGATGTCGTTCATAGGTCGACTCCGACCACCAAGCACTGAAGAACTCGACGGTGTAGACGTAGGTCACCAGCAGGCCGCAGAGCAGCATGATCTTGGCCAGCTTCTCCAGATGATCGAGCGTGATGTAGCGTTCGAGTTTGAGCATCGAGCGCATCGGAATGAGGAAGACCAGCGCCATTGCCAAGCCGCCGAAGATCGCACCACAAACGAAGTACGGTCCAAAGATCGTCGCGTGCCATCCGGGCACCTTGCCGACGGCGGCAAGAATGGCGATGGTCGAGTGCATGCCGATAACGAGCGGCGTCGCGATCCAGGCGAACTGCGAGTAGGCGCGCTCGTAGTGGACCCAATCATTCGCCTTGCCGCGCCAACCCAAGGCGAGCACGGAATAGATCATGCGCTGCCACTTGTTGGTGGCGCGATCGCGCACGGTGGCGAAGTCAGGGATCAGACCGAAGTACCAGAAGATGATCGAAGTGGTGGCGTAGGCGGTCAGCGCAAACACGTCCCACACGATCGCCGACTTGAGGTTCGGCCACAGCATGCGGTCATTGGGATACGGCAGCAGCCAGAAATCGACCCACGGACGTCCGGTGTGGATCAGTGGGAAGAGGCCGGCGATCTGCACGGCGAACACCGTCATCGCCTCGGTCGAACGGTTGACTGCGGTGCGCCATGTCTGACGGAAGAGGAACAACACCGACGATACCAACGTTCCGGCCACGGCGATGCCGATCCAGAAGATGTAGGTGGTGATGTCGTTGCCCCAGTTCACCGGCTGGTTCACGCCGAAGATGCCGTAGCCTTCGATGCAATAGAGCGCGATGGCGATCACCAACAGACCAGCAAGCGCCTGCATCGCCGCGATCGCACCATGCCACACCAGCGGCGGCTTGGTGAACAGCGGCCTGGTGATGTCGTCAGTGATCTGCTTGGCGGTCAGCGGCGGCAACTCTTGCGAAGACGGCGGCGCAGGCTCGATGGTAGCCACGGTACTCATCAGTGGGCTCCTTCCGGCTTGGCCGCGGCAGCAGGCGCTTCGCCATGCCCAGTTTCTGCCTCGGTCGCTGGCCGGTTGCGGATCTTGGCCAAGTAGGTCACTGCCGGACGGGTATTGAGCACGCTGTCGAGCAGCTTGTAGCCGTGGGTCTGAGCGATCTGCACATTCACTGCCGACGTCTCATCGTTGAGGTCGCCAAAGGTGATGGCCTTGGTCGGGCAGGTCTGGGCGCAAGCAGTGGTGATCTCACCATCGCGGATCGCACGGTTGGTGGTCTTCTCACGGTCGCGGATGTCGCGCGTGCGTTGCAGGCAGAAGTTGCACTTCTCCATCACGCCGCGCGAACGCACGGTGACTTCCGGATTGAGCGCCATCTCCAGCGGATGTTTGCTCAGTTCGGATTGCGAACTGGTGGCACCACTGGTGATGAGGTTCTTGGCGATACGGCCGAAGGCGTCGCCCGAGCCCTGCGGTCCGAAGCGGTATTTGCCGTACTCGTACCAATTGAAGCGGCGGACCTTGTACGGGCAGTTGTTCGAGCAGTACCGCGTGCCGATGCAGCGGTTGTAGACCATGACGTTGATGCCTTCGTCATTGTGCATCGTCGCCATCGCCGGGCAGGCTTCTTCGCACGGCGCATTATCGCACTGCTGGCACATCACCGGCTGTTGAATGACGTCGACATCGAGCATGTCGGTGTCGTCCTGTTCGGACGAGTAGTACCGATCGATTCGCAGCCAGTGCATCTCGCGACCGCGACGGACTTCATCGCGACCGACCACCGGGATGTTGTTCTCTGCGTTACAGGCGACCACACAGGCATTGCAGCCAATGCACGATCCCAGATCGACGCTCATGCCCCACTTGTGACCGACGTAGTCGTGGGTCTTGCCGAACATGCTCAGGCGTCCGTGTTCCTTGCCGTCGGCGCCTTCGTGCCACAACCCACGGTGGGGGTGGCGTTTCTTGCCACCCGGATCCTCACGGTGCAGGTCGAGCACATCGTCGAGCGCAATATCGCGCCCGTGCATGCGGTTGTGGCCCTGCACATTCGCCAGCACGTAATTCGCACCGGTCTTGTTGATGGTGGCCACGCCGCTGATGCCGCTGGTGCCATTGGCACCAGCGGCGCTAATGGCGAGCAGCGGTTTGACGTCGACGCTGAAATTGGGGTCAAGACCGGCATTGGCGATCTCGCCCGCGCAGTCGCGCGCCCGACCCCAACCACTGAAGGTCTGGAGTGTGCCCGGATGTTGGCCTTCCTGGATATGGACCGGCAGGCTCACTGCCTTGCTGCCTGCGTCAGAGCCGAGTTTCAGCTCGACCACATCACCAGGCGCAAGGCCCAGGCGCAGCACATCGCTGAACGCCATCGCCAGGTAGTTGTCCCAGGTGACTTTCGACACTGGATCCGGCAGCTCCTGCAACCACGCGTTGTTGAGCCACGTGCCGTCACCCATGATACGCGACGGGCTGATGACCAATTGCAGTTCGCCGTCGGCAACCGGCGCGGGCAGTGCCACATCGGCAGCCAACGTCAACGCCGTGAGTGCGTCGGCCTTGGCCGGCACCACCAGCACGCCGCGCGAGAGCGCGCCGTTCCAGAAGGCGCGATCATCCGCTGCCACCTTGGCCTGGGCCTTGACCGTCATCTGCCACACGCGCTGGACGAAACGTTGCCAGCTCTGCACGCCGTTGACCGCGGCGACCCACAGCGGCTTGCCGCTGGCGACCGCGATGGGGGGATGTTTCTTGTCCGGCTCGGCCTTCGGCTGCACGAACTCCGCCGCCGTCACGCCGGCAGCCACGGCGAAGGCCAGTAGGCTCTCCTCCTTGGCGCGCACATCCCACAGAGGCACGATACACGGTTGTTGCAGCGACAGCACGCCTGGGCGCAGTTCGCCATCGCCCCAGCTTTCGAGATCGTGCAACGTCGGCGCGACGAAGTGGGCGACACGAGCGGTCTCGGTCAGGCGATCAGCGAGCACCACCACGGTTTTGACCTTGGCGATGGCCTCGGCCGCGCCCGGGACATCGAACACCGGATTCACACTGCTGATGATCAGCGTGCCGAGTTCGCCCTTGGCCGCCGCGGCGAGCACTGCGCTAGCTGGCGCGGCATTGGCATCGATGGCGGTGTCGGAGGCAGCACCAATGACGGTGACCCCCTCGTTGCCGAGCAGCGCATTGAGCGCATGCACGCCCGCCAGCAGCAACGCGGCGTTGGCGCGTGCGGTGCCGTGTGCAGCGGCGTAGGCCAGGCTGTGTTTGCCGGCCTTCTTCAGCGCGACAAGACGATCAGCGGTGAAGGCGAGTGCATCCTGATCGCCGATCTTTTTCAGGCCGAGGGCTTCGCCGAGCTGCTTGCCGCCAGCGATCTTCGCCAACGACGCAGCGATGCCGGCAGGAATCTGCTGGCCGGTGGCCTTGGCCACCAGTTCAGCAACACCCCAGGCGGCGTGCGCCAAACGATCTGGCGCGACGCGCACGCGCAGATCGGCAGCACTGCCGGTCTGGCTGAGCGCGGCTTCGAAGCTGATGATTTGGCCGAGATCCGCATCCTTGCCGACGCCGCGCAGACGGCGGAAGTCACCGAAGGCGACCTGTTCTTCCAAGCCGATGTCAGCGAGGTAATCGCCGCCGAACGTCACCAGCGCCGATGCCTTGTCGACCAGACGCACCAAGGCGCCGCGACCGGCGGCAAAGGACAGATCCGCACGCGTGTCGTGCACGCCGTGCAGCACCTGACCGCCGAACGCTTTGCTGAACGCGCTGATCAGTGCCACGTTCGCCGGGCCGTCGATGGGACCAGTGATCAGACCGATGCGGCCACCACTCTTGAGTGCTGCGCCGACCGCGGCATCGAGTTCGCTCCACGCCACGTTGGCGTAGCCCTGCTCTGACTTCTTCTTCGGGCCGTCCTGCAGACGGTCGGGATCGTAGAGGTTCAGGAGCGATGCCTGCGTCCGCACGTCGGCAGTGCCGCGCGTCAGCGGGTGATCGGGATTGCCTTCGATCTTGATCGGACGGCCGTCATAGGTCTTGACCATCACCGGGATGGCACGCCCGGCGTCACGCAGCGTCGAGCTGAAATACACTGCTTTGCCGAGCGTGCGGCCTTCCGGCTGGTGCGCGTAAGGCACGATGGTGTCGGGATGTTTCTTGTAGCAGCCGGCGAGGGCGAACACCGCCGCCGCACCGGTGAGCTGCATGAATCCACGACGGTTCACCGCCGGCAGGCTGGTGGTCAGTTCGCGCCGCAATTCATCGACGGCTTCGTCGTTGTTGCCCTCGGTCTGGCAACTGACGTTGTGGTGACCGTGCGCGGTGCGCAGATCGGCGATGGCACGGGCGACTTCCGGACCGAACTCGTCGGCGCGCACGGGAGCATCGGCAGGCAGAGCGGCCAAGCGTTCCTCCGGCGCACGCCACACGCGACGGGGCGCGGAGGCGGACAACGGGCTCGGCATGATCGGCGATGAATCGGTCATAGGTCGGTGTTCCGGTACAGCGCGATGATCGCGGCTCGTCTCGCTGAGGTCACTGGTGCTGATTCACTGATGACAGGTGCTGCAATGCGTGGGCGCGTTCATGAAGGTCTTGGAGAAGTCGTCGAAGGCGAGCTTGCCGTCTGACTGTTTGTAGAGGTCGTAGTAGACCTGCTGGTGGGTGGCCGGCAGATCGGCGATGCGCCAACGCGGCAGACCCTGGTTGGTCTTGAGCTGCTCGATAAAGGCCGAGTGCGTCGAGGCACGCTTGTCGCCGTCGGCACCGGCCGGAGCGGCGGCTACATGGCCGTGGGCGTCCGCTGCGGGCTTAGTATTGCCGGCGATCTCGCGCTCGGTGAACGTCACCACCGGATCCGTCGGGGTGCGCTTCGCATGCCGCAGCACGTCGTAATTCGCAGTGCCGACGGTGAAGTTGGCAGCCAAGCCATCAAAGGTCACGCCGCCGACGTAGTTGCTGTTGCGATGACAGTCGAGGCACCAGCCCATCGAGAGCGTCGCGTGCTGACGGATGACCGCCATCTCCTCGACCGCACCGTGGCAGGTCTGGCAGGCGACGCCGGCCTTCACATGCCATTGGTGGCTGAAATACACGTGATCCGGCAGCTTGTGCACCCGGTTCCAGTGCACCATGCCGCCCTCGCGGATCACCCCGTCGGCGTCGGTGTAGGAGCCCTTCTCGGCGATATCGAGCAGCTTGATGATCTCCGGGCTCTTGTTCTGCACCGCGCCCTTGTCGGCACCGTGGCAGCCCAGACACACCGACATCGGCGGGACGCCCGCATGTTTGCCGCGCTCCGCGTTGAAGTGACAGAACGCGCAATCCATCTTCATCTCACCGGCGTGGAGCTGGTGGCTGAAGGCAATCGGCTGGAGCGGGGCATACCCCTTATCGTCGAACGCGCCGCGGAACCACACCAGGAACCACACGGCTCCAAGGACGAGCATCAGGGCGAAGATCCAGAAGCGCTTGAGCAGCCACACGGGCAACTGTGGGCCCTCAAGGGCCGCTTTGGTGACGGTGGCTTCCGGCGGACGCGGATCGGACACGAACATGCTCCCGCCAGCGTTTTTGCCGGCCTGCGGTGGGGAGGGCGGAGACTAGATATGCATCTAGCTGATACAAGTTCCCTGATTGAAGAAGAAATTGCTATAACACAGGGGAATGAGTCCCCCCATAGCTGCGGTTTATTGCAAGCGGTTTGCAGGTGTTGCGAGACCAGCGCGATACCGTTGCAACAAATCTGCAATCAGGTCCGGCCCGAGCGGTGCTTCCAAAACAGCACGCCGCGCGAGTTCGTTTACGGTGTCGGCGATGCGCTCCATTAACAGTGGCACCTCGTCGTCACGTTCGCCGATCGTATCACTGCGACAGGCGGTCGCCGTGGCGAGTTCGATCTCCCACCCGCACTTGAGCAATTGTAGCTTGCGCGGTTTGCCGTGCGCGAGCGCGTCGTCCTGCCCCAGATCGGCGTGGACCTCGAGCACCAGCAACTTGAAATGCTGCCTCAGTTCGGCGGAGGGATCCTCCACCACCGGGCCGTAGCGCAGGCTGAACGACACCGCTTCGCCATAGATCGCCAGTTCCTGCGGGCGCAGGCTGATGCCATAGAGCCGATCGCCGACGATGGTGGTGATCACGGACATGGGGCGGGAGTGTGTTGCCATCGCCGGTTCGGCAATGGGCGGCACCCATTCCGGTACACGCACACCGCCAGGTTCCCTGCACCGTCAACGCCATCGTCCGTCACTGCCGCCGCGTTGCCGGCCAGGACAACCGTCCTCTTCCACTCGCATCTGCCCGGTCCACACTCCGCGCCCATGTCCAACGGCGCGTTGTCACCGACGATCACCAGCATCATCGACGTCCTGCGTACTGAGGCCAAGGCCGTCGAAGGCCTGGTCGCCTTGGCGCAGAGCCAGTCCGAGGCGCTCGAACGCGCCTGCCGGCTGATCCTCGATCAATGTGGCGACGGCAAACCCGGACGCCTGGTCGCCACCGGCGTGGGCAAGGCCGGCATCATCGCGCGCAAGATCAGCGCGACCTTCGCCAGCACCGGCACCCCCAGTCTGTTCCTCCATCCGGCGGAAGCCCGCCACGGCGACCTGGGCATGCTCCAGAGCAGCGACGTGGTGCTGGCGCTGAGCAACAGCGGATCGAGCGACGAGCTCGTCGCCCTGCTGCCGAGTTTCGCCCACATCGGCGCACCGCTGATCGCCATCGTCGGGGTGATCGATTCGCCACTCGCGCGTCACGCCAGCGTCCCGCTGTCGATCGGCAAGGTGCTCGAAGCCTGCCCGCTCGGCCTGTCGCCCTCTGCCAGCACCACGGCGATGCTCGCCTTGGGTGATGCCTTGGCGCTGACCGTCCAACGCCTGCGCAACTTCACCCGCGAACAGTACGCGCGTTTCCATCCCGGTGGTGCGCTCGGCCGCAAGCTGATGACCGCCGGCGAAGCGATGCGCTCTGGCGACCGCGTCGCCGCGGTGATCGGCACCACCCCGGTGGTCGACTGCATGCGCGCCATCACCAAGGCGCGCGCCGGCAGCGTGGTGCTGATCGATGCCGCCAGGAAGCTGCGCGGCATCTTTACGGACGGAGACCTGCGCCGCGTGCTGACACGTGGTGATGATCCCGCCGCCGTGCTCGCCGCAGCGGTGGAACGTTACGCCACCATGCCCTGCCGCTCGGTACGCGCTGGTGAGCTGTTGCAGGCGGCGCTGCGCCTGTGCGCCGAGAAGAAGATCAACGAACTGCCGGTGGTCGACGACGCGGGAACGCTAGTCGGACTGCTCGACGTGCAGGATCTGGTCGATCGCGGGTTCGAGATCTGACGCCAGGACCGCGGTCCGCACAGGCTTGCACACCCACCTCGCGGCTTAGGCTGCGCCAGCGTCACTGCACCGGATATGCACTCATAGCTCAGCTGGATAGAGCGTCGCCCTCCGAAGGCGAAGGTCGGTGGTTCGAATCCACCTGAGTGCGCCAAAGGCGCTTGGTATAATTGCCTGAAATAGACCCGGCTGCGATGCCGCCGGGTCTTATTTCTTTTGGTCTCAAACTGCGCCTAAATCCGTATCGCCGAAAATTCGTCAGTCTGTCATTGCCGAAAATATAGCGCTGTAGTGATCGACGTACTCAGCACCTGCCGCAGGTTGCGCTCACCGACAAACGTCTGCGTTAACGGGTGATCGTCCGGCGCATGGCCGCAAGCGGTGCGGCATCATCGAATACCAAACCACCGGCCTCCTGCCGGAGGCCGAGCTTAATCCACCAGGCCGCATAATCGACGTTGACCGGTGCCGAGCCGAGTTCGCGGTGTAGGTCAGCGAGGACATCGACGCCAGTCACGGTGCGTCCCATCGCCAAGACCTTGGCCAGGGGCCACGTGCTGGTGCCATCGCCTCCCGCGGCGAGCACCGCGCGCAGGACGTCGTCGAGGGTATGACGTCCCGCCGTCTGTTCGCGGATGCGCAGATCCGCCAGCAGCCAATATCCGGCCCCACCCCAGTACGTCCGGCCCCAGGAATGGTCGTCGTCGAGTCCGACAGGTGATCTGCCGGGCTGGCCCTTGGGCAGACCCACCATCAGTTCATGCCACATGGTGGAAGCCGACAGGGTACCGGCGCGTACGCGGATGATCGGTTCGAGGTAGGTGGCGAGACCTTCCTCCATCCAGAGGTAACGCTCGTCGAGATCGGGAAAAGCGAGGTGGACCATCTCATGGGTCATGACCCAGTCGGAAGCGAGATCGGCAGTCGTCGCCTGTTGGCCAAGGGCGATGCGGATCAGCCGTCCCCCGAACATCACCCCCGAGTTCACGCCTTTGCCGCGTGCGCTGATCTCGACGCGCAGGCGGGCAACAGGGAAATGACCGAAATAGGTCGCTACGCCGGATGCCGCCTGACCGACCCATGCCAGCACGTCGGCCTGCGTCAGGGCAAGCTGTGCTTCGGGCAGGACGACGGTGATGGTGCCGCCAGCAACCGTGAAGGTTGCTTCGCGACCAGACTTGTCCACGGCAGCGGTGGTCCACGGGGCGAAGTCGGCGGCATCGAGAGCAACGATCGTGGCCAGCAATAAGAGTGTTAGAAGCGTGCGCATAGGGGACAGGCTACGGCGTCGGTAATTGGCGTCGCGGAGATTCCCGACCACCTCCGGCACGGCGGGACAGAGAGAAGCCGGCACGGCTGGACAGAGAGAAGACATAGGAGTTCGTCGGCTGGCGTGGAGTGAACGGTCGAAACCCGATGCACACCTGAAGCATGAAGCGCGCACCCTCTGGGGGCTGCTGGCCGGTCGAGGATTTCACCGAGCACTGCGTCCCAGTCACCTACGGCAACACCGCTCACATGCCGTTGGCCGAGCGCGAGGTATAAAACACGAGCCCTCAAGGCAGGCACGCAGGCTGGTACGGGCGCGATGCAGCAGCACCCATAGATTCGCTGTCGTCAATCCGGTCTGCTTACAGATTTCCGCTGACTCTAATTCGTCAAACGTTCGCAGAGCAAACACCTGCGCCTGACGTTCCGGCAAGCCGGCAAAACATGTCCGGATCTGATCCCAGAATTCGCCATCCTCGACCAGCTTGGACGGATCCCCGCTCCACGGCTTCGGGGCATGTAGCCAGCGATCCGTGGCACCACACCTGTCCTCCATAGAATCAACGGCGACCATGACCTCCCGCGAGGCGAGTCGGATACGATCGATCACCTTATTGCGGAGGATGCTGATCAACCAAGTCAATTCGGCGCTCTCCCCGCGAAATTCCCGATGACCCTGCAGTGCGGCGAGCAGCGTCTCTTGCACGGCATCTTCCGCATCTTGACGACGACGAAGCCGGGTCAGGGCATAACGAAACAGCGTGTCTCCATACGCTTCAACCCAATGATCCGGGTTGAGTAGCGGGGCTCGGACAGGCTGTGGCTCCAGCAAAGGGATCATGCGTGGTGCATGCGAGCTTCGAAGCTGTAGCGCAGTCACTCGGCACTCTACTCGCAGCAACCGGTGGACGTGCATTCTGGCGGCTTTCCGCTGGGCGCGGCGTTGAATTTCGTGCGACAGGCGTCTCCACAGAAGTAAAACGTCTTCCCCTCGCGCTCGAGGTGAATTGCGGTCGCCGTATCAACGGCCATGCCACAGATGGGATCTTTGGCGGTGCTAGTGGAGGTCTGCATTAATTTGCTGCTTTCTGAGGTTCCATGACTGCTAAACGGCGGCGCCGATGCGCCACGAGGGGATGCGGGATGAGAATTTTTCACGACAGTGACGGCCTTCGCAGTCGCAGCGCGTTGCACCGATCCGTGACACCTCCGACTGGAGGTGGCGCTCGCTGGCGCTGGCAGGATTAGCTCAGGACATGCCAACCCCGACGTTGCCTGAGTACCACCCGCATCGGCAGGTACCGTCGCCCAGCATGTGTGCGCGGCGAGGCCATCATTATGGGGCCTATGCCCCAGGGATTGCGCTTTCGGCCCGTCTACGAGCAGGCTTTCCCACCCTACATCCAGCGATGACGTGGCTGGCGTCTCTTCATTATCAGATGCCGCGACCATCCTCACGATGCAAATTGCAGGCCTGGCCATCCCGTGCTGAAATTCTGACCGTTACCCATAAGTCGATCGAGCCAAGAAAAGGCCTGCTTTTTCGCCACGAAGGCACGAAGACACGAAGATCAGACAGAAATCATCGCATTCATCCGGCCGCCAAGAGCCTGACAGGATGGGTGGATTTCTTCGTGCCTTCGTGCCTTGTAAGTCTCTTTTCTCCTCCCTTCCTCTTAAGCTGCCTTCCTGCGGGGCTGGGGAATTGAGGTGATCGTGAGCCGGATAGATAATGTCCGGCGCCATGAAAAAGGTGA
>JACDEI010000072.1 GCA_013816485.1 Planctomycetota bacterium
TGTCCGCGCTGCGGCGCGGACACGCGGCCGGGGTCGGTGTGGTACGGCGAGGCCCTGCCGCCCGGGACGCTCGAACAGATCAGCCGTTTTGATCCTGACGGTTGTCTGCTGATCGGTTCATCGTGCATGGTCCAGCCGGTATCATCGATTCCCGGCGAATTGGCAGCGCTCCATCCGGTGGTGGAGGTCAACGTCGAGGAGACCCATTTCTCACCAATGATGGCGTGCAGCCTGCGCGGTACGGCGAAGGATCTACTGCCTGGCTTGGTCGATCTGTTGACCTCGCACACCGTGCGTGACCAGTTGGGCCGCGCGACGTGAATCTGGAGAAGTCCGGAAGTCCGGAAGTCCGGAGGTCCGGAAGTCTCGTGGATCGGATGGACTTCCGGACTTCCGGACTTCCGGACTTCCGGACTGCATTCACCAAACTTCTGCCGCCATCAGGAACAACACTCGTGGTCGCCGTCAGTGGCGGTGCCGACAGCATGGTGTTGTGGGATCTGCTGGTGCGCGCCGCGCGCTGGCGTCTGGTGGTCTGGCATCTCGACCATGGGCTGCGCGCCGAGGCACCGCAGGATGCGGCACTGATTATCGCGCAGGCAGCACGTTACCAAGCGCTCGGCTTCGTGCCCGGTGACGTGATCGTCGAACAGGCGGAGGTGGGCGCACTCGCGCGGCGCTGGAAGGTGTCGCTGGAGGCCGCCGGGCGTCGGCAGCGTTACGCGCGTCTGGCCGAGATCGCCCGCACGCACGGCGCGGACGCGGTGCTCACCGCCCACCACCGCGATGACCAGAGCGAGACGGTGCTGGCCAATCTGCTACGTGGTGCCGGTCCGGTCGGCACCGCCGGCATCGCTCCACGCCGTCTGTTGGCGGGCGACGTGGCTCTGCTGCGGCCGTTGCTGGGATTCACCCGCGCAGAGCTGCGCGCCTACGCCAGCGCCGCGGACGTGCGCTGGTTAGAGGACGCCAGCAACCGTGACCAGCGTCATCGCCGCAACCACCTCCGTCACGTGGTGCTGCCGCTGCTGGAAGCCGATACTCCTGGGATCGCCGCCGGATTGGCTGATCTGGGGGAACGCGCCCGCATCACCGCCGGGCAGTTGGAAGCGGTGGTCGATGTGGTCTGGCAGCGGTCGTTCACGCCCGAGGCGCTGCACCTGGAGGGGGTCGGCGACCTCACCGCGCAGCAGCGGCTCCAACTCTGGCGGCGCCTGTCGTTGCACCTGGGCATCGCCTGCGAACGCGCGCAGCTTGAGCGCATCGATCGTCTGGTCGGCGGTGCGCTAGGCCGACGTTTGCACCTGGGACGGTGGTTGCTGCTGCGTCGTGGCCGCACGCTCGCCTGGGAACTCGCGCGTCCACCACGTAATGAGCGGTTGGTCGCCATTCCGGGGCCGGGAGATCATTGCTTCGCGGGAGAACACCTGAGCTGTCGGGTGCTGGCGCGGCCCGCACACATTACGTTTGCTCGCAACGAGGCCTGGCTCGACGCCGCGTCCTGCACCTGGCCGTTGTGGTGGCGCTCGGCCGATCCGCGCGACCGCTTCATTCCCCTCGGTGCCCCAGGGAACCAGACGGTGGTGAAGTTCCTCTCTACCCGCGGCGTGCCCAGCCGTCTGCGTCCGCAGGCCTCGGTGGTGGCGGATGCCGCCGGCATCGTGTGGGTTCCTGGGTTCGCTATCGCCGAGCGGGTGAAACTCGGCGATGCCACGTGCAATGTGCTGCATCTGCATTGGACCCCGGCTTGTGCCGCACCGGCGCAGCCTACCGTGCCGCCGCTTCAGGATGACCCCGATGAACAACGCTGATCTTTCGACCGCTCCCTCTGCCACTGGGCACGCACGCGTCACCGCCGTGATCCTCGCCGCCGGCAAGGGCACGCGCATGGGCTCGGACAAGGCCAAGGTCCTGCACGACCTCGCCGGGAAGTCCCTGGTCGCGCATGTGCTCGACACCTGCAAACGCCTAGGTGTCGGTCAGAGCGTGGTGGTGGTCGGTTGGCAACGCGAAGCGGTGGAGGCGCTGGTGAAACCGCTCGCAGCCGAATGCGTGTTGCAGGACAAGCAGCTTGGGACCGGGCATGCGGTGCTGTGCGCCGAGCCGGCGGTGCGTGGCGACACCGTGATCGTGTTGTGCGGCGATTGTCCGATGACTCCGCCGGAACTGCTCAATGAACTGGTGAGCAGACACACCAAGACCAAGGCGGCCTGCACCGGTGTCGCGGCGCGCATGGCGGATCCCAGCGGTTATGGACGCATGCTCACCGACGCGCAGGGCCGGCTGGTGCGCATCGTCGAGCACAAGGACGCCACGCCCGAGCAGCGCGCCATCACCCTCATCAACAGCGGTATCTACGCCTTCGACCGCGCACACCTCTTCCGCTGCCTGAAGAACGTCAAGCCGGCCAACACGCAGGGCGAGTACTACCTCACCGACGTGGTGGCGATGCTGGTGAACGAGGGCCGGCCGGTGGAACTGGTGGTCACCGACGACGTGGCCTCAGTGCTCGGCGTGAACACGCCGGCGGATCTCGCCCAGGCGGAACAGTTGTACGCCAAGCGCCAAGCCGCCGCCGCACGATGAGTCCGGTCACGCACGGTCTTTTAAGTTGGGTCCTCGCCCAGACGCCGGGGATCACCACGCGGAAGGATCGGGCGCTCATCACTATCGCCGGCCTGGCTCCCGACCTCGACGGTCTTGGCATCGTGGTGCAATGGGCGACGGCGAACTCGGCGCATCCGCTCGAATGGTTCTCCGAGTACCACCATCGCCTGGCGCACAACCTCACCGCCGCGGTGATCTGTGCGCTGGCATTCGCGTCGATCGCGCAGCGCAAGCTGCTGGTCGGTGTGCTGGCGTTCCTGGCCTTCGTCCTGCATTTGGTCGGTGATGTGATCGGTGCCAAGGGCCCGGACGGACATCAATGGCCGGTGCCGCTGTTCGCGCCGTTCCACCAATGGGAATGGACGTGGGCGGGCCAGTGGCGGCTCGATTCGTGGCAGAATCTGGTGATCACCGGGGTGCTGGTCATCATCACCATCATCGTTGCCTGCCGGCGTGGGTGGTCGCCGGTGGAGATCGTCTCGCCCCGTGCCGATGCCGCGGTGGTGGCGACCTTCCGCCGGTGGTTCGGGCCGCGTCCAGGGACGGACGCGCGCTGATCTGGGAAACCGGGGCTTTGTGGGATTTCCTCGCGCAGAGCTTCATTTTGCGTTTTTGCCGGCCTTCCTATAGTCCCGCCCCTCCTGACGAACCCTCCTTACCCTGGAGCCTCCATGGCCATCAAGGTCCACTACGAGAAGACCGCGAAAATCGACCCCCTGAAGAAGAGCACCGTGGCGGTGGTCGGTTACGGCTCCCAGGGCCACGCCCACGCGCAGAACCTGCGTGACAGCGGCGTGAAGGTGATCGTCGGCAACCACAACCGCACCAGTCCCAACGCCAAGCTCGCGCTCAAGCACGGCTTCGACGTGCTGCCCATCGCCGACGCGGTCAAGGCCGCCGACGTGGTCATGTGCACCGTGCCGGACGAGTTCCTGCCCGAGACCTACAAAGCTGATATCGCGCCGAACCTCAAGCCCGGTGCGATGCTGATGGTCGCCCACGGCTTCAACATCCACTTCAAGTTCGTCAAGCCACCCAAGAACGTCGACGTCACCATGATCGCGCCCAAGGGCCCCGGTCACACGGTGCGCAGCGAATACCTCAAGGGCGGCGGCGTGCCGTGCTTGGTCGCCGTGCACCAGGATGCCACCGGCAAGGCGCTGAAGCGCGCGCTGGCCTACGGCAACGGACTGGGCGGCGCGCGCGCCGGCATCATCGAGACCACCTTCAAGGACGAGACCGAGACCGACCTCTTCGGTGAGCAGGCCGTGCTCTGCGGCGGCCTCAGCGCCCTGATCCAGGCCGGCTTCGAGACCCTGACCAAGGCTGGCTACCCGCCCGAGATGGCCTACTTCGAGTGCTTGCACGAAGTGAAGCTGATCGTCGACCTGATGTACGAGGGCGGCATCAGCTACATGCGCTACTCGATCAGCAATACCGCCGAGTACGGTGACTACATCACCGGCCCGAAGATCATCACCAAGAAGACTCGCGCTTCGATGAAGAAGATATTGAAGGACATCCAGAGCGGCAAGTTCGCCAAGGCCTTCCGCAAGGAATGCGGCAAGGGCAAGCCGTGGATGAACAAGATGCGCAAGAGCGAATCGAACACCCCGGTCGAGAAGGTCGGTCGCGACCTGCGCAAGATGATGAAGTGGATCCAGTCGAAAGAGATCCGGAAGTAACTGTTTGCTCGGGGGCTTTGCCCCCGAGGCCCTGTGGGGCCTGCCCCCACAGGGCTTTTTCGTGGCTCGGTCTCGTCGGCTATGCCTCCTCAACCGTGGGCGGATGGCTTTGCCTCTGTATCCGACAACAGGATCCGCCCACCGCCACTCGACACCCAGCCCATCGCGAAGCGATGGGGTCCCACAGACGTGAGCTGAACCCCCGGTGAAAACCGGGGGTTCAGCTTTTCCAGGTGGTGCCGTAGGCGCAGCCTCGATCGCTCAGTTGGGAAGCGCGATGTCCGGATTGGCGTCGTGTTCCCAGTAGGGAATGCTTTCGAACACATTGAGTTCCCACGACACGTTCTTGACCTTTTTGGTCGTGCGGCGGTTTTGCGTGGTCCACTGATTGTGCCAGAAGCAGCGGATGATGGGGAACAGTGCAGGCGGGAAGCGACCGCTGTAGACATTCCCGGCCGTATCCGGGTTGCCGTTCATCAACTGGTTGTGCTTGCCCTGAGCCCAAGTCGGAGCGGGTTCAGGATTGGTGCGCCGGGTGAACGGTTCCTGATCCACCCTGGTGTAAAACCAACTGAATTGCGCACTCTGCAACTGGTAGCCATTGGCTTCGAACAAGTAGCTCGAACCCGCCGTCTTGCCGCCCGCGACTGGTCCGGAATCGTAGAGATAGCTGAGGCTGGCGCCGGTGAAGACGCCGGGTGGCCGTCCCATGTTCGCGTCCTTGCCCAGCTGACCATCACGCGGGCAGACGAAGATCTTGGGCAGGCCCTGCAATGGACCGTCGCGATGGACGAGGTCATCGGTGCTCTGCATCGTCGTCCCTGTGCCACCGATCAGGTGGGCGGGAAACCGGTCTTCATTCTGTTGTTTATAGACCTCGATGGCGGCACCGATCTGCCGCAGTTGGCTGCCGCAAGTCATGTCCTTCACCAAGCGTCGTACCACGCTGATGGTAGGGATGAGCATGCCCGCCAGCACGGCGATGATCGCCACCACCACCAGCATCTCGACCAGAGTGAAGGCGGTGCGGTGCATGCGCAGGGGGTACTTCCCAGTGCTCGGCAACGTTGAGTGTGGCATCACGGGCGAGACCATAAACCCCGGCCCGTCCGCACCAGTCCACATCGGCCCTGGGCTGTACCGACTTGCCGCTGGTGTGTCGGCGGCCAGCGTAGGTGGCGATGACCGATCCTGCCGATGCCAGTCCGCTCAGTCATGGACTCCAGGAATGGGCGGTGTGTTGTCGTGCGTTGGCGGAAGGTCGCATCACGTTGACGGTGCGCAAAGGTGGCATCCATGAACGGGGTGGTGGGCTGTTCGCTTTGGAACAGCAGCGCTTCGCCCTGATGCCGACCCATCTGCATCAAGACGCCTCGCGGGTGTTGCCGGCCTTCGCTGGGGAATACTTCGTGGCGGTGGCGCAGGATCCGCAGCCGGGAGTGATCAGCATCGCCTGCTGGGCCGAGGCGGCGCGCATTTGGAAGGTCGGTGAGTTGGCGCGGGTGCAGGCGTTGGGCGATGAACTGCTGTGGCATGGCGATGAACTCGCCCGCCGCTTCGCCTACCGCGAACAACCCTGGCTCTATGTGGTGGCACTGCGCATCCACCGACTGCCGCACCCGTTGACCATCCCCGATCATCCGAGTTACGCCGGGTGCCGCAGCTGGATCCCGTTGCGGGAAGCTCTCCCGGTCGTCGACTCGATTCCGGTATTGGACGACGCCGTCCACCACCACCGTCTCACCGTCATCGACCGCATCCTGACCGGCTGACACCGGCTCTCCGCTGTCCATTGCGCATTCTGCATTCATCATTCCGCCCTCACCCATGACCCATCCCACCAACCACACGCTCGCCACCCTGCTCGTCTCCTGCACGGACCGCACCGGCTTGGTCGCCGCGCTGTCCAACTTCGTGTTCCTGCACGACGGCAATATCATGGATGCCGACCAGCATGCCGAGGACGCCGACGATGGCGGCCAGTTCTTCATGCGGTTGGTGTGGGACATCTCAGGCTTCCGGATGGATCGTGCGGGGATCGCCAAGGCCCTGGGTGATCTGGCTCGGCAGTTCGAGCTGACGTGGCAACTGACTTATAGCGATGTCCGTTCCAAGGTCGTGGTGTTTGCATCGAAGACCCCGCACTGCCTCTACGACCTGCTGCTGCGTCAGCAGTTGAGCGAACTCAAGGGCGACATCGTGGCGATCGTTTCCAACCACCGCGATCTGGAGGGGGTGGCCGGCCATTTCGGCGTGCCTTTCCACCACCTGCCGATCGACGCGGACGACAAGAGTGGTGGTGAAGCGGCGCAGGAGCGTCTGCTCGCCACGTTCGGTGCCGATCTGGTGGTGCTGGCGCGCTACATGCAGATCCTTTCGCCGGCGTTCGTCAGTCGCTGGCACGGGCGGATCATCAACATCCACCACTCGTTCCTGCCAGCCTTCGTCGGGGCCAAGCCGTATCACCAGGCGAAACTGCGCGGCGTGAAGATCATCGGCGCGACCGCGCATTACGTCACCAGCGAGCTGGACCAGGGGCCGATTATCGAACAGGACGTCACGCGGGTGAGCCACCGCGACGAGGTCGACGACCTGGTGCGCAAGGGCCGTGACCTGGAGCGCCAAGTCCTGAGCCGCGCGGTGAAGGCGCACCTGGATCGTCGGGTGCTGATCTCGGGGAATCGCACGATCGTCTTTGAGGACTGACACTCGATCGAGCGGACAACCAACCGCAGAGACACAGCGGTGAGATGAGGGCCGCAGAGGTTGGCTTGGCTTTCCGCCTGCCACTTGCGCGCATCGACCTCGGTTCTGCTGGTGCTCACTCCAACATACTTCTGCTCTGCGGCCCTCCGCTCACCGCTGCGTCTCTGCGGCTACCGAGTCGCTTACCAGCGATCTCCGAAAACGAAGAAACCCGCCCGGCAGAGCCGGACGGGTTTCGCTTCGAGTCAACGAAACGATCGGTAAAAACCGATCATTTAGCTTACTTCTTGAACTTCTCTTTGGCTTCCTTCGAGAAGCGGAAGACCAGCTTCTGGCTCTTGGACTTGGCCGAGACCTTGATCTCTTTGCCGAAGCTCATGATCGTGCGGGCCGGCTTGGCCGGGATCTGACGCAGGACCAGCTTGCCCAGACCGGGCAGCGCGGCGCCAACGGTGGCGTAGCTGAACAGCGCGCCGACGAGCGAGTCGACGAGCGCAGCGGCCTGCTTCTTGCTGATCTCACCGACGCCCTTGGAGGACGCGTCAGCGGCGAGGTGGGCGATCAGCTTGCCCTTGGTGTAGCCCTTATCTTTGGGCTTGGGCAGAAGCGCGGATGGTTTCTTGGCAGCCTTGGCCATGTGAAGACTCTCCCGTAAAAGGGGGTGGTTGGTTGAAGACCCGTGCGTTCTAGCGGCAAAAAGCATCTGTCTAGAGCCGATTTCCGCTTGGGGTGTCACAATTCACGGAAAAACCAGTACCACCCGTGTGCAGTGTTTGCCCGGCAGCAGGCCCGCGCCGCGGGCCGGACTGGACAGCGACGCGACTCTGGCGCATAACCATCGCGTGGTGCGCGCGCCCGTCGGCGCACATACCATGAACCACGGCACCTGCGAAGAAGCAGGGCTGCCCAGCGAAGGAGTCCACTGATGGCCTGGATCGACAATCTCTTCAAGATGATGGGTGAGAAGGGGGCCTCTGACCTGCACATGACCAGCGAGCATCAGCCGATGATTCGCAACTCAGGCGACATGGTGCCGCTCGAAGGCGTGCCCAAGTTGAGCAAGGATCAGGTGAAGCAGATCCTCATGGAGATCGCTCCCGACCGCGCGAAGAAGCAGTTCGAGGAGACCTGGGACGCGGACTTCGCCTACGCGCTCGAAGGCTGTGGGCGTTTCCGCTGCAACTACTTCACCGACCGTTTCGGGCCGGGTGCGGTGTTCCGCCGTATTCCCGACAAGATCCTCAGCGCCGAACAACTCGGTCTGCCGGCGGCGGTCCTGCGTCTGTGCGAATTCAAGAAAGGGTTGGTGCTGGTGACCGGTCCGACCGGCTCGGGCAAATCAACCACCCTGGCGGCGATGGTCGACCACATCAACAGCAACCGCAAAGAGCACATCATCACCATCGAAGACCCGGTGGAATTCGTCCATCCGGCGAAGAAGTGCCTAGTCAATCAGCGTGAGGTGCATCAGCACACCAAGTCGTTCGCCGCCGCTCTGCGTGCGGCCCTGCGTGAAGATCCGGACATCGTGCTGGTGGGTGAAATGCGCGACCTGGAGACCACCCGCATCGCCATCGAGACGGCCGAAACCGGCCACTTGGTGTTCGGCACGCTGCATACGTCGACCGCGTCGTCGACGGTCGACCGCATCATCAACCAGTTCCCAGCCGAGGAGCAGGAGCAGATCCGTCTGATGTTGGCGGGTTCGCTGCGTGGGGTGGTGGCACAGAACCTGATGAAGAAGAAGGGTGGCGGTCGGGTCGCCGCCATGGAGCTCCTCTTCGTCACTCCTGGCATCGCCGCCAACATCCGTGAGGGCAAGACCTACCAGATCCCGTCGCAGATGCAGACCGGTGCCAAGTACGGCATGCAGTTGCTCAATGACGCGCTCGAGAAACTGGTCAAGGCCGACACTGTCGAGCCGATGGAAGCCTACGATCGCGCCATCGATAAGGAGGACATGGTCAAGAAGCTCAAGGCGCTCGGCCATGACGTCGAGTCCGCGCACGCCTTGCCGCCAGCCAAGCAGGAACCCGCAGCGGGAGCGCCACAGCGCCCGGCGGCAGGTGGCGCACCTGCACCTGCCCAACCGGGAACGCCCGGTGGTTGGAAACGCCCAGGCGCGTGAGAAACTAGACCAGGAAAATACAGCAGGCCAGCCGGGATCCGGCTGGCCTGCTGCTTTTGCTGGACGGGCGCTGGGCGCCGTGGTTCAACTGAATGGTTTGCGTGGCGCTGCTGGTTTGGCGCCACCGCTCAGCGGACTGCTCTTGGTATTGAACTTTTCCTTGGTGGCACCGACCCCCAGGGAGGCGAACACCTCATCGATGGTCTTGGGATCTAATTGGTAGGTCTCGATGAGGTAGTAACGGATGTACGTGGGATCGAGCTTCTGGCGCGCCATGCTGCGCACGATCCGTTCGAGGTCCTTGGTGTACATCGGTGCTCCCGCTGGCGCTCAGGCCTTGAAGGCAGAAAGCCGGCGCCGTCACTTCTTGGCTGCGCGTACGCCCTGGTCCACCGTCTGGTGGATGGTAAAGATCGCTTCCAGACCCAGGATGCCGAAGACTTCACGCACGGTCGGGGCGGGATTGACCAGTTGCAGGCTGCCGCCGTGTTTACGTACCTGGTGCTGCGAATTGATGAACACACCCACGCCGGCGCTGGCGATGTAAGTCAGTTCCGCCAAGTCGATGACGATGCGGTGCGAACCACCCTTGATCGCCGCGTCGAGGGACTTCTCCAGTTCAACGAACGTGTGCCCATCCAGGTAGCCGCTGAGCTTGAGCACCAGGACATCGTCGGTGCGCGATTCGGAGATGGTAAGGCCTGATTTCATCGATGGGTTCAGTAGTGTGCGAGGGCGGATGGCCGCGGAGGACAGGTGGATGAAGTTGTGTGCGCCGGATGGCGTTGCGAGCGACGTGCGAGACTAGATAGGCCTTCCGGGTGCGGCAAGGCCCAAGCCCAGGCTCCGCCAAGGCTGCGCTGCCACACGTGTTGCGAGCGTCTGGAGTCCTTGAGAGCGGCGACTGCGAGCTGCCAAGTCAAGTTTGGCGAAGTCGCCGCTCTCAAGGACTCAGGGGTGTGGGGGCACAGCCCCCATAGCAAAAGGTCTAACGGGGCTCTGCCCGATAATGGCCCATCGGGCTGGGGCGGAGCCCCGTTAGCCGGCACCCGCCTGGGCTGGCACCGCTGGCATGGTGATCTAGCCTCGTAGTCCATGGCCAAGCAACCGTCGATCGAGGACCAGTTCAACATCATCGAGGAGGCCATCGCCGCTTTGGAAACCGGCGATCTCGCTCTTGAGGAAGCGCTGGCGCGGTACGAGGCGGGGCTCAAATCGGTGCGTCAGGCCAAGGCCCAGTTGGACCGTTACGTCGCCCGGTTGGAGGAACTGCGCGCCGACGAGGCGCCGCCTCAGGCATGAGCGGCCCAGCACGGCCGTTGGCGGAGGCGGAGGATCCGGCGCTCGATCGGGGTGTGCTGAACGAGGGACCGGTCCACGAATGGCATGGCTGGCAAGCGGTGCTCCGTCATCGTGGTACGGCGGTGTTGCCGTGGCGTGGTGATCACTTGGCGGCCGTGGCTGCGGGCATTGCGACGATCGGTGACGGCGGTGATCTGCCTGTCGGTTCCTGCTCCCAGGCGTTGGTGCGGATTCAAAAGGGGCGCGCTGCGACGTGGAGTGATCTGAAGATGGCGTGGCGCGCGTTGGCCGTCGGGGGCCGCTTGTTCGTCACTGGCGACAACGACCTGGGGATTACCACCTGGGTCAAGCGCGTGGGAGGTCTATTGGCCCAGCCAGGCGAGGTGCTGGCCAATCATTCGCGGGCACGCGTTGCGGCTTTCGTCCGCACGCCACAGCCTGAGGTGTTGGCGGTGCCGACGGATGATGACCACGTGCCGTTGTGGCCGTCCACTTGGGAGCCTCATCTGCACCCAGCAGCGCTGGGCACCATGGTGCCGAACATCACCGTTCCTCCGGGAGTGTTCAGCCACGGTGAACTGGATGGTGGTACCGCTCTGTTGCTTGCGCACTTGGCGGATGAGCCCGCGGCGGAACGGGTGCTCGACCTGGGCTGTGGCGCGGGACATCTCGGCCTGCATGCCCTGTTGCGATGGTCGGCGGTGCACGCGTGGTTCGTCGATGCTGATGCACGGGCTGTGGCGGCGGTGCAGCGCAATCTCGCAGATCTGCAGCTCACGGCCCGTGCGACGGTGACGTGGTGGGATGTGGCGGAGTCGCTGCCGACCAGCGGGTTCACTCTGGTGGTGTGCAATCCGCCATGCCACGCTGGCAAAGCCAATGACTACACCGTGGCGCAGAGGATGTTCCGTCAGGCCGTCGCCGCCCTTGCCCCAGGTGGTCGCTTGCTGGTGGTGGCCAATCGCCAGCTACCGTATGAGGACCATTTGGAAACCTTGGGCAGCTTAGACATCCCCGTGCAGCAAGGCGGTTTCAAGATCCTGCGCCTGCGTCGCTACTAGCGCCGCGGATCGGCCACGTACGGTCGGTATCGATGGCTACTCGACTCGATGCATTCCTCAGTCACCGCGGTTTCGGCAGCCGCAGTCAGGTACGGGGGATCATCCGCAGTGGCCGGGTCTCGCTCGCTGGCCAAGTGTGCCGCGACCAAGGGGAGCACGTCGACGGCAACGTGGTACGCGTCGATGGCCAGATCATCGTCGAGGGCGTTGCGAGCGCGACGTTGCTGCTGAACAAGCCACTCGGCTATGCCTGCAGCCACGATCCGAACGAAGCACCACTGGTGGAGGAACTGGTGCCGGAGTCGTTCCGCCACTTAACGCTGGAAACCGCCGGGCGTCTGGACCGCGATACCAGCGGCCTGCTGGTGGTCACCAGCGATGGCGCGCTGATCCACAGCCTGACCAATCCCCGGCGTCACTTGGTGAAGCGCTACCGCGTGGCGTACAGTGGTAAGCTGTCCTACCACGCGGTCGCCCGCTGTGCGAAAGGCATGCAGTTGGAAGGGGACCCCAATCCCACGCTGCCGGCTGAGCTCGAACTCCACGGGGAGGACAGCGACAGCCTGTCGTTGGCGACGCTCCATCTGCATGAAGGCCGCTACCATCAGGTACGGCGGATGTTCGCCGAACTCGGGGGCGAAGTCGTGCGTCTGCATCGCGATCGCATCGGTGGTCTGGAATTGCCGAGCGATCTCATGCCCGGGCAGATGCGTGAGATCCGCGCCAGCGAATTGTCGCGCTTGACGGCGACGGTCGACTGAGGCTCAGGTTCACCTCGCACCTCGCACGCGAACCAACGAGCCTCACCGGATCAATTTCGCCATCTCCTTGAACTGCCCGACGCCTGCCTGGCGTTGCCAGCGCATGACGATGGTCTCGCTCGGCAGGATCAGCACGCCGAGATCGCGTGCGGCTGCCAGCGCCATCGGCACGTGCGTGGGGTCGCGGCTGGCGGTGGCATCGCCGGCGATCACCACCTGGTAGCCGCGTGCCGACAGATCGGCGGCGGTGGTCAGGACGCAAACATGGGCTTCGATACCGGCGAGGACGATCTGCCGCCGACCGAGGCGATCGATCGCTGCGGCCAACGCGGGATCCTCAGCACAACTGAAGTGCATTTTTCCCAGGCGCGGGACCTCGGGCGCAGCCTCCACCAGGTGTGGCAGCGTGGGACCGAGGCCAGCGGGATACTGTTCACTGATCAGCCGCGGGATATTAAGCAGACCGGCGGCTTGCAGGAGGATGCGGCAGTTGCGCCCACACGGCTGATCGGCGGCGATTGCTGGTACGGCTTTGAGGAAACGCTCCTGCACATCGATCAGCAGCAGCGCGCTGGCCGCCGCGGCGAGATCAAGGCGCGGCATCAGGTCATCCGACAGCGCGCGTCAGGGCGACGGTGATGTTGTCGATGCCGCCACGCTGGTTGGCGAGGTCGACGAGCGTCACGCAGGCCTGTTCCAGGCTCTCGGTCCCGCGGACGATGGTGAACATGTCCTCATCGCTCACGAGGTCCGACAGACCGTCGCTGCACAGCAGGTAGGTATCACCGATCACCAGATCTTCGACGGTGATGTCGATGGTCACCTGCTCCATACCGAGCGCGCGGGTGACGATGTTACCGAGCAGCGCGGCTTCGTCGCTGTCGGGATCGAGCAGGCCGGCACGCACCCGTTCGCCCACCAGGCTGTGATCCTCGCTGACCTGTTCGATGCCATCGCCGCTGATGCGATAGATGCGGCTGTCACCGACGTTGACGGTGATCACGCGGTCGCGCATGAACGCCAAGCCGACGATGGTGGTGCCCATGTCGGAGAGCTCGATGTCGACGCGTGAACGTGAGAGGATGTGGTCGTTGGCGCCGAACACTGCGCTCTTCATCGCTTCGATGACCTTGTCTTCTTCACCCCAGTCGCTCGGTCTGAGTTGGCGCAGGCCGTTGGAAACCACCTGGACCGCCAATTCACTGGCGATGTGCCCGCCGGCGTGACCGCCCATGCCATCGCAGACGATCATCACGCGGTCGCGGATGTCGAAATAAAGCGAGTCCTCGTTGTGACTGCGCACGCGACCTTTGTGCGTCAATGCCGCCATGTGCAGTTTCACGGTTGGTCGCTCCACTCGCTCTGGGACGGGATCCATCCGAGCGGGAGCGGGAGGCGTAGACGGACGACCCTGCGAGTCAATCGCGGGTGGCGTGCGGATGGAGGACGGTTGGCGTTCCATGGCGTCACTCAATCCACCGTGATGACCATTAAAGTCGAATCGTCTGCCGGTGGCTGCGGACCACGGAAGTGCCGGAGGATCTCCATGATGCGATTGACCAGCACCTCAGCGCCTTCCTTGCTGAAGCGGCGCATGACATCGACCAGACGTTCGGTTTCGAACTCCTCCTGCTGGAGGTTCATGGTCTCGGTGATGCCGTCGGTGTAGAGCAGCAGCACATCGCCCGAGCGCACGGTGGTGGTCTGCTCCTGTAGGCTGTTGCGGAACATCGGACCGGTCTTCATGCCCACTACCATGCCCGGCGGCTTGATCTCCTCGATCTGATCGTCGTCGGGGTTGTAACGCAGGCTCGGCGTGTGGCCGGCGCGCGCCCAGGTGATCTTGCGCTCGGTCGGATCAAGCAAGGCGTAGACCATCGAGATGAACAGTTTACCACCGAGATCGCGCGCGATGGCGTCGTTGACGCGGCTGAGCGTCTCGGCGGGCGACAGGCCCATGGAGGCGTAGATCTCGAAGGTCTTCTTCGCCATCGACATGATCAACCCGGCCTGCACGCCGTGCCCGCTGACATCGCCCATGGCGAAACCGACGCGTCCGTCCGGCAGACGGATGTACTGGTAGAAATCACCGCTGATGTCGGTGCAGGCTTCGAAGCAGGCAGCGAACTTGAAACCAGCGACCTCCGGCGGTTTCTGCATCAGGCCGGCCTGCACCGCGCGTGCCTTGATCATATCGGTGCGTTCGGCTGTCGGCAGCGTTGCCGACAGCGGCTCTTCACTTTCAGCGTCGTTCAGCCAGCCGAGATTGTCGCCCTGCTCTTCGGCATCTTCGGCATCTTCGGCGACCTTGGCGGCGTCTTCAGCGGCGGTGTTCTCGTCGACGGCTCCCAGCGGCGTGTCGTCGAGGAATCCCGCGGGCAGCTTGCCGAAGAGCGTGTCGTCCTTGCCGGGGACGTTCGTCGTAGGAGGCGGTTGCAGCATCGGCGGCGGCACGTGCGGCGTCATCGGCATGGCGATCGGCGTGCCTGGTGTGAGCCGCGAGCCACCGGTCGGGGTGGAGTCGGTGCGCCGGTTGAGGATCGGCGTGGTTGGCAGTCTGCTCGATCCGGCCGGAGTAAATTTCTGCGGTGTCGGACTGGCGGGCAGGGCCGGCCGTGCCACGGGTGGAGTGGCCATGCCGTTGTTCAGCGGGGTCGCTGGCCGCGCGAGCG
The DNA here is from genome assembly GCA_013816485.1 of Planctomycetota bacterium. Lineage (GTDB taxonomy): Bacteria > Planctomycetota > UBA11346 > UBA11346 > UBA11346 > BOG-1363. The sequence goes on from JACDEI010000072.1 coordinate 14,923, forward strand.
GTACGGGACCGCTGGGCAGCGGCGTGCGGTACCGTGGGGTGGATTCGACGGCCGGCAGTGGCGTACGGTTCACCAGCGGAGTCGGCTGGATCATCGGTGCGACCTGTGCCGCCGCCTCACGCACCATGCTCTCTGGTTGGATGTGATTCGGATCGTTGGCGTACGCCGCACATTCCTGCAACAGGTGCTGGGCCATCTGTTCTGGGGCGCGTTGCCAATCGGTATCGCTGGTCACGCGCACGCGCGGGACATGGGCCAGACAACACGGACAGACCCAATGTCCATGCGCGTCGAGGTAACGCCACGCCGTGAACTGGAGGTTCTGCTGCAACGCCTGGAGCAAGGCGGGAAAACGTGCCGCACGATCGCGTGCGCGTTGAACATCCTCGGTCCGGGGATTAACCCCGCGCAGGTACGAGCCGCAGCGGCTGAGGTGGTCCGACATCGCCTGATAGACGAAGCTGGTGAGTTGGCCGCCCTGGATGCGCACATTGGCGATGCGTTCCAGGCACGCGGGACAGTACCAAGTGCCCGAGGTGTCATAGACGCGCCACGCCGGATCGCTGTCTGCCAGATGTACGAGGTTTTCGTACTGCTGGCGTCTGGCGATGACCTCCACCGGTTGCACTTGGCCGTGGCCATTGCCGAATCCGCGGCAGGACTCCAGGTGGGCGGTGATGGAATCCTCGCGACTGCGTCCCTGGCGGCGGTTGACCACGCTCAGGCAGAAGGGACAGATCCATTTGCCGTTGATGGCGAAGTAGCCCCACACGGGGTCGCTACTCAAACGGCTCTTCACCAGCGGACCGATGGGCCCTGGATTGCCACGCGGGGTGGCCACCGGTGGCAGTCGGCTACCGGTCGGTCGTTTCTGAGGTCCCCGGGCGTCCATCGACCCGGCACGGTAGTGCCTGCCCACAGGTGGACAACCGGGCGATGGGCTAGGGTTTACGTGAGCGCAGCGGTGTTTGCCGGTGCTGAGGGCGGAGGCAGTTGACAGGAGTACAAACCCGTCCCGCGGGCCGTCCTGGGACCGCCGACCGGTTCAGCGGCCGACGCGGAGGCGTTCCGCCAAGTAATTGTCGAGGTAGCTGTTGGCCTCGATGGCTTTGGCGGTGGCTTCCACGTCGTATTCGACGCGGCGGAAAACCACCCGTGGCGCGGCGGTGTCGGTGTCGAGCAGGCAGTAGCAGGCGCGGGTATCCCCGTCGCGCGGCTGACCGACGGAACCGATGTTGACCAGGGCCTTCTCGCCGGGTTCGACGAAGTAGGTGTGGCCCCACAGATCGGTCGGCGGGGTGAAGGTCAGGTCTTCGAGGAACACCCCAGGGATATGGGTGTGGCCGACGAAGCAGACGTGGCCGATCAGGGCGAAGATCTCCTGCATCTTCGCCGGATTGGCGACATCGCGCGGCATGACGTATTCGCGGGTCGGCTGACGTGGACTGGCGTGGGTGAAGAGGAACGGGCCGTCCTGCGCGTGCAGTTGCAGATTCTGCAGGACCTGCCAGCGGTTCTTGCGCGTAACCTCGTCGCCGGCGGTCTTCAGGTGGTCGCGGGTCCAGTCGATCGCGCGTTTGGCGCGCGGGTTGAAGTTCTCAGCACCAAAGAGGAGGGCTTCTTCGTGATTGCCCATCAGCACCGCACCGCAGCGTCGCACCAGATCGAGGCATTCACCTGGGTACGGGCCATAGCCCACCACATCACCCAGGCAGATGACCCGTTCGGCACCGTTTTCCTCCATATCGGCGATGACCGCGTTGAGCGCGGCCATGTTGCCGTGGATATCACTGATGAGCCCAAGGATCATGACCGGACCACTTGAAGCGCTTGGTCGCACGACACAAGGCCCTGGAAGACCGTGACATGCCCGAAGTCCGCTGACTGTGGCACGCGCTGGCAGAATGGTTGCGTGGTAGGCACCGTTGGCGCCTCAGCCCTGCGGGACGGGCTGCGCGTGGACTCTGACGGGTCGCTGGGGGCCCCGGTTTACTTGGTGTACAGCCGGTCGCCACGCGCTGCTCGCGCCGTTATACCTGACGACCTGGGTTGCCGGCGGTGGTCGGGCAGTGTCCGGCGGTGATGGGATCGTTGACCGTAGCGATTGTGGGTCCGGCCTCTTGCGCCCTGGCGCGTAGGTGGAGCGTGGCGCGCCCGTGACGCCGCCGCCGCTTTTCCTGCTGCAGCTCTGCAACGCTTTGATCTCGCTCGGCAGCATCCTCGCGCTGATGCTCGCCACCGTGCGACTGACCGCCTGGGAGTGGCCGGCGTGGCAGATCGGGCTGGTCACTACGCTCGCGAATCTGTGTTATGGCGGCCTGGTGTTCATTGGTGGACGTCTGGCGGATCACTGGGGACGCGCGCGCAGCGGCATCCTGGGAGCAGGCATCGGACTGGGGGGCGCGGTGATGGCGATCATCGATGCAAGCCCGTTCGGGGCGTTGGCTGCGGCGATGTGCGGCATGGCTGGCGCCGCGATGTTTTTTCCGGGGTCCGCAGGACTGTTCTCGGATGCGGCGAGCGCCGCAGGCGGGCCACCGCCGGCGCTGCACCGTAAGATCCGTCGCTACAATCTGGGCTGGGCGGCGGGCAATCTCGCCTCGTTCATCGGTGTCGGTTTGCTCGTGGGGCAGCCGCATGAGCTGGCCTATGGCATCGCCGCGTTGTCATTCATCGCGGTCGCAGCGGCGCTCTGGGATTGGCGCCATCTGACCCCGCGTCCGACGGCACCAAGCGGTGACCGCAGTCCGCACCCCGCCCTGCCACACCTGACGATCATGTACCGCGTGAACTTGTTCGTCGCCTGCATCCTCGGCATGGCGCTGATGACGCAGCTGCCCAAGGCTTTCGATGCCAGCGGCAGCGTCGGACAGACAATGCAGGCCGCGCGCTTGGCGAGTGCGGCGCTCTCCGGCTACGCGACGTGTTACATCCTGATGTTTCTGCTGCTTGGTCAGTGGACCGGGTGGGTGCTCAAGCCGCAGGTGTTGTGGGCCTGTCAGGCGGGTTTCCTGCTGGGGTCCGCTGGGTTATTGCTGCTCGCTTCATGGGGCGAGTTCCCGTTGCTCGCGGTCGCCGCCTGTGGTGGCCTGATCGGCAGCGGCTACGGCGCGGCCTATGTCGGCAGCATCTATTACAGCCTACGCCTGCCCGAGGGAGTGGGGCGCGCGGCGGGCTGGCATGAAACCTTCATCGGTATGGGCAACACCATGGGGCCGTTGCTTGCCGGGCTGTTCATGTCCTTTGTCTGTCGTGGCATCACCGGCCTGGCGATCTTCCTGCTGATCGCCGCGGTGGTGATGTCGCTCATCCAGGGAGTGATGATCCCTGGCGCGCGGCGGCTCGGCGCGCGCTGATCAGCTCAGGCGCAGCAACCGCAATGGCCGCGGGCTGGGGCTGAATTCGGCCACGCTGCCGGGCGGCACCGTGCGGTGGAAATGTGGACCGTCGATGAAGATCGATACACCGGGCATCGCTGGCATCAGCTTGAGTCCGGTGGGTGGCATCTGCCGGCCTTCGAGCAGATCCATCGGTCCGCGACCGGGGAACGGTTCACGCACCTTGTAGAGCAGTGCTGCCTGATGCGCATCGACCGGTTCGACGCCAGCGCTGCGGATTGCGGCGGTGCTGCCGGCCGCAGTGGCGACCCACACGCCGCTGGAGCGTTGTGATTCGCGGCGTTCGCCATCGGTCAGGACATAACGCGTCATCGCTGCTGGGTTGGCAGCTCCGAACAGGCACTCGTTGAGCACGCGCCAGGGCGTGCCGTTGTCGATGCGCACCTGGAGTCGCGGGATGATCTCCTCGACCGCCGTGCCGTCGAGCCAGGCCTCGAACAACGCGGCGAAATTGTCCGCCGTGCAGCGGGTGAACATGCCGATCGAGCCGGCCGGGTCGGAGTTCACCGTCAGCAGCGGAATGTCGGCTTCGAGCGAGTTGGCGGTCAACACCGTGCCGTCACCGCCGACGGTGATGACCAGATCCTTGCCGGTGGCGTCCTGCGCCTGGAGGCGTTCGACCTTCCATTCATTGACGCGGTGCGCGCCGATGACCTTGCGCACCAGCGCCAGCGTGCGTTCGTGGGTCTGTGCCGCGGTCTCTAGTCGGTCGAGGTTGACGGCGCCGCCGACCGCCAGGCGTTTGAGCATCGTCGGCTCCAGACGCTCGACCAGCGGTGTCTTGGCCAGCAGCAGGATGCGTTTGCCGTTCATGGTCAGTTGGCCAATCGCGCACGCACGTCGGCGTCGGCAGCGATGATATCGGACAGTGATGGCGAGCGCAGTGCCGGCGTACGCGACAGCGCATCCTCGACCGTGCGGAAGATGTCGATGAAACGTGAGCGACCGGCAAGGAATGCGGCGACCGCCATTTCGTTCGCGGCATTCATCACGGCAGGCGCCAGACCGCCGACCCGCGCGGCGTGGTAGGCCATCGTCAGCGAGGGGAAACGTGCGGTGTCGGGCTCCTCGAAGGTTAGCGCGACTAGCTTGGCGAAATCCGGGATGCCGACCTCGCCGCCTTCGTGACGGGGCCAGGTCAGCGCGTACTGGATCGGCACGCGCATGTCCGGCAGGCCGAGCTGCGCCATCACCGAACCATCGCGGTACGACACCATACTGTGGACCACGCTTTGCGGATGGATGATGACGCGGATGCGCTCGGGCTCGATGCCGAACAGCCAGCGTGCCTCGATCACTTCTAGGCTCTTGTTCATCAGCGTCGCGGAATCGATGGTGATCTTCGGCCCCATCGTCCAGGTCGGATGTTTGAGCGCCTGTTCGCGCGTGACCTGCGAGAGATCGGCGACGGTGCGGAACGGACCACCCGAGGCGGTGAGGACGAGCTCCCGCACCTCATCAGCGCCGTGGTTCTCCAGGCACTGGAAGATCGCGCTGTGTTCGCTGTCGACCGGCAGGATCGCCGCACCGCTGGCCTTGGCTTCGGCCATGATCAGGTCGCCGGCCATCACCAACGGCTCCTTGTTGGCGATGCACAGACGTTTGCCCGCGCGCACCGCGGCGAGTGTCGCCGGCAGACCGGCGGCGCCGACGATGGCGGTCATCACTGCGCCGACTTCGGGTGCGGCGGCGATCTCTTCGAGCGCGGCAGGACCAGCGGCGGCGCGGATGCCGCTGCCAGCGAGCGCGCGTTTCAACTCGTCGTAGCGTGCCGGATCGCAGATCACCGCGACCTTCGCACCACACGCGCGCGCTTGTGTCGCGAGCAGGTCGACCTTGCTGTGGGCGCTGACCGCAAACACCGGGATGCCCAGGTGCGCCGCGACCGACAACGTGCTGACGCCGATCGAACCGGTCGCGCCGAGCAGACAGAGGGCGCGGCTGCGATGGTCCTGGCTCACACCAGGTCCTTGAGGTGTTTCAGCAACAGCTCGGTCTGATCCGGGCGCCCGACGGTAATGCGCAGCTTGCTCGACAGCAGCGGACGATCCCACCAACGCACCAGCACGCCGCGATCTTTCAGTGCTGTATAGATCGCGCCGGCCTTGTCGCCGACTTCGCAGAGCAGGAAGTTGGCGGCCGACGCCGGCCAGGTCCAACCGAACGTCGCCAACTCGCCTTCGAGGCGCGTGCGCTCGCGCAGGGTGTCCTGCACCAGCGCGCGGTGATGGTCATGATCTTCCAATGCGGCAACACCGAGCGCCTGCGTCAGCGCGTTGACGTTGTAGCTGTCCTTCACCTTCATCAGGTGGTTGACCAGCTCCGGGTGGGCGAACAGCAGGCCAAGGCGCGCGCCAGCCAAGCTGTAACTCTTGGAGAATGTCCGCAGCACGATGACGTTCGGATGGCTCGCGAGGTGCGGCAGCATGCTCGATCCCTCGGGTGCGAAGTCGATGTAGGCCTCGTCCACCACCAGGATGCCGTCGATCTCATAGGCCAGTTGACGGAGCTGTTCGATCGGCGTGAGCGTTGCCGAAGGATTATTCGGGTTCGCCACCAGCACGACCTTCGCGCCCTGCTTGCTCAGGTGTCGCGGCAGGTGCCATTGTTTCGCTTCGATGCGGTAGTCGACATGCGCGATGTCCACGCCCTGCAACGTGGCGAGGGTATCGTACAGACCATAGGTCGGCCACGGCGCGGCGACGCGCTCACCCGGCGTCAGGAATGCGCGGTAGATGATCGTCAGGCAATCGTCGGAGCCGTTGCCGGCGAGCACCTGTTCGGGAGCGACGCCGTACCGCGAGGAGGCGGCAGCGCGCAACTGTTTGAACAGCGGATCGGGGTAGAGGCGCAACTGGTCGTCGGCGACCTGGCGCAGCACCTCGCGCGTGCGCGGCGAGGGTGCCCACGCGCTCTCGTTGGTGTTGAGCTTGATGCAGTCGCGCACCTGTTCGCCAGGAGTGTAGCCCTGCATCTCGCTGATGTCGCGGCGCAGATGGCGCAGCGCCAGACCGGCTGGAGGAAGTGACGGATCGCGGGCGGGTTCACTCATGGGTACGGCGGCACGCTACCGGACCTCGCAGCGGTCGGAAGCCCGTTCACCCTTCCGGGCGGCGGAAGAAGCCCGTCAGCCCACGGCTGAGGGTCAGCACCAGTTCGGTGCCCGGCAGCATACGCCACAGGCCGGCGCTCTCCTCCGCCCGCAAGGCGCGCAGGCGCGGCAGGAAGTGCATCGCCAGGATCACCGCCGGCAGCCGGAACAGCGCGCTGACCAGGAAGAGCGTATGGAAATCGCTGCCCCCGAGCGCCGGCAGCAGGCTGCCGGTTGCTCCCAGGCTGGTGTCGAGCGCCACCATGCCGATGACCGCACCGACCACCGCGACCGCATTCACCACCGACTGATGGTAGCCGATCAGGTGCGAACGCTGGAGCGGATCGCGGTGGCAGGTGAACAGCAGCACGCCGACGGAGACCTCGGCCATGCACCAGCACAGGCCGCTGACGACCTCGATCAGCAACAGCAGCGGGATGGAGGTGGTGAACGCCCACGCCACCGGGATCACCATGATGCCGCACACCGCCACGCGCAGCACTGCCGCCGGGCCGAAGAGATCGACCAGCCGTCCGGCGACGGGATAGGCCGCCACGCGCACCAGCACCGCCATCTGGATCAGCATCACGTAGGTCCAGCCCGGTGTCAGCCCCAGGCCGCGCGGCAAGGCGCTGAGCATGTAGGCGGCGAAATATGGACCGGCGAGCATCACGCCGAAATGCAGCACCGCCCACACCAGCGTCCACCGTCCGAGATCGGTGCGCGTGATCGAGCGCAGAAATCCGGCGAAGCTCAACGTGCCGCTGTGCTGATGACGGTCGGTGCCGATGAGGGCTTTCGGCCGTGACGGAGGATCATGTTGGATGTGGATCAGCCAGGCACTCCACAGCCGTGACACCACCGCCAAGCCGATGAGGATCTGCAAGCCCCACGGACCGACTTCTGCCGGCAGCAGGTGCAGGATCTGGGCGAAGAGGCAGGCGAAGCCGAGTTTCACCAGGATCACCACCCGGCTGCGGTAGGCGAGGTAACGGCTCTGCAGCCGCCGCGGTACCAGCGCGCCCATCCAGTTGATCCACGCCGGTCCACCGATCGAACCAGCGAGCGCGATCGACACCGCCAGGATGATGCCGACCGGCACCGCCCACTCTGCGTCCGGATGGTGCAGTGGGATGCTCATGCCGCCGATCATCAGCGACTGCACCAGGGCGTGCAGCACCACCGCGCGTTTGTTGCCACCAAGCAGACGGAGGATGCGCCCCAGGACGATGCCGGTGAAAACCGTGCCGAGCAGCGGGATGATGGTCAGCAGACCAATCTGGGACGGCGTGGCGTGCAGCCGCGTCTGCAGCAACGGCACGATGAAGCTCTCGGCGAAGGCCAACATCGCGGCCACCACCACACCTTCGATGACGGCGATGCCCAGGCCATGGCGCACGACGCTGCCACGACGCCAATGGCGACGGTTCGATGCGTCAGGAAGCGACGCGGAAGCTGACGCTTCCGCGGTGGGCGACGACAACGCTGGCACCTCCAGGGGGTCGCGCAGTCTGACAGGTCCCAGGCGGGCGCAAGATGAGGGAAAGCAGGTTTTTTTTCTGGGGCTTTGCTCAATGGCGTAAAGCTAACGAAACGGATTTTTCGCCACGAAGTGACTGTGTAGAGATCAAGCGATAGTTCCCTGGATCTGTGTGGTCGGTTTGAGCGCTTTTGCGGCGATGGTGTTGAGTCG
>JACDEI010000008.1:0-22697 GCA_013816485.1 Planctomycetota bacterium
TCGCACTGATCGCCTGCGCCAGGAAGTTACTCATCCGACTCAACACCATCGCCGCAAAAGCGCTCAAACCGACCACACAGATCCAGGGAACTACCGCTTGATCTCTACACAGTCACTTCGTGGCGAAAAATCGAACTGATTCGGGTTGGAGGCGGAATAATGGGTAATGGGCAGGCTGAAAATAAGGCGTGGTGACTAAACCATCTGCGTAGCGAGCCACGCCATCGTCGAGCGAGGCATACCCCTTCGGGGCACTTAGGAAGACGGTCAGGCGGATTCGCGTTTCGGTCTTGTCGTACGGAACTAGGTGTTGGCATGAATGACGCTCGCTGTTCCGGGGCCTGCCTCACCGACTAGGACGACCAGTGGCCATCTCGTTGAACGAACAGTCCTAGGCACCTGCCGTGGCCGCGTTAGCGACAGCCGCCGCCAAATCCGGTGTTCGCTGGAAATGCCTGCTCTACCTGGGCGCGGGCGTCCCCCGTTTCCCCGAACTTGCCAGACTTCTGCCGTACGCGGGCAGAACACTCAGCAGACAATTTACTACAAACGCTGGAACAACGATGAAACCAAACGATGAAAACGGTAAACTGCCGACGGCTAAACGGCCCTTCCGTGTTTTGATCATCGCCGGTTCAGGCCGGCGGCAATATAACTGCCCAGGCGTAGATTCCAAAGCGCGAACACTGATGCTGCGCATGGCTGCCGGGCTGCCACAGGAATGGGAAATTGATTACGAAGATTTGGGGAACGTCTTCGGTCGCGCCCGCATCCAGAGCTGCAACGCCTGCTCGTCCACCTCGATGGCGCTGTGTGTCTGGCCGTGCAATTGTTATGAGCCGAACCATTCGAAAGAGCCGGATCTCATGTGGGACATGGACCTCTACAGCAGGCTCGACCTCGCCGACGCCTGGGCCATCATCGGGCCGGTCAACTGGTATGCGCCGACCTCGAATCTAAAGCTGATGTTCGACCGCCTTGTGTGCATGAGCGGCGGAAATCCTAGTGAAGACTTGATCCAGCACAAAAATCCGGAGATGGCGATGCGGCTGGAGCATTCACCAGAATGGGAAGAACTAAGCCGCAACCATCTCGAAGGCCGGACGGCCGGATTTTTTTGTTATGGCGACGGCGGCGCGGATGAGCTGGATGCCGCAGGCCGGCCCAAAGGTCTGCGCCACAAACACTATTTCGATCCAGATGCAGAACCAAGCGACAGCCGTGATGCTTATGCGCCACTGGTCTGGCAATGTCGCTATAGCGGCATTGAGGTTCCCGATTCGCTCTGGCGCTACCTGAAGTTCGGCGATGGCAAGAAATACAGCGACAACCAGGCCGAGCACATGGCGGCGAGCACTGATGTTTACGCCGAGTTCGACGCATGGACACAATCCTTCACAGACTTTGTCACCGCGAAAGGAAAGGTGACGCCGGGAAAATACCGTGCCTTCGGCTACAAAGCTCCCGGCCACTTTTGGCCAGACCTGAAACTCAAATGGCGCGAACACCAAATGAACCAAGGAAGAGCACCCGAGGGATCGTCCCCGGCCACGCAGGAAGCCTTGGGCCTGAACCAGGACACGCATGTTTCCCCCAAAAAAAGCGAGGGCGAAAAGTTGCGGCAGCATGACTGAGCATTACCAGCAAGACACCTTGTCCTTTCACAGCACAAAACCACAGCCGAAAATAAAAGACGACCATGACGATCAAACTCGATGGCAAAAACGCGTTAGCGACGGGCGGCAGCTCCGGCATCGGCGAAGCGGTGGCGCGACGGCTGGCAGCGGCGGGCGCGGCGGTGGCGGCGGGCGCGGCGGTGGCGGAAAATTATCGGTCGCATCCGAAGAAAGCGCAGCAAATGGTCGCCGTAATTAAAGCCGACGGTGGCAAGGCCATGGCCATCCACGCGGACGCACGTAAAGAGCATCGTGACTGCACCTGAAACTCCCACCGCCAAATCCGGATTTCGCTGGAAATGGCTACTCTACGCCGGCGTGGCCGTCGCGCTCATCGCCGCGGCGATTGTCGCCTTCAAATATTTCAATGGTCAGGAGTTGCTCAAGCAGGCGATCGATTGGGTTGGGCAACTCGGGTCGTGGGGTCCGATCATCTTCATCGTGATCTACATCGTGGCGACCGTACTGTTCATCCCCGGCTCGGCGTTGACCCTCGGCGCGGGTGCGATATTCGGCGTGGTGTGGGGGTCGATCTACGTCTCCATCGCATCAACGCTGGCGGCGACGTGCGCGTTTCTCATAGGTCGCTATCTAGCCCGCGACGCCATTGCGCGAAAAATCGAAGGCAACGAGCGTTTTGCCGCGATCGACAAGGCCGTGGCTGGCCAGGGCTGGAAAATCGTCGGACTGACGCGGCTCTCGCCGGTGTTTCCGTTCACACTATTAAATTACGCGTTCGGCCTGACGCAGGTGAAGCTGCGGGATTTCGTCCTTGCCTCGTGGATCGGGATGATGCCGGGCACCGTGATGTATGTGTACCTCGGTTCGCTGGCAAATGCCGCCAGCGGCGAACGCGAGCGCACCACCGGCGAATGGGTGCTCTATGGCGTCGGCCTGCTCGCTACGGTCGTCGTCACCGTCTTCGTCACCCGCGTCGCCAAGAAAGCGCTCGCGGAAAAGACCAAATAATGATTGAAGGCAGCACTGCGTCGAGCCGGCACAATGGATGCCCGACCAATCCGACGTGGCATGTCAGGTGAGCGAAGAATATGCACCCATGCCCGTTCGGCGCCTGCCGTGTAGGCAAGCGCCGAACGGCAGCCATCCTTAGTTGGTCTTGCAGCCGCCCTTGCCCTTGCAGGCATTCATGCCCTTACAGGCGTTCTTGTCGGTCTTGCAACCACCCTTGCCTTTGCAGGCATTCATGCCCTTGCAGGCGTGCTTGTCGCTGGCGTTATCGCTAGCCGTCGCGTTACCGGAACGCGAATCGGAGTTGCAACCGGTGTTGAGCAAGGCGCCGGCGAACAGGCCGGACACGGCGGCCGCAAGGGCCAGATGACGGATGGAAGGCTTCATAATGTTCCCTTGAATGAGGGTGAGCGCGATCCCGATGTGGGTCACGCCCTTCCGTCGGAAATCTGGTGAATTGCTTACGGAAAAAATGTGGCTCTGCGGCGTGATCCTAAGTGCCCCGAAGGGGTATACCTCGCTCGACAATGGCCGGGCTCGCTACGCGGATGGTTTTGAAACCACTACTGCGGTTCGCCCCCCGCCGGTGGCGACTTCGTCCCGAGGCCGTAGGGTCCGGATGATGCCCCATGATCCCCGAGAGTTGTTGCGCGCCTGGGTTCCCCACCTCGCGTTGCTCGGGCTGGCGCTCGCCGCCGGGTGGTGGCTGCTGCTGGTGATCGCTCCGGTGGGCGATGCGTTGATGCTGGCGGCGGCATTGGCGGTACTCACCTACCCGGTGCTGTTCCTGCCGATCGATCACGCCCTCGCCTCGCTGTTCGGCAATTGGCAGGTCGACACGCGCCGCTACCTCAGCGCTCTGGCGGCCACCGCGGTGCTCGGCGCCCTGATGGTCGGTTTCGCTTTGATGCTATTGGTGGCCGTCGTCGGCGACCTGGCGGGAACCGTACGGCTGGTGATTGGGCTGGCGGTGCAGGATCCGGTGCGCATCAACGAGGTGATCGACCTGCTGATGACCCACGTGGCCACGGTCAGTTCGCTGATGCCCAGTCTGCACCTGGATCAGGAGATGATCCGCCTGTCCATCCGAGAGGTGCTGTCACAGGTTTCCGTCGGTTCGGCGTTCATGCAGTATCTCGTCACCGGCACTGGAGGTTTCCTGGCGCAGAGCGCGCTGACGCTGGTGACGCTGTTCTACCTCTATTCGCAGGGTCCCCGACTAGTGACGATGCTGATGTCGTGCTTACCGCTGACCTTCGCCCAACGCCTGACCATCGAGGGACGTTTCCAATCCACTGCCGTGCACCTGATCACCGGCACTGCCGCACGGGCGGCATTCCATGGCATCGCGATCGGGCTGATCGCTTGGCCGCTGAGTGGGCTCAATCCGATCCTGGTGGCGGTGTTCGCGGCATTCGTCGCCCTGCTGCCGGTCGCCGGACCAATGGTGGCGTGGTTGCCGATCGCCAGCGTGTTGTGGACCAAAGGAGAGATACCGTCGGCCATCGGCCTGGGCGTGGGAGCCCTCGCAGCGGCATGGCTGATCGAACACCTGGCGTCGCGGATCGCCAGCCATCTGGGAACCGACGACATGTGGCTGAGCTTCCTGTTGTTTCTCGGTCTGGTCGGCGGCGTCCTCGGCTTCGGCCCACGTGGCCTGATCCTGGGACCGGCGGCAGTGCTGACCTTCAGCATCCTCATCCAGGTGTTGCCAGCATTGTATGGCCGGCAGGAACTGACGAAGGACCCCTGAGCGCACCCAAGGGCGGTGATCGTACAGGCTTGGGCTAAGCCGGTGTCCGGAGCGCATGGATCGTTCACGGCCAAGAGCCGCGCTGATCTCGCAGAAATCCGTGCATAGCAGTGGCACCATCGGCTGCATGACGGGGATCTGCGGCTAGAAGTCCGTAATGCGCCGCTGGTCTGGACGTACAGAATGCTCGCCATCGTGCCGACATGTCATGGATGACATCGCCTAGCGCTTGTCATCCCAGGAGAACCTGTGAACACCATCCGCACCATCCTCCTGAGTTGCTTCGCCCTCTGTGCCATGGGCGGCGAGGTCCTGAACCTCGATGATGGCGAGAAAGCCGGCTCCTGGCAGGCGCGTCATGATGGCAAGCTCGCGCTCTGCGACGTACGCACGACTTTCAACCTCGCCAAGGTCGGTGACGGCTCGATCCTCACCGCCTACCGCAAACAGAAAGGCGGCTGGTGCAGCCTTGGTCGCGTGATCAATGCCGATTGGACCACCTACGCCTGCCTGCGTTTCTGGGTGCGGATGGACGGGGTGAACGATCTGGAAGTCCGCCTGACCGACACCGGTAACGAGAACTTCATCACCAAGGTCACGGCCAAGACGCCGGGCGAATGGGAATACGTCGCGTTGCCGTTCGCCAGCTTCGAGCGCAACAAAGGGTATCAGGCGCAAGGCGCTGCCAGCGATGGCAAACTCGACCTGATCAAGATCACCGATCTCAGCATCAGTCCGCTGGGTGAAGGTGAAGGCCGCTTCTGGCTCGACCAGGTGGACGTCGCGATCATCCCGGAAGCGCAACCGTTGCTGCCGCCCGCGACCCCGCCGGCACCGCCCGCCAGGCTTTTCGAACTCGATGCTCCGCTGGTCAAGAAGACCACCAAGGTCGACGTCGATGCCGGGCGTATTGCCGGACGTCTGAGCCAGCACTTGGCCGGCGGCTGGGGCGAAGACGTCGGCGAGTTCGCCGGCAATGCGCCGTGGAGTGACTTGGTGCGTGCCGCCGGCCTGCCGCTGCTGCGCATCAACGCGCGTCTCGATCGTCTGACCCGCGATGGCGTCTACGACACGTGGCTGCTGGAACAGGACATCAAGGCGCTGATCGCCGCGGGTTCGCAGGCTTATGTGGTGATCGATGGCACTCCGGCAGCGCTCGGCAAATCGCGCGAGAATCCCACCGATGGCAACGCCTATGCCGACATCGCCGCAGCGATCGTCCAACGCATCAACATCGACCAGAAGCTCGGGGTGAAATACTGGCAGTTCTGGCAGGATGCCGACGTGAAGACCGGCTGGACCGGTACCGCCGAGGAGTTCGGCGTGTTGGCCGCCCGCGTGATCGAACGCATGAAACGCGTCGATCCCAGCATCGTGGTGTTTTCCGGCGGCCTCAGCCGTTCGACCGGCGTGCGCGCGTTCGGTCAACAGAGCGTCACGCTCGATCCCGCGGTCGATGGCTTGGCGTGGTCGACCTTCGTCTTCGAGAAGATCTCTGAAGGCAATGCCACCGAAGCGCTGGAACGCACCTGGGGTTTTGAACGCACCTTCCTGCACGTCGCCGACCTCGCGCGCGCCGTCGGACGGCCGCTGGTCTCGTCAGTCGCCATGCGGGTCGCCAACGAGCGCACGGTCTACAATCCGCGTCTCGACAGCATCTTCGCCCCGGTCTACCTCGCCTCGGCGATCAACCACCTGGCGCGCCAGCACGCCGCGGTCGGCCTGTGGCAGAACGCCACGCCGCAGCGCGTCGCCGGCTTGATCGACGCGCAGGGCAAACACCGCCCGTTGGTGTCCTTCCTCGGACGTTGGAACGCCGTCGTGCGTGAACGTCCGTGGTACTGGATCGAATCGGAAACCGGCACCGCGATGGTCGAAAGCTTGGCCGCGGTGTCGGGCGACCGCTTCCTGATCCTGCTGGTGAACAAGGACAGCGTCGGCGGCCAACACGATGTGACGCTCAAGTACATCGACATGAAGATCGCCACCGCAAACGTCTGGACCCTTGGTCGCGGCATCGAAGCCGGTGAAGACAAACCGCTCTCCGGGGGCGGCACGCGCGTGATCCTGCCGCCGACCAGCGTGACCTTGATCAGCGGTACGCTTAGCGAACCGCAGCCCGATCCCGCAACGGAGCCCGAGGTCGCTGGCGGTGGTGGCAAGACGCAGGTGACCGTGCGCCACGTCGACCGCGCGACCAAAACCTTCTTCGCCGACGACAAGGATGGCCGCACCTTCGTGGTGTCGTTCGGCGACCTCAAGGCGGTCCCCGGCAAGAAGCCGGCCAAAGATGAGACCCCGGTGGAGAAGGCGTTCCTCCCAGGTCAGCAGTTGGAGATCATCGGGCGCAAGAAACCGCCGTTCATCGTTGCAGAGAAATGTGTGCTCCAGGGCGAGACCGCGAGTGTGCCGACCACCAGCGATTCCGGCTTCAACCTCGCTGAACGCATCAAGGGCAAACCGGTGACGCAGGCTGAACGTCTCAAGCCGGGTTTCGATCCCGCCCGCCTCGCCGAGATGCCCGGCAAACCGACGTTGGCTTTCTCCGCCAAGCAGATCCAGGGCATCAAGGGCATGCCCCCGCAGGATTCGGATTTCAGCGCCAAGGTCCGCTTGGCCTGGAACGAGGAGAACCTCTTCGTCGTCGCCATCATCCAGGATGACATCGTCATGGCGGGTGATCCGCCGACACGCTGGGACCGTCAGGACTCGGTGGTCATCGGCTTCGACATGGGCATCGATTCGAGCGCCGGCAACAACGACGAGAACGACACCCAGATCGTCGGCTACGCCAAGGACAAGAAGGGCCAGGCGTTCACTCCGGTCGCTCTGGGCAAAAAGGGCGGCACCTTCGCCGGGCTGAAATATTCGCGCCCCTCGAACGATGCACACACCTTCATCTTCACCATCCCCTGGACCTCGCTGGGCTTCGTGCCCGAGACCGGCCGGCGCTTCGGCTTCAACCTGGTGCTCACCGAAAGCGACAAGGAAAAAAGTGCCGAGGGCTTCTTCGAATGGGCCCAGGGCATGTCGAACGTCAATCTCACGGCCCAGGACTTCAGCCAGTTCGGCATCCTCGAACTGAAGTAAGAGGCGGTTTCAGACCTCCGCGGGCGCGAACGGATCACCGTCCTCGCCCACCGGCTCCCAGAAGCGGAAGTGCCGCAGGTATTCGGCGAGTGCGAGGTTGTGGGTCGCCGCCTGCTCGATCCAGCGGCGGGCATGTTCGACCAGTTGGCGTTCGCGCTCGAGCGTGATCATGCCGGCGAGCACGCGCGTGCGCAGGAACACGAAGTAGGTGTCGAGCGCGTCGCACATGCAATAATCATCGATGCGTTCGCGTTCACCGCGCTCCCACAGGTCCTGCACCATGTTGCCCTTGGTGTCCATCTTGCCGGGTTTCCCCAGCAGTTGGGCGCAGAGATTGAGACCGCCGTGCATCTGCGTCGCCCCCTGATTGCCCAGGAAGTCCTGCAGATCGAGGTGCGCGGTGGTGTTGTAGCGGTTGCGCGGCTGGGCGTAGCTCGCGCCGGTGGTGGTGAACCACGACGGCAACGGGATGCCATAACGGTAGCAGCACAGCTCCAGCACCGGCACGTCGAAGAAGCGTCCGTTGAAAGTCACCAGCGTCGGCTGGCCGTAGGCCGTCCAGCCCTTCCAGAAGTTCCGCACGATGACTTGGGGGCGGAATTTCGGCCGGTCGAGGGTGGCGACCTCGATGAGCGAAAAATCCTGCGCCACCTTGGCGATCGCGATCGACACCGGCAGTTGGAAGGTGAAGGGGATGAAATCGCTCTTGCCGCCGGATTTCGCCAGCAGTTCGGCGCGCTGTTTCGCCACCGCCTGTTCGGGCGTCAGCTCCTTGAGCTCGGGGTAACGCACGCGCTGGATCAGGCGGCCATCGGCCACGGTTTCGATGTCGAAGACGAGGTAGGCAGGTTTGTCGCTCATGGCGGGAGTGTGTGCGCTGAACGCCTCGCGCCAGGGTGCACCGGTGGCGTCACTCCGACGTCGGCTCTTGGTGTAGCGACTCGGTTGGTTGTCTGCAGGTCGCACGTCGCTGCGGTTGCGATCGGCCGCACACCGCGCATCATCACGCGGATGAGCGAGGCGCGACCACCTGCATGACCCCCAACGCCTACGCACCCGCCACCACCTCCGACGTGGTCGCCGCCGGCCTGATCCTGCGGCGCGATACTCCCAAGGGGTTCCGCTGGTTGCTGCTGCGTGCGTCCAAACACGGCGAATGGGGGTTTCCCAAGGGCCATCAGGATCGTGGGGAAACCCCGATCCAGACCGCACTGCGCGAATGCGCCGAAGAATGCGGCATCGCCCTGGTGGCGATCGAAGGCAAGCCACTGGAGGCGACCTACCGCCTGCCCAACGGCAAGACCAAGTCGGTGATCTACTTCCCGGCGGTCACCTCGCAGGGTGAGATTGAGATCTCCGACGAACACCACGACCATGCGTGGCTGAGCGCGCGCGAAACCATCAACCGCCTGCCGCACGCCAACCTCGTGCTGTTGTTCCGCGCCTACCTGCATTCGCTCGGCAAGGGCTGAGATGGTCAGCCTGTTGTTCTATGAACCGGTGCAGGACGGCCCGGCCCTGGGTTTCGCCGACCTCGCCGAGGCGCTTGATCAACCTGGGGTCGACCTGCAGGGCGACGACACCTACCGCTCGGGGTGCTGGCGTGATCCCGAGACCGGTGCCACCTGCCAGATCGATCTCGGCCGTCCACCGATCGAGGAGGACCACCTCCACCCGCCCAGGGCCTACGACGGCTGGCGTGAACTCGGACTGGCGATCAACCTGCCCGTGTCGGGACCGCACTGGCTGTGCGTCGAGTCGCTGCAATGGGTCGAAGGGCTGCTCGCACGCCTGCCGTCGGTGCGTGCGCTCGACACCGAAGACACCCGCCAGGATCACGGCGAGGGCCCAGGTCCGTGGAGCCGCCCGCGCGCGCTGGCGAATTGGGAGCGCCTGCACCACGTCCAGCAAGAAGGCCGCACCGATCTCTGGCGCATGGCACGGCTGCCAAGCGTATGCTTGTGGCGATACCGCCGCGAGCGCGCCAAGGGCCGTGCCGCCATCACCGATCTGCAATGGCCGGATGCGCTGGTGCTGCTCGATCAGCAGGACCGTTGCGCTCGTAGCGCGGTGCTGTGGCGCGATCCGACCGGGCCCCTCGCCCTGCCACCGGTCGAGCTGGTGGTGATCCAGCGCGGCAACAGCACCGGCGTGGTGCAGGCCGCGCAGGTGTCCGCCCTGGGTGGTGCCCCCCTGCCGTTCGCCCAGGCCCAGCGCCTGGACCCGACGCCGGCCACCGCCGGGCTGTTCAGCGGTGCCACGCTGCAGCCGGCCAGCCGCTTCAAGGCCCTCGGGGATTACGACTGGAGCGATTGAGCGCGTCGCATCCCCTGCCACACGGCACCGCACACCGTCCAAAGATGCCTGGGCGACAGGCTTGCAACCTTCGCCAGGCGCTTCGACAGTGAGCACGATGAGCGCGACCTTCGCCTGCCCGCATTGCGGTGCCTCCTATCCGCGCAAACCCGTGCTGGTCGGCCGCGCCGTGCGCTGCACCACCTGCAAGAACGCCTTCCGCCTGCGTGAAGACGGCATTGCGGACAAGGTGGAGCTGGAAGCACCGGCGCCGGCGCAGCCGACTCCGGCCCCGGTCGCCGCTCCCCAGCCCAGTGCGCCGACTCCTGCGCCAAAAGCCGAAGCACCGGCCAAACCCGCGGGACCGAAACTGCCCAGCAGCGGTTGGGGCCTGAACCTCGACGTCGAGGTCGAGGAACCGGCAGCGGTGGCGAAACCCGCCGCCGCACCAGCCAAACACGAGCCGCCGCCCGCCTCCTTCAAATCGCCCCTGCCCAAGGAAGCAGCCGGAACGCCGGTGCGCAAATCCGAGCGCATGACCGCGCAGCAGCTGGAAGCGCGGCGGGCGATGTCGGCGACCCTGGCCGGGTCGATGACCGCGGCGCTCAAGAGCGAAGCAGTCAAACGCGAAGAGCAGGGCGAAAAAACCAAGGCCAAGACCGAAGGTCGCGTCGGCAAGATCGGTCCGGCGGTGCTCACCGGCCAAGGCGTCGAAGAGGCGAAAAGCAATCGCCTGTTGCTGCTGGGAACGCTCGGCGTGGTGGCGCTCGTCGCGGCGGTCTACTGGCTGCTGTTCACCGACTCACCCGAACGTGCCGGCATCAACGCATTCACTGCCGAAGTCGAACCGGCGCGCATCCGCGCGGGCGAACGGGTGCCGACCATCCAGGCACGCGCCTGGCTCACCGGCCTGCCGCCGGCGTTTGTCGGCGTCCCGCCGCTGATCGAGATGCGCGATGCCCGCATCGGTTCGACGCGCACCATCAACCTGCTGCCGGCGAAAGATCTATTCGCCTCGCTCAAGGGCCTGGTGCCGGTCGAACCCGGCCCGGTGTGGGTACCGCCGGAACGCATGGGCGCGGTCGACGACCTGCGTCGTCCCGACCAGAAACCCGAAGCCTTCATCGCCGCCGTGCTCAAACGCGAAAAGAAGGCCATCAGCCATCCCGCCTTCCTCGATGACCTGACCAAGACTGGCATGAGCAAAGAGGATGCCGACATCGTCGACCTCTTCATCCGCGGACGCACCGGCAACGACACCACCACGCCGGACGCGCAAGCCACCGCGGCCGACAACACAGCGGAAAAACCAGCCGCAACCGACCAGCCGACCGGACCGGAGAAATCGGCGACGCCAGAGAAACCGACACCAACGCAGAAGCCAGTCGCGGCAGCGCGCGCCCGGACGGTCGATGACCAATACAACGCCATCGTCAAACGCTGGATGGCCGGCGAAATCCCGACGTCCATGCAGGTCACGCGTTTTTTCGGCAGCCGCGGCACTATGCTGCTGAGCCGCGGTCAGAGCTTCAAGACCGCCGAGGTCGAATACGACGGTCGCCTGGTCCACTTCACCGGCACTGATTGGCCGCAGGAGTGGAAGGTGTTGACCATCACCACCAAGATGAAGCAACGCTTCTGAGCTGACCGCCACTGACCGCCACTGACCGCCACCACCGTGGCGGTGTGAGCTCAGCGGCGCATCACCCCTTCGCCGCCTGCACCGCCGGGCCGCCGATCGCGCTCGACAGCAAGTCCTGCACCCGTTTGGCGAAGCCCGCCGCGTCATCGAGTTTGCCGCCTTCGGCCAGCAACGCCTGATCGCGCAACACGGCGACATAGCCGCTGAGCTTCGCGTTCGTTGCGTCCGTGCCGTGCAACGCCTGGAGGCGTTCCACCAACGGATGCGCGGCGTTCAGTTCAAGCGTCCGTTGGCGCGGGGGCACCGGCTGGCCCATGCGCCGCATCATCTCTTCCATCTGCGGGTTCATGCCGCTGTCCTCGTCGACCAGCACGCACGGGCTGTCGGTCAGACGATTGGTCAGGCGAACCTCTTTGACGTCGTCGCCGAGAGCGGTCTTGCAGTAGCCGAGGAAACCTTCGTAGGTCTTGGTCTTCTCTGCCAATTCCTTCTTGTCGTCCTCGCTGGTGAGATCCGATGACGCTCCGGCGACGTTCGCCAACGGCTTCTTGTCGAATTCGGTGAGGTGCGAGACCACCCACTCATCGACGGGATCAGCGAAGAACAGCACTTCGTAGCCCTTCTTGGCGAAGGCTTCGAGGTGCGGGCTGGACTTGGCCGCTTCGAGAGTGCTAGCGAGCGAGAAGTAGATCTTCTCCTGACCGGCGGGCATGCGACGGACGTAATCTTCTAGACCGGTGGTTTCTCCGCGCTTCTCGGCTTTTTCACCGCCTGCTTCACCGCCTGCTTCATCACCTTCGCTGGGAGCCGGCGTGCCGACAGTCCAGGTCGAGCGGTACCGCGCGACGCGGGCCAGACGATCCTTGTTGTCCTGGTCGATGACCAAGCCTTCGCGCAGGATCGGACCGAAATTCTTGTCGATGGCGGCAAAGGCCTGCTGATCCTTCTCGTCGTTTGACGACGCGAGCTTCAGCAAGTGGTCGAGGATGCGCTTCACCAACTGCTTGCGCAGCTTGGTCACGGTATCCTGCTGCTGGAGGATCTCGCGGCTGACGTTCAGCGGCAGGTCGTCGCTGTCGACGATGCCGCGCATGAAGCGCAGGTATTCCGGCAGCAGGTCCTTGCAGTCGTCCATCACGAATACGCGGCGGACGTAGAGATGCAGGCCCTTGCGGTCGCGGTCAAACAGATCCATCGGTCGCTGGCCGGGGACAAACAGCAGCGCGGTGAAGGACATCGTGCCTTCGACGGTGAAGTGCAGGCGCGTCGCCGGCTCATCCCACATCTTGCACGCCGACTTGTAGAACTCCTGGTACTGTTCGTCGGCGATCTCGTCCTTCGCCCGCGTCCACAGCGGCTGGCCGACATTGACCTGCTCCAGCTCCGCCTTCACGCCTTTCTTCGCGTCTTCATCACTGACGTACTTCGGCAACTTCACCGGATAGGTGACATAGTCGCTGTACTTCTTGATCAGTTCACGCAGGCGCCAGGTCTGGGCGAAGTCCTTCGCGTCATCCTTCAGGTGCAGCGTGATGGTGGTGCCGCGCTGGGCGCGCGAGATGGTTTCGGTGGCGAAGCTGCCGTCGCCGGTGCTTTCCCAGCGCACGCCCGCATCACTTGAGGCCGTGGCAGCACGGCTCTCGACCACCACTTTGTCGGCCACCATAAACGACGAGTAGAAGCCAACGCCGAACTGGCCGATGAGGTTGGAGTCCTTCACCTGGTCGCCGCTGAGCTTCTGGAAGAACGCCTTGGTGCCGGACTTGGCGATGGTGCCCAGGTGCTCGACGGCCTCGGCCTCGGTCAGACCGACGCCATTGTCGGTCAGGGTCAGGGTCTTGGCCTCGGGATCGGCGCTCACCTCGATGCGCAGATCGCTGTCGCCAGCCGACAGCTCCGGTTTGGTCAGCGACAGGAAGCGCAGCTTGTCGCAGGCATCCGAGGCGTTGGAGATCAGTTCGCGCAGGAAGATATCACGCTCTGAGTAGAGGCTGTGGATCATCAGGTGGAGGAGCTGGGTCACTTCGGTCTGGAAGGCGTGCTGAGTCATGGGCGGGGTCTCACTTGGTCAGATTGGCGGATGTGGCAGTGCACCTGCAACTGGGATGCCAGAGCTGGACGGAGCGAATGGGTCAGGAAGACCCGAACCGTCACCAGGACCCGTCACCAGGACTGGTGAGACACCCACTCAGGCCGAGAGCGAAGAACCCCGGTCATTCTCACCGTCCTCTCATTCTGGACTGCTAGAAGGGCGCGCGTGCGTGTCCCACCCCAACGAAAGGAATCCCATGCACCTCTCCCGAACCCTTCTGCTAGCTGGATGTCTGGGTTTGACCCAGGCAGGCTGGGCTGAAGAAGAACAGACCCTCACCCTCGATCAATTGCCGCCGGTGGTGAAAGAAGCCGTCCTGAAGCAGGCCAATGGGGCCAAGATCAAAGAGATCGAAGCCGAGACCAAAAAGGGCAAGACCGTCTACGAGGTCAACTTCGGCGAGACCGAGGTCACCTTCGACGCCAATGGCACCGTCCTGCGTTCGAAAGTCGAGAAGGATGACGACGAGGACGAGGACGAGAAGAAGGACGGCAAGAAGCACGACAAAAAGCACGGCAAGAAGGGCGAGAACGACAAGGACGACAAGGACGACAAGGACGACGACGAGGACGAGGACGAGGACGAGGACGACGAGGACAAGCCAGCCAAGAAAAAGGCCAAGTCCGAGTGATCTGACCATCCGTCCCCGCCCATGTCGGGCGGGGACGACGGAATGCGACCATGCGCGTGCTGCTGATCGAAGATTATCAACCGCTGCGCCGGAGCCTGGAACAAGGTCTGCGCGAAGCCGGTTTCTCCGTCGATGCGAGTGCCGACGGCGAGGAAGGCCTGTGGTTCGCGACCACCAATGCCTACGACGCCATCATCCTGGATCTGATGTTGCCGAAACTTGATGGACTCACCGTGTTGGAACGCCTGCGTAGCGCCGGCAACCGCACACCAGTGCTGATCCTGACCGCCCGCGACAGCGTCGATGACCGCGTGCGCGGCCTCGACCACGGGGCTGACGATTACCTGACCAAACCTTTCGCCCTGGCGGAACTGCTGGCACGTTTGCGCGTGATGGTGCGCCGTGGCTACTCCCGGCCGGAAACCGTCCTGACGGTCGGCCACCTGACTCTCGATACTGCCGCACGCACGGTCGCCGTGGCGGGTGAGACCATCCCGCTCACCGCCAAGGAATACGCGCTGCTGGAACTGCTGGCACGCCGCAGTGGTGAACTAGTGAGCCGCAGCGACATCGTCGAACACTGCTACGACTTCGCCGCCGAGGCGGCGAGTAACGTCATCGATGTCTACATCGGCTATCTGCGACGGAAACTTGAGCGCCCCGACCGCCCGCGCCTGATCCACACCCGGCGTGGCCAAGGCTACTTGCTCGGGAACGAGCACTGATGCGCTCGCTGCGAGCCCAGTTGCTGATCGGCGCGAGCATGGCCACGATGGTCGTCCTGGCTGGCTCATCGCTGCTTGCTTTTGCCCTGATGCGCACCGCCTTGGATCGCGAATTCGACGCGGCGTTGTTGGCCCAGGCGCGTGCCACCTCCACCATGGCGGTACGCGAGGGCCGGCGCCTGCGGGTGGAATACGATGCGGTCCTGCTGCCGGAATATGTGAGCAGTGAACGCCCGGACGTGTTCTGCTTCTGGGACCGCGACGGCAAGGAACTCCTGCGCTCGCCAGCACTGCAGACCGCTGGTCTGCCGTTGATCTCGGCCACCGTCGAACGACCCGCACTCATCGACCAGATGCTACCGGACGGTCGTCGCATGCGGATGGTGGCGTTCTCATTCGCCCCTCGACGTCTGGGGGAGGACCGCTCAGAACCTGCCCGTGGTCAGGCCCTGACCCTGGGGGTTGCGCGCGACACCACCGACCGCGATGCCCGACAGACGCTGCTCGCCGTGGTGCTGGCTGCATCGACCGCCTGCGGCTCGCTGGCTGCGCTGCTAGGCCTGTGGTGGTTGTCCCAGCGCCTGACGCGTCCACTCGAACTCCTCGGACGCCAGATCGCCGCCATCTCCGCGGATCGGCTCGCGGACCGCCTGGGAGACCTGGGTTTACCGAGCGAACTCGACCCGGTACGCGCGCACCTCGACAACCTGCTCGACCGCTTGGAAGCCGCCTTCAAACGCGAACGGGCCTTCACCGCCGACGCGGCGCACGAACTGCGCACCCCGCTCGCCGGCCTGCGCACCACACTCGAAGTCGCGGTGTCTCGCGAACGCCCGGCCGCAGACTACCGCCAAGCCTTGCACGACAGCCTGGAAATCAGCGCGCAGATGCAGGCCCTGGTCGACAACCTGCTGGCGCTGGCACGGATCGAGGCCGGACAGGTGGCCATCGAGCGCGAATCGACCGACCTGGCGGCACTGGCGGAGCAGTGCTGGTCGACGGTCGCCGCCCGCGCGCAGGCGCGTGGCCTACGCCACGACTTCGCCCTCGGCGAGGTCGGTACCATCGCCATTGATCGCGCCAAGTTCCGCCTGGTTCTCGGCAATCTGCTCGACAACGCGGTCAGCTATACCGACACCGGCGGGGACCTCGCGCTTCAGGCCTCGATCGCGAACGGGGCCCTGCACCTGAGTGTCGAGAACAGCGGCTGCACCTTGCCGTCGGATACGGCCGGCCAGGTGTTCGCTCCGTTCTGGCGCGGGGACGCCGCGCACACGGCGGTTGGAGTCCATTGCGGATTGGGCCTAGCACTGTGCCAGAAGATCATCCGGGTGATGGACGGCGACATCCTTGCCACCATCCACGACGGGCGTTTCCGCATCGCCGTGACCGTGCCGCTGCCCGACAGCGACGCTGCGGCAGACAAGGAAGACACGGAAGATCTCATGTGAACAGCGGGTGAAAGCGACCCGCCTCCTTTGCCGATCCTGCTTGGCGTTGCCGGCCTCACCGCACACTGCCGCCATGCTGCCGGCCATCATCGATACCCACTGCCACCTGACCCATCAACGATTCCACGGTGACCTCGACGCTGTGGTGAACCGTGCCAAGGAAGCCGGCCTCACACGGGTGGTGACCATCGGGACCAGCATCGCGGACGCTGAACACGGTCTGAAGCTCGCCGAACATCACCCTGGATACGTATTCAACTCCGTCGGTCTCGATCCCTTCGCTTGCCATGAAGTCGGTGATCATTTCCCGCAAGAGTTAGCAAAGCTCGATGCGCTACTGGCTGGCAAACGCTTCTGTGCCCTCGGCGAGATCGGTCTGGAGTACCACCACACGTTGTTGCCGCACGACGTGCAGCAGCGCCATTTCGAGACCCAGCTCGATCTCGCGGTGCGCCATGATCTGCCAGTGATCATCCATTCACGCGACGCCCATCCCGACGTGCTGACCATCCTGCGGCGCAACCCGCAGAACCGCGGCGTGATCCACAGTTTCACCGGAACACCGGACGACGCGCGGGCGTTCCTCGACTTGGGCTGGCACCTCAGCTTCAACGGTATGGTGACCTTCAAGGCCAATGACGTGTTGCGCGAGGCGGCCAAGATCGTGCCCAACGACCGTCTGCTGGTGGAGACCGACGCGCCGTTCCTGGCACCGATGCCACATCGCGGCAAGCGCTGCGAGCCAGGATATGTCGCGCACTCGTTGGAATTGATTGCCGAATTACGTGGCCAGCGCGTCGAAGACGTCGCCGCGTGGACCACGCGCAACGCCACCAACCTCTTCCGTCTGCCTGCCGCTCTGCCAACCACGGGGTGATCCATGCGTATCGTACTCCTGCTGCTGGTCCTCCTCAGTGCCCACGGCGGCGAGGCCAGCGCGCTGTTCAAGCAGGTGCTGGAACTCCAGCACATCCAGGAACCCGAGTTGGATGATGCGGCGATGACCACGGCGTTCACCGCTCTGGTCGAGGAGACGCGCACCGCGCTCACCACTGCCAGCGACCTGGAAGGCCGAATCAACGCGCTCAACACCACGCTGCTCAAGACCCGCGACGTGACCTACCTCTCGAACCAGTATTGGCGCGACTCGACCCTCGCCGCCAGCCTGCTGCGACGCCAGGGCAACTGCCTGTCGACCGCAACGCTGTATGTGCTGATCGGCGAAGCGCTCGAACTGCCGATCCGCATGGTGGTCGTTCCTGGGCACGCCTTCGTGCGCTGGGATGACGGCATGACCCGACGCAACATCGAGACCACCGCCGAGGGTGTGGCGATCGACGATGTCGACTACCTGTACCGCGGTGAATCGCAGTGCGATCCTGCCGATGTCGCCGTGCTGGGATGGGGGCGTTCGCTGAGTGCCGATGAGTTTCTCGCCGAACTGGTGGAATGCGCCGCGCGCCACCGCGCTGGCGAAGGTCGCCTAGCGGACGCACAGAAGTTGCTCGACGAGGCCGAACGCCTGACCCCGGCGCGCAGCGACCGGATCCTGTCGCACATCCAGTTGCGCTCGGATCTGAGCAAGGACCGCGCCGCCGCTCGCCTGGAACTCGGCCGGCTGCTCGAACACGGCGATCCGCCCCCGTCGGTGGCCACCGGCGCGCTGATGATGCTGGCCGAGGACGCCGCTGGCCGTGGTGACATCAAGGCGCAACGCCAACTGCTGTTGATGGCCTTCCGTCAGGCTCCCAAGTCCGGCATCCAAGCAGTGCTGCGGGCGCTGGCCTTCTGCCATCGCACCTTGCGCGAACCGTCCGCGGCACGGCGTTACCTGGAACTGTCAATGGCCCTGATCCCGGAAGGTTCGCCGGAACTCGCCGAGGACCTCTACAACCTCGCCATCCTGCAGAAGAACGACAAGGATCTCGCGGCCGCCATCGCCAGCATCCGCCGCGGCCGCGCGCTCAATCCCGAGTCATGGAATCTGCAGATGATCGAAGCGGGCTATCTGATGCTGGCGGGCAAACCCGAGGAGGCTGCGACCATCCGTGCGGCGATCGTCAAACCGCGCGGCGAGGAGGAGTTCTGGCGTTCGATGGAAGCCTGGTACTTGGCCGTCAGCGGTGATCGCGACGGCTTCCTCGGCCGGCTCAAGGACGTGTTGGAGCAGACCGACTCGCTCGACACCGTGATCTGGATCGATCAGGACGAGGACCTCGATCCTTACCGCCAGGATCCGCGGTTCGTCGACCTGCTGCGCATCCATCGTCAGCGCCTGGGGGTTGCCGCTCCGCCGCCAGTCAGCGAACCAGCAGGGGCAGGGAAGGCCAGCGTACCCGCGGTGCCGTGATTCAGGTGGTTTCCGGATCGCCCGGGCGTGGAGTCGCCATGTTCTTGGTGCGGCTGATCATCCCCGCATCGCGTGGCGTCGCGACCGAGCTCTCGCCATCCTCGTTGCGGCGCAGCGAGACGTTCGGGCCGAGCACCTTGAGGTTGCGCAGCAAGGCTTCCATGCGCGAGATCGACAGCGGCTTCACCAGGTAGCCGTCACACTGGTTGTGGAAGGAATGGCGCACCGTGTCGTAGTCGCCCATGGCGGTGGTCATGACGATCTTGGCACCCCAGCCATCCTGCAGACCGGCGCGCCGCTCGAGTGTACGGATCGCACTGAGCGCCTGTTTGCCGTCCATCACCGGCATCATGATGTCGAGGAAGATCACATCGTAGAGTTCACCGGTGCCGAAGGACTTGGTGACCATCTCAATGGCCTCCTTGCCGGTTAGTGCGATGTCGCAGTCGCTGATCCGTTCCATCACCCGAATGACGAATTTGCGACAGGTCTCATCATCATCGACCACCAGGCAACGCATCGGGACCCCTTGGGTTGCGTCCATGCCAGGACGGTGTTCAGGGGTTAAGTACACCACGATCCGAGCAACGTCCACCAGCCGCTGGAAAGCGCGGCGTCAGCGCCACGGCAGGCACCCGGGCGGGTCCGGCCTGCTCGCTGCAAAACCCGGTGAACATCGGCTTTTCGCCCTGGAACCGCCCCGCTGGAGCGCCTCCGGAGTGTGTGGAGGCACACCCTGGCCCTACGCGACCTGCCGGCGCGGCGGAAACTCATACCTAACATTCATCAGCCATCGACTTGTAGACCGCGGACAGCCCATCAATCGCCGAGGACGCCGAGAGCGCCGAGCTAGAAATCTCTCGGCACCCTCGGCGTCCTCGGCGGTTTGATCGGTCTTATCTTCTCGGTGCGTTTCGCTCGATGGAAAATTGGTATCAGTAGCTCTCGGCCTCGGTGGGGAACTTGCGCCCCTTCACATCCAGATGGTAGTGGGTGAAGGCCTTCACCATGTCTTCCGATAGCTTGGCGTACTTGCGCACGAAGCGCGGATGGAACTGGGTGTTCATCCCGAGCATGTCCGGCGTCACCAGGATCTGACCGTCGCAGTTGAGTCCGGCACCGATGCCGATGGTCGGGATCTTGAGCATCTCGGTGATGCGCCGGGCGAGGTCCTGCGGCACCTTTTCGATCACCACGGCAAAGGCCCCGGCGGCTTCGAAGGCGCGCGCCGAGTCGATGATCTTCTCGGCCTCCAATTCATCGAGTCCGCGGGTCTTGTAGGTGCCGTAGGTGTGGATCGATTGCGGCTGCAAGCCGACATGGCCCATCACCGGGATGCCGGCATCGACCACGCGTTCGACGATCGGAGCGAGGGAACGTCCGCCTTCCATCTTCACCGCCTCAGCCATGCCGTCCTGCATCAGGCGCGCGGCGTTGCCCAGCGCTTCGTCAGGACTCTTGCGGTAGGACATGAACGGCATGTCGGCAACCACCAGCGCACGTTTGACCGCACGTGTCACCACCCGCACGTGGTAGAGCATCTCATCCATCTTCATCGGCACGGTGGTG
The DNA here is from genome assembly GCA_013816485.1 of Planctomycetota bacterium. GTDB lineage: Bacteria > Planctomycetota > UBA11346 > UBA11346 > UBA11346 > BOG-1363. The sequence goes on from JACDEI010000008.1 coordinate 20,244, forward strand.
TCGTTGCCGGCGAAGACCATCGATGCCGAATCGCCAACCAGGATCACATCGATGCCCGCTTGATCGAGTAGCCGCGCGGTGAGGAAGTCGTAAGCGGTGAGCGCGGAGATCTTCTCCTTCGCCACCTTCATCTCCTGCAGGCGGAGCGTGGTGACCTTGCGGTCGGTCTTGGGCGGTTGGTTCGGGCGTGTCATGGCGGGGAGACTAACACCTCGGGTCCGCTCGGCATCTGGATCGCCGTCCGCGGTCCTCAGGGGGCCGGCGCAGCCGGTCGCTGACGATTCAGCCGCCCGGTGGCGTGGTCCAGGTCGATGGCGGCGACGCGGTAATCTTGGGCGGCGGTGAACCACGCCCGGCCTAGGTCATCGCAACGGTCCACCAGCGCGAGGTAGTGCGACAGGTTGAGCTCCCCGGCGGCATGACGGGCAGCACCCTCGCCCAGGGCGTCTGCGGTGACCGCGCGGCTGCGTTCGAGATGGTCCATCTCCGCCAGGGCGCGGACCAGGCGGGCGTTCGCGCCATGCGCCTCAGCGCGCAGGGCGTGGAGCTTCTCCAGGTAGAGCGCACGCGCACGCTCACGATTGACCGCCTGGTCCTCGACGCGTTCGCGGGCATCCTCCGGCCACTGCAAGCGCAGCGACGCACCGAACTTCATGGAGGTCCCCTCCTCACGATCATAGGTCACCGCCGGCGCCAGCTTGAGTTTGGGATACTGCCCCATCACCGCCTGGCTGTAAATGTACTCCGCCCGCTTGTACGCCGCTTCGAGCGCACGCAGTTCCCACCGCCCGCCGATCAGTTGCGCGTCGAGATCCCCGCCCGGCATTCCGGGTGACCTCGTTCCCGCCAGCGGACGACCGCTGTGGCTGAGGGTGATCTCGACCGCGGGATCGAAACCGACGATGCGGTTGAGGTCGCGCCGGGCATCGGCAACGTCGCCGGCATCGTGCCGCGCATCACTGAGCGCCCGTTGCCACGCGACGCTGGCCAACACCCGGTCGAGTGAGCTGGCGAGCGGATCGCGCTCCACCTGTTCGATCATGGTCTTGCGATGCTCGACCCGGCGCTGCGACCAACCGAGACGCTCTTCGCCCACCAGCACGGCCACATGCGCACGGCGGACGTCGACGACCACCTGCGCCTCGGCCGCGAGCATCTCCGCCCGCGAGAGATCGCGACGGGCCGCTTCATCATCGCGCCAAGCCTGACGCAGCGACGGCACCAGCAGGGTGTAGAGGCTGTCGGTATCGGTCACCAGACCGACGGTCGCCCGATCAACGTCGACGCGCATCTCCGGTTTGAAGCGCACTATCGCCAGCAGATCAAAACCGCCCTGGCCAGAGGCCTCGTGGCGTTTCTCCCGCAAGGCGGGATTGAAGGACAACGCCACCATCACCAGTTCGGCTTCGTCGAGGCCATCTTCGGGATGATAATCCCCGACGACGCCGGTATTCTGCCGGCTCTCGGCGGCGGTCGGAACGGCGGTGACGACGGTGCGCTGTTGTAGCGTCCGCAACTCGACGGACGGCTTCAGGGGTTCAGCGCGGTAGGATGTGCAGCCGGCCAGCGCCAGCGCTGCGACGATGATCCCCGTGGATGTCAGCCCCTGATACATGGCCCAGCCCTCCGTGATCGGCGCTCAGTGGAACGAGCCACCTGCCAACCAGCTTCAGTGCGTGTGCCCCGATAGCGGGGTCGAGGAGATGGCAGAAGCGGTGCGCCTCCGATGGTTGCCCCCAGAACGGGGTGTGCCTGCCTGCTCTTCTTACCAGTACCATATGCGATCGCTCGGCTAAACAGACAACTTAATCCTCAGGATTGCACGGTGTTTACCGTGCGATCCACACCGACCGCAACCGTGGGCGGCACATGGATCAGGCCTTCCGGCATGTGCTTACGGCATTCGTGAAACAACCAAAGGAGATCCACGGATGAGCTCGCAAGAGGGGCTGGACGACGGTGCGTCCCTTGCAACACTCCGCCGCTCACAACGGACCGTAGCTCAGCTTGGCTAGAGCGCTGCGTTTGGGACGCAGAAGTCGCAGGTTCAAATCCTGTCGGTCCGACCAGTTTGTTTCGGGGGCTATGCCCCCAAACCCCCGCGACCTTTGTCGCCCTTCATCCTGGCCGAAACGGCCAGGATGTTTGCGTGATGGGCTGCGCCCATTTTATCACGCAAAACAGGACTCGGCGGTCGGGGCGGCTGGCGCCGCCTGACTCGGGGCTGTGCCCCCAAACCCCCGCGACCTTTGTCGCCCTTCATCCTGGCCGAAACGGCCAGGATGTTTGCGTGATGGGCTGCGCCCATTTTATCACGCAAAACAGGGCTCGGCGGTCGGGGCGGCTGGCGCCGCCTGACTCGGGGCTGTGCCCCCAAACCCCCGCGACCTTTGTCGCCCTTCATCCTGGCCGAAACGGCCAGGATGTTTGCGTGATGGGCTGCGCCCATTTTAT
>JACDEI010000008.1:22797-121276 GCA_013816485.1 Planctomycetota bacterium
AAACAGGGCTCGGCGGTCGGGGCGGCTGGCGCCGCCTGACTCGGGGCTGTGCCCCCAAACCCCCGCGACCTTTGTCGCCCTTCATCCTGGCCGAAACGGCCAGGATGTTTGCGTGATGGGCTGCGCCGCGGGCGCGCGACTGCCGCCAATGCGCCCGTCATCACGGTTCACCCGTTCGCGTCCAACGGCCGCGGCCACAGCAACGCGGCCAGCCAGCGCGGCAGGCGCGGGAGGATGGTGAAGCGCGCGATGCTCGGATCGTGGTCACTGATCTGATCAGTGAATTCGCTGTTGCTGTGCACCACGTCGAATGCGGGCAGCAGCGCGCTCAGCGCCGGTGAGGCCAGCATATGATCCAGCGTCTGACTGTTGCCCTGGAAGACGTACGAGTAGCGCTCAGCCTCCGGCAGCAGGCCATCCATCTGCCGCAGTCCCACTGCGGTCAGCGATTGTAGCGGGCTGCTCCACGAGAAGTCGTTGAGGTCACCCACCACCGCCACCAGCGCCTGCGGATCGGCATCCAGGATGCGATCGACGAAACCGGCGACCACCTGCGCCTGCGCCACGCGTTGCAGCTCGCTCACCAGCGTCGGCGGCTGGTAACGACCGAACAGCGGCTGGTCGCCGCCTTTGGAATTCCAGTGGTTGGCGATCACGATCAGGTCGCGGCCATACACGCTGAAAGTAGCCGCCAGCGGTTTACGGCTGTTGGTGAAAGCCGGATTGGTCGGATCGATGCGGCCTGGGTTCAAGCTGAGCGCACCATCGGCCAACACCTGCGTCGGTGTCAGGGCATCCCCCGCGACGCCGGGTTTCAGCGTCAGCGGCGCGCGGTAGAGGAACGCTTGGCGGATGTTGCCACCGGGTTGACCACCGTCCTGCCGGTTCACCGGAGCGATCTCCAGGTACTGGTAGGTCGGGCCGCCAAGCGCGGTGATGGCGGCGACCAGCGCGGCACCTGTTGGCGTGCCATCGACGGTGCCGTCATTGGTCGGACCGGAGGCGTCCTGGATCTCCTCCAACGCTACGATCGCGGGCGAGCCCAGCCGCTCGACGATGGCCCGCGCGTGATTGCTCACCCGCGGATCGGCAGGGAACAGGTTCTCGACGTTGATCGTGGCGATGCGCAGCAAACGCAGCGGTGCATGCAGCGGGTGATCCGGCAGCGTGGTGACTTCCTTGGTCAGGCCACCCCCGATGAGCGCCGGCAGCGGCTCGGTGTTGTAGATGCGGAAATTGTCGAAGTTGTAGTGCATGATGCCGACGATGCGTCCTGGAAAGAGGTCGCCGACGTTGGCCTGTGGCTCGCCATCCACCAGAAAGTCATCGATCTGCACACGTTCAGGATTGAAGTCGCTCACCGTCACCCGCGCACCGCCGCGAACGGTCCGGGAGGTCGCGCCAGCGCCAGCGTCCGGCAGCACCCACACCTCACCAAAACCATTGGTCGGACCCACCACCACGGCATCGTCGAGAGCGACGCGCATGCCTTCGAGTGATTCGTAGAAGTCGATCCCGTCGTTCGCCGGATCGAAGACTCCCAGTGCGTCATCATCGATCACCATGACTGGCGGCAGCCGACCGGCCGCGCCGATCACCACGGCACTCGGCAGCGGTTGAGCGCTGGCCAGGACCGACACCGTCACACCGCTGAGTTCGGTGAAGGACAAGCCATCGCCGCTGACACCGTCGGGAGAGAATTCGACCACCCGTCCGCGCACCATCACCAGATCACCGACCGCTGCCGTCGGCACGACGCTGGTGAAGACGTAGATGCCCTCCGAGGTAGCTGGATCGGCGTCGGTCTGAGCGTCCGGTTCCTGCATCCAGAAACCCCGCCCATCGCGCGCGGTCACCACCGCATCCGCGACCAGCACCACCAGCCCGACCAGCGGCGAGGCATGGGCGGCGCCCTGGATATCATGGACTGCCACCGTCGGGATGTCGTCGTCGGCCACGGTGATGACCAGAGTCGCGTCCTGGTATCCATTCGCGCTAATCGCCAGTGTCACCACCGCATCAGGTTCTTGGAGCGTGTCGTCGATGACCGGCACGATGAGCACGCCAGCGGTTTCTCCCACCGCCAACGTGATGGTGCCGCCGCCAATGGTTCCCGCCGGCGTCGCGGTGAGGGTGATCGTGCTTTCGACATCCGCGGTGCTGCGCGTCACATTCAGCACGATGGTGCCCGACGATTCCAGCGCGGTGGCAGGACCGGTCAGGCCAAGGCTCGGAGTGCCACCGCCCGCTGGTGAAATGCCGATGTGGTCGAATGAGTTGTTCGGGAAACCGTCCCACGAGACCGACGGTACGAAGGCATCGCCGGTCACGGTGTCATAGTCGGGATTAATTCTGCGACGCAGCGTGTTGTCGGCGGTGCTTTGGTCGCCGCTGCCCCACTCGGCTCCTGGGTCGAAGCCCACTTGACCGATGCTGTCGACCACCGCGTTGTCGGACAGACGGCGTAGCACCAGCGCATCATCACCGTTCCACAGGCCCGAGCCGGTGGTGGCATCGGCCGCAGCGAGGATCGCGGGATCGGCGCTGGCGCTGGCAAAGACATAGACCTCACCCGCCGGCACTGTCATCGCGGGTACATGGTTGACGCTCGCGCTGGGGCTGCCGTTGAAATACACCTCGACGCGGTAGCCACTCAGATCGAGCGCCGCCGGACCCGGATTGGCGATCTCCACCGCCTTGTTGTTCGATGATCCTTCGATGTATTCGCTGAAATAGGGTTCCGCCGCGATCACGGCGAGTGGGGTGAGAGCAAGGAGCAGCAGGGTGCGCATGGGTAACTCCAGGGGTTGGGCCGGAACCTACCGGCGACCATGGGATCCAACACCCACGGATGAAGGGTATGCGCTGGGACGTGTGAACGGATCGACAACCGTGATGACCGTCAAGCCATCTTATGCACGCTTCGCGGCTCGTTCACCGTAACGTTCGCCTGCTTCCATGCCTCCGCAAATGCCTCCGCAAACGCCTCCGCAAATGCCGTGCGCTTGGTGATCGCCGGATTGATGCGTGTTGAGACCACGCCTACCTCCAGGTAAACAGTGACGAATAGACGCGTTATTGCGCCTTTCCCATCCGCACTGATTGCCTCTTTGGCCATCAGCGGTGGATGTTACCGTTCCGCACCATGATCCGCCTATACGCCCTCATACTCGTGCCCTTCCTCGTGGCCGTCGTCCTGCAGGAAGGTTGGGCTGCCGATGCCCCGCGCATCCGCCCCCTCACCTGGGCCCAGCCAGTGATCGGCACGCAGCTCGCAAATTTCCATCAGGTATCGCCCGAGGTCTACCGCTCCGGCCAGCCCAAGGCGCGGGATCTGAAGCTGCTGGTCGAGCAGCTCGGCATCAAATCGGTGCTGACACTGCGCGATCTGCACAACGACGATGACGAGGCGGAAGGCCTGCCGCTGGCGCTCTACCGTGTCGAGATGGAAGCCGACGATGTCGAGCCTGACAAAGTCGCGCGCGCGATGCAGATCATCAAGGACGCGCCGAAGCCGATCCTCATCCACTGCTGGCATGGTTCAGACCGCACTGGCTTGGTGATCGCGGCGTACCGCATCACCTTCCAGGGTTGGGATCCGACCGTCGCCGCCGATGAATTGGTGAACGGCGGCTTCGGCTATCACCACAAGATGTTTCCAGGCATCGCCGCGTGGTTGCGCTCGGGCGCACTCAAACCCGGCACCGCACCGCTCGCGCCGGCGAAGCCATGAGCATCAAGAAGATCGCCGTCCTCAGCGTCTCTGCCGGAGCCGGTCACGTGCGTGCGGCCGAGGCGCTGGTCGCCACGGCAAAACTGCATCATCCAGGCGTCGAGGCCATCCACCTTGATGTGATGGAGCTGGTGCCAAAGCTGTTTCGCAAGATCTACGCCGAGAAATACGTCGACGTGGTCAACCGCCATCCGGCGTTGTGGGGCTACCTCTACCACACCGCCGACAAACAGCGCGACGACTCGATCATCACGCGGGTCCGTCGGGTGATCGAGAAGCTCAACACCCGCGGCCTGGTGAAGAAGCTGGAAGAGCTGCAACCCGACGCGGTGATCTGCACACATTTCCTGCCGGCGCAAATCCTCTCGCGGATGATCGCCAAGAAGAAGTGGTCGACACCGGTATGGACGGTGGTCACCGACTTCGATGTGCATGCGCTGTGGGTCCATCAACACCTGACTGGTTATTGTGCCGCCGCAGAGGAGATCGCCTGGCGCATGCGTGAACGCGGCCTAGCCGACACCCGTATCGAGGTCACTGGCATCCCGATCATGCCGGTATTCGCCGAACAACGGTCGCGTGAGGTCTGTGCGAAGGAGGCCGGCATTGATCCGAAGCGCACCACGCTGTTGGTGATGTCTGGTGGTTTGGGCGTTGGCGCCATCGATCAGTTGTGTGAACGCATCCTCGCCATCCCTGGGGATCATCAGGTGTTAGCGCTGGCGGGGAAGAACGCCGCGCTGCTCGACAAGCTCAAAGCCATCGCGGCGAAACATCCTGGGCGGTTCTTCCCGCAAGGATTCACCCGCACTATCGAACGGTTGATGACCTGCGCCGATCTGGCGGTGACCAAACCTGGTGGGCTCACCACCTCCGAATGTTTGGCCGTCGGCCTGCCGATGCTGGTGGTCTCACCGATCCCAGGGCAGGAGGAGCGCAACACCGACTACCTGCTGGAAGCTGGTGCGGCGCTCAAGGCGCATGACTTGGCCGGGGTCGATTTCCGCGTGCGGCAGTTGCTCGCCGAGCCCTCGCGCTTGGCGACGCTGCGGCTACGCGCCCGCGCCATCGCCACGCCGCAGGCGGCGCAGACGGTGCTGCGGCATGTCCTTGGCTGAGCACGACACCCTCCCGGTGTGATGGCGCAGAGTGATGGCGCAGCGCACTGGCGTGCGATCAGATCGCCTCGCACCCCGTCGACCAAATCTAGACAAGTGTCCGACAGAGCGGTCACAGACCCGCTCAAACCGCACTACATGATCATCGGAGTGTCCATGTCCCGTCGCCTGCCTGCCCTGATCCTGTCCCTTGCCGTCTTCGCCGTCGTAGGTGCCGCCGACCAACCCGCCGTGAAGCGTACTGACGAGGTGCGAGAACCGGGACTGCCATTCGCTACCACGGTGATGGTGGAGAACACCGCGGCGACTGCAGTGACCGTGAGCGCCACCTGGACCCTCCAGGCCAATCCGCTCTATATCGACCAAGCGATCCCTGACCCACAACTCGGCATCGACCACGCGCTCGGCGCGCGTTGCACGCTCATGGTCGACGGCGCAGACCGTGGCGATCCGTTGCTCTGCGATGGTGACGACACCAGTGGTTACCAGACGCCGTGGGGCAAGGTCGGCGAAGCGGTCGCCACCATCGACCTGGGCACCAGCCGTCCGATCTCTGCTGTGCGTTGGATCGCCGGCGACGCCAACTGGATCTTCCAGGCGGATGTGTCGACCTCGATCGATGGCAGCACCTGGACGCCGGTCGCCGGTGCGCAGGGCGTGGCGATGAAGGGCAAGTGGGGCGGACCGCACGCGCTCCCGTGGTCGGTGCCGGTCAGCGCGCGGCATCTGCGCCTGCGCTTCCACAACGGCGGCGCCAAGGTCGACAACCTGCGCCTGCCGACGACCATTCAGGTTTATGATGGCGTCGCCAACGACACCATCGCGGTGCCGAACGTCGGGCCGGTGATCGCACGCGGCACCACCAACGCCACGATTCCACCCAAGGAAACCGCTGGTTTGGCGCTCACTGGAAGCGAGCAACTGAAAACCGGTGCGTACCTGCTTGGTCTCGACTTGACGATTGCTGGCCGACGCGAGGTGCGTTGGTCACATGTGTTCGTCTTGCCGAGCGACCAGGTGCCCGCCGGGCGAGCGCGCCGATTCGGCGTCAACGCTTCCCAGGCCGAACTCGCTGCCAGCATGCGCCGCTGCGGTTTCGGCTGGGTGCGTTTCGAGAACGCCAAGTGGATGATGTTCATGCCCAAGGCAGATCACGCCGCCTTCGACGGCTCGGTCGGCCCGTGGCACGTGAACCTCGACGGGATCTTCGACACCTACCGCAGCAACGACATCAACGTCCTGCCCTACGTCTTCCAGACGCCGGAGTACGCAACCTCCGCTCCGGCGAACGTGAAGCAGAACCGCTCCGGCTGGCCGCCAAAGAATCCGGCCGACTACGGCGAGGCGGTGTTCCAACTCGTCGCGCGTTTCGGTTCGCAGAAGGTCGAAGCGACCCAACTCAAGTCGTCGGACAAGAAAAGTGGACTCGGACTGATGCAGGCGGTCGAACTGTGGAACGAACCGAACCTCACCGCCGCCAGTTGGGGACCGTTCGTCGGTCCCATCACCCAATACTTCGACGTGCTGCGCGCCGGCATCGAAGGCTCACGTCGCGCCGATCCCAAACTGCCGGTGAGCGCCGCCGGCTGGGCCGGCATCGATCTGGAGATCGTCGCGCAACTGGCCGAGCACAAGTACGCCGACGGCAAGACGCCGCTCGATCTCATCGACATCATCAACGTGCATTTTTACAGCGGCCGCGAAGAGCCGGAGATCTGCGGTTGGGATCCCAACGTCGATCGCAATGGTCCATCGCATCGTGGTGACACCTACCCAGAGCAGTTGGAAGCGCTGGTGGCCTGGCGTGACCTGCACAAACCCGGCGCGGAGATCTGGCTGACCGAGATCGGCAACGATGTCGGCGGACCGATGGGCCGCAGCGAACGCCATCAGGCGGCAAAGGTCCCGCGCGGCATCATGCTGGCGCTCGCCGCCGGCATCGAACGGGTGTTCATCTACCGCGAAAAAGGCAGCGATCCGGCACAACACGCTGGCGCCGGTCTGCTGCGTAACGACGGCAGCATCCGTCCCGTGTGGCTGACCACCGCGACCATGATCCGTCAGCTCCAGGGCATTGACGGACGTGCTGTGCGTCTGCCGCATGCCGATCCGAATGTCTGGGCCTTCCTGTGGCAGGACGGTGAACGTCGCGTCGTGAGCGCATGGACGCTGGGCACAGATACGAAGCTCGGGCTCGACCTGGGAAGCGCGGCGGTGTGCGATGCGTTCGGCCATGTCAGTACCGGCAACGCCGCCGACGTCATGCTCGGGTATGCGCCCACCTACCTGACGCTCAGCAGCGCGACGCCGACGCTGACCAGGCTGATCTCTGAAGGCAAGGCGCGCGATGCGACGCGCACGGCGGAACGCGTCCGCTTGGATAAGGTGGTCACCCGCGCCTTCGACTTCGGCACCACCGAACACGTCGGTGTGCTCAAGGGCCTCGGCCTACCGCGCCGCTTCACCGCCATCGGCAAGGACACGCTGTGGAGCGACAGCGCCGGCTTCGGTTTCCTACAACCGGCGGCGCAGGTGGAGGACACCCACTGGATCGGCAGCGCGCTCGACCGCGATGGCGTGAAGGTGGCGAAGGACGCGGTGTTCCGCATCCGTGTCCCCGCCGGTCGCCAGCGCGTGAAACTGTCGGCCACGCCGATGGGCGATGGCAATCTGACGGCGACGATCGCCGACCAGAAGCTGACCATCACCAAGCAGCAGACGACCGCCGAGGTGGTGATCGATGGCGGCAAGGACCTAGATCTAGCGCTCGGCGACTGGGGCATCCTGCGTTGGCTGACAGTGGTGCCGGAAAAACCCTGAGGTCAGACTGATCGATCTGAGCAGTGGCACCTCGATGCCTGTCGATCTAGGAAAGCATTGAACGTCAATCGGCGACGACCTCCCGGGCTCGCCGGCGAGCCCGGGAAGTAAGGCACCTGGGCACAGGGATTGCCGTGGGGGCAACGACGTGACGATCCCACCCATGGCATCGCGGGGACCGTACAACGCCAAGGCCGTACGCTTGGCGGATCAACTGGCTGGTGAGGTGCGCCGCGGGCGCTATCTGGGCGGCAGCCACTTGCCGGCCGAGCGTGTGCTGGCGAACGACTACGGTGCCGCACGCGAGACCATCCGCCGTGCGGTCGCGTTGCTGGAACAACGCCGCATCCTGCGCCGAGTGCCGCACCGTGGCGTAATGGTGCTTGGCGCCGACGCGCCGACGGTCAGCAATGTCCCGCGCAAGCTGCGCACCATCGCGGTGGTGCTGGCGAGCGAACCCGACACCGGCATGAACCTGATCCAGGCCGGCGTGCGCGACTACGCCCGCGAACGTGGCTACGATGTGCGCGCGATCATCTCACCCGATGATCCCGAACGGCCGTTCCAGGTGCTCGACCGTTTCGACGCTGCTGGCATCGACGGCGCGATCGTGCTGCCCTACCCAGGACGCGAACACCGCGAGGTGCTGGAGCGCCTGTGGCCACGCGGCCTGCCAGTGGTGTGTGTCGAGCGCCGCAGTGCTGCGCTCAAGGTCCCCTCGGTCGAGATCGACAATGCCGCCGGCATGTACCGCGCCGTCCGTCACCTGCTGGTGAATCATCGCCGGCCGGTGTGGTACCTCAGCCTGCGGCCAGGGCACCACACCGACCGCATGCGGTATGACGGCTATTGCCGCGCGATGACCGATGCCGGCTATGGCGACCTGATCACCGCGCGCACCGTCTGGCATCCGTGGACCACCGATGATCCGCGCTACTGGCACGCGCATAATCCGTGGCAGCAGGGGTACGAGGTCGCGCAACAGCTCTTCGCCAACAACGAACGCTTCTGGTCGGTGGCGTGTCTGAAGGACGACATCGCCTGGGGTGTTTACCGTGCCGCCAACGAACGCGGACTATCCATCGGCCGCGAGGTGATGGTCACCGGCTTCGACGATCATCCGTACGCCGTCGAACTCGATCCACCGCTGACCACCGTGCGCCAACCGTTTCGCGACAAGGGCTATCAGGCCGCGCGCCTGCTCGACCGCGCGATGGTCGATGGCTTCCATGCACCGGTGCAGGTGACACTCGGCGTCGAACTGGTCGTGCGTCGCTCGGGCTGAGTCACTTCACCGGCGTCAACAACACCTGCCGCAGGTCCATCACCGCTACGCCGGGTTTGGTCTTGGGCTTCACGCTCAGGGTGATCAGGCCGGCCTCGCCGATGGTGATCTGGCCGATGCTGCGTTTGACGAAATTCTGGAAGTGGCCGGTATCCTCGACAGTGAAGGTCACCGCTTGCGCGCCGATGGTCACCGCGACCTCGGCACCGCCACTACCCTTGCCGCAACCTTGCAGGACTTCGATCGCGAAGGTGCCGGGTTTGGCGACCGCGAAGGTCCAACTGACCCAGTCGTCTTGTTTGGTCCAGTAGCCGATGGTGTTCTTGTGCGGCTGGGGTTCGTAGCGCACGGTCGTGCCGTGGATGGTCACGTCGCGGGCGTGCAGCAGGACGGAGCCGTCCTCCGCCTGGGTGATGCTCGCCGGCGAGGGCATGGGCGGGTTGGCCGGGGTGCCCTCGGGTTGAGCATCGGCAGCCGACAAGGCGGCGGCACCCAGGCTGACGCCCAGGGCAAGGATCATGAGCAGGCTGGCGGTGCGTTTCATTGGACGGTGAAAATCTCCCCGAAGAACCGCTCCATCGTGGCGATGCTGAGCTTCTCCGCGTTCATGTTATAAGCCGAACCACTCGCGACGTTGTCGCCTGCACCTGGGTTGCTGAAGCTGTGGACTGCGCCGCCGTAGGTTTCCATGCGCCAGACGGCCTTGGCCTTGGTCATCTCGTCCATGAAAGCGGCCACGTCGGCGGGCGGGACGAAGGGGTCGGCACCGCCGTGCAGGACCAGGACCTTGGCCTTGATGCCCCCCTCAGCGGCCGGGACGGCAGTGGCCGCCTTCAGGCCACCGTGGAAGGACACCATCCCCGCCAGTGGGTCGCCAGAACGGGCGAGGTTGAGCGACACCGTGCCGCCGAAGCAGAAGCCGATCGCGGCTACGCGCGCCAGGTCGACGGTCGACTGGCTGGTCAGCACCGCCAGGCCGGCGCGCGAACGGCGCACCATCAGCGGCAGGTCCTTGTAGAAACCGCCTGCCAGGGCCGAGGCGTCTTCGCGTGCGCTGACCACCTTACCATCGCCGTACATGTCGAGGGCGAAGGCGACGTAGCCACGCTGCGCCAGTTCCTTGGCGCGTTGCTGAGCGTAGGGGCCGCAGCCGTACCAGTCGTGCACCACCAGTACGCCTGGGGCGGTGCCGGCCAAGGCGGCAGGCGTGGCGAGGAAACCCTTCAGGGTCACGTCGCCATCTTTATAGGTGATGGTCTCGGTCTTCACCTCGTGGGCGGCATGCAGGGTGGCCGTCAGGGCGATGAGGCAAAGCAGTGTGCGGATCATGGGGACTCCTGGGAGAAATGATAAATGATGCATGATCAGGCGACTACGGGGCGGGCTGCGCCGCTGGTGAGGTCGGCCTGGTGGCGTTCGATCCAGGTCTCGATCGCCTCGACGATCGGCAGCAGCGTGCGACCGAGTGGCGTCAGCGCGTACTCGACCCGTGGGGGCACTTCGGCGAACACCGTGCGGGTGATCAGGCCGGCACCGTCGAGATGTTTCAGCGCATCGGTGAGGGCCTTTTGCGACACGTCGCCGATGGCGCGTTCGATCTCGCCAAAGCGCAGACGACCGCTGCGCAGGTGCCACACCACGATCAGCGTCCACTTGCCGCCGATGAGCTGCTGGGCGGTGTGGATGGCGCAGAACTCCCGAGTCGGCTCGCCGGTCTTCTTCGCTGGTGCTTTGTGCGGCATTCGACGCTCACTTACCGCCAGGTAAGTGACCCAACGGCAGGTGCCTACTTGCCAGGATGGGGCCCGATCGCAATACAATACAGGCGTACGATCCGCTGATCCGCCGGCCACCAGGGCCTGCCGATTCACGTGGTCGACACTACGGGCCCCGCGCCCAGGAGGTTTCCCATGATCACCGTCCGCAAAGCCAACGACCGCGGCCATTCCGCCATCGGCTGGCTCGACTCGTGGCACACGTTTTCTTTCAGCGACTACTACGATCCCGACCACATGGGCTTCCGCGCCCTGCGCGTCATCAACGATGACCGCGTCGCCGGCGGCATGGGCTTCGGCACCCATCCGCACCGCGACATGGAGATCGTCACCTACGTGCTCGACGGCGCGCTGGAGCACAAGGACTCGCTCGGCAACGGCGACGTCATGCGTCCAGGCGATGTGCAGTACATGTCCGCCGGCACCGGCATCTTCCACAGCGAGTTCAACCCGGATGCGGCCAAGCCCGTCCACCTGCTGCAGATCTGGATCCAGCCGGACAAAGTCGGTGGCAAGCCGACCTACGGGCAGAAGCACTTCCCGCTCGCCAGCCGCAAGGACCGCCTGACCAAGGTGGTCGACAACGTGGGTGCCGATGGCGCGCTCAAGATCGGCGCTGACGCGGCGGTCTACGCCAGCGTGTTGTCAGCCGGCAAGCAGGTCGAACATACCCTGGCTCCTGGACGACATGCCTGGCTGCACGTGGCCAAGGGGTCGGTCACCGCGAACGGCCAGAAACTGTCCGATGGCGATGCCATCGCTGTGAGCGACGAAGCACAGGTCTCCGTGACCGCCGACCAGGACAGCGAACTGCTGCTGTTCGACCTCAAGTAAGCCTTGACCGAGCTGATGCAGACGATGCGGAACCTGTGCGGTTCCAGCAAATCGTCGCACCCGGCGCGACGCACCGGCGGCTTAATGGCTGCCGGTGCGTCGTTTTCGTGGGAGCACGACCATCCGTGACGTCAGGACTACCGCTCCTGGGACAAAGTCACGATCCACCTCGGATGCCGTTCGTTGGTGCAGGTCGGGCCGACCTCCCTGTCGCCGTCCGGCGAACCCGGACATGTTTGACACAGGTTGTGCAAGTTGCTGTCAGCACGGCAACAGGATCGAGGTACAACTGTCAATCACTGATGGCGGTAAACGCCTGGGGAGGCACGTGCGGCGACTCGGAATCTGGCTGATCAGCGGTCTGCTGCCGCTCTCGTTGAGCGCACTCTCGTTAACAACGGCGGTGGGCGCGGAATCTTCGTTCACCAAAGACGTCAAGCCGCTGCTGGAGACCTACTGCGTCACCTGTCACAACCCGGAAAAGAAGAAGGCCGATCTCGACCTGACGATCTACAAGGACGACAGTTCGGCCAGCCGCGCGACCAAACTCTGGCGCAACGTCATCGACCAGGTGGGCGACCACCTGATGCCGCCGGACACCGCCAAGAAGCGGCCGTCGATGGAGGAGCGCGAAGCACTCGTTAAGGCGCTGAAGAATCTCAAAAAATATGACGGCCCGCCGGATCCCGGTCGCGTGACCATCCGCCGCCTGAACCGCACTGAGTACGACTACACCATCCGTGATCTGATCGGGATCGATATGCGCACCGCGCGCAGTTCGTTCCCCTCCGACGACGTGGGTGAAGGCTTCGACAACATCGGCGATGTGTTGTCGCTGCCACCGCTGCTGCTGGAGAAGTACCTCGACGCGGCGACCACCATCCTCGACAAGGCCATCGTCGCGCAGCCGCTGTACGTTTCCTACAACGGCGCGCAGTTGCCGGCCATCCATGAAGGTAAAACGGTGCCGGCGGAATCCGGATCCGGACCGCGTGATTTCACCAGTCACGGCGAAGCGATCCTCACCGTCGCCGTTCCTGCTGATGGGAAATATAATCTGAAGATCCGCGTCGGTCAGGTCCCCGCCGGTCCGGATCCCGCCGTGCTGGTGGTCAAGGTCGACAACCAGGTGGTGAAGGAACTCAAGGCCACCGCCAAGAAGGGCAATCCGCCGTCGCAGACCGTGCCGCTGACCCTGGAGAAGGGTTCACGTCGCATCACCCTGCACTTCGCCAATCCCTTCACCGAACCCGCGCCCGACAAGGATGCGAAACCCAAACCAGGCGAGAAAAAAGGCGACGGAAAACCAGCTGTGCGCACGCTCAGCATTGCCAGCCTGGAACTGACCGGCGGCCCCGGCGGCGGAAAAAACGTGGAGCGCAACAAGCGCATCTTCGTCGCCGAACCGACCGCAGATATCAAACCGCGCGATGCCGCGGTGAAGATCGTCGACCAATTTGCCTCGCTCGCCTTCCGTCGTCCGGCAACCAAGGAACAGGTAGAGCGCCTGCTAACCATCTTCGATCGTGCGACCAAAGAAGGCGAGACCTTCGATGAAGCGATCAAGTACACGCTCAAGGCCGTACTGGTCTCGCCCGCGTTCCTCTACCGTATTGAAACCGACCGCAAGGCGACCCTGGCCAACAACGCCTACCCGCTTGACGATTACGAACTGGCCTCGCGCCTGTCGTACTTCCTGTGGTCGAGCATGCCCGACGCCGAGCTCTTCGACTTGGCGAAACAAGGCAAGCTGCGCGACCCAGCGATGGTCGAAAAGCAGGCCCGCCGCATGCTCAAGGACGGCAAGGCGCACGCCCTGGCCGAAACCTTCGGAGAACAATGGCTGACCCTGCGCAGCCTGGAAGAGATCACACCCGATTTGAAAAAATTCCCTGACTACAATCGGCAGCTCAAGACCGCGATGTACGATGAGGCTATGATGTTCTTCGAATACATCATGCAGGACGACCGCAGCATCCTGGAGTTCCTCGACGCCGATTACACCTTCGTCAACGAGCGCCTGGCCAAACACTATGGCCTGCCGAACGTCAGCGGACTGAACATGCGCCGCGTCGAGCTCAAGGACCGCAACCGTGGCGGCGTGCTAACCATGGCGGCCGTGCTGACCGTGACCTCGCAGCCCGGTCGCACCAGCCCAGTGAAACGCGGCAAGTGGATCCTGGAACAGATCGTTGGCGAACCGCCGCCCCCACCCCCAGCCGCGGTCCCGCCATTGGAGGAACAGGACAAGGGCATCACCGCCAGCCTCAGCCTGCGCGAGAAGATGGTGAAGCACCGCCAGGACCCGGTGTGCGCGTCGTGCCACATCAAGATGGATGCTATCGGTTTCGGCTTCGAGAATTACGACGCCATCGGCCGCTGGCGTACCAGTGACGAAGGGGTCAAACTCGACACCGCCGGCGACCTGCCAGGCGGGGTCAAATTCTCCAATGCCGTCGAGCTCAAGACCATCTTCATGAGCCGCAAGGACGCCTTCACTCGCTGTGTCACCGAGAAGATGCTGATCTTCGCCTTGGGACGTGGGTTAATGGACTATGATGACCAAGTAGTTGAGAGCATCTCCGCCGCGGTCGCCAAGAACGAGTACCGTATGTCGACCCTGATCACGCGGATAGTCACCAGTTATCCCTTCATGAACCGCCGCAATCCCTGACAGTCAGTACCGAAGAAAGCGACAAGGAACATCCCATGCAGAAGTCCTGGTTGATCTCCCGCCGCACCGCCCTGCGCGGTCTGGGCGTCGCGATGGCGCTCCCCCTGCTGGAAACCATGGGTTGGGCCGAGACGCCCAAGGGCAAAGGCGTGTTCAAGCCGCCCGTGCGCTCGATGTTCATCATGATCCCCAACGGCGTGGTCTACGACAATTGGAAGTTCAAGAAGGACGCGCCGGGCGTCATCCCACGCACGCTCCAACCGCTGGTGCCGGTGATCAGCGACGTACTGGTGATCAACAACCTGCGCCACGATAAGGCCGGCGGCAACGGCGACGGAGCTGGCGACCACGCGCGCGAAACGGCAACCTTCCTCACCGGTGCACAAGCGCGCAAGACCGCCGGCGCCGATATCCAGGTCGGCCAATCGATCGACCAGCTGTTGGCCGATAAGATCGGTATCTACACCTCGCTGCCGTCGCTCGAACTCGGGATCGAACAGGGCGGCCAGGCCGGCAACTGCGACTCCGGTTATTCCTGCGCGTATTCCTCGAACATCTCGTGGCGCACGGCCAACACCCCGATGGCCAAAGAGATCAATCCCAAGGCCGCCTTCGACCGCATGTTCTCGGCCAAGAAGAACGTGAAGCCCAAGAAGGGCGGCCCGGACGTCGACACCAGCAAGTTCGCCGCCAGCGGTGGCAGTGGCGATGAGAAGACCCTCGACCAGAGCGTGCTCGACCTTGTGCTCGAAGATGCCAAACGTCTGCGCGGAAACATCGGTGGTGTCGACCAGCGCAAACTCGATGAGTACCTCGACTCGGTGCGCGCGCTGGAAAAACGCATCGAACACGCGCAGCAGGAAGCCGAAGTCGCCGCCGAGGCCGCCGCCGCCAAGAAGCCCGGCACCTACAGCGCCACCATCGAAGTGAAGGTCCCAGGCGACAAGCCGCAGAACTTCGCCGAGCACGTGAAGCTGATGTTCGACCTGTCGATCCTGGCCTTCCAGACCGACACCACCCGCGTCATCAGCTTTATGATGGGCAACGGCGGCTCGAACCGCAACTATCCCGACATCGGTGTCTCGCGCGCCCACCACGAGATGTCGCACCACCAGAAGGATGCCGGCAAACTCGAAGACCTGACCAAGATCAACACCCACCACGTCGAACTGCTGTCGTACATGCTGCAACGCATGAAGTCGCTCAACGACGGCAAGGGCACGTTGCTCGACAACAGCATGGTGCTCTACGGCTCAGCCATCGGTGACGGTGATCGCCACAACCACGACGACCTGCCGATGCTCCTCGCCGGTCGCGGCGGCGGCACGATCAATTCGGGCCGCGTGATCGACACCCAGAGCAATGTGTGTGACCTGTTCCTGGCCATGGCCGCCCGCGCTGGTTGCCCGCTCGAAAGCCACGGCGACAGCAAGAAGATGATGGAAGGCCTGTCCTAAGCTTTCGTCACTCTCGAACGCACATAAAAACCCAGCGGCCCGCGCCGCTGGGTTTTTTGTTGGCCTCAACTCAGTTGGCCTCAACTCAGTTGGCATCACCGCTGTTGGCCTGACTTCAATGCTGCTCGATCAACAGCTATCAGATCGTCCTGCGGTGCTACACCAAACCTTCGCGCAGCGCCTTGGCCACCGCGCCGCCGAGGGTGTTCACGTGCAGTTTCGCGTAGATGCGGCGCACGTAGTTGTCGACCGTATGCAGGCTCAGATCGAGCTTGGTGGAAATCTCCTTTTTGGTCAGGCCATCGGCGAGCAAGCGCAGGACGTCGCGTTCACGCTCCGACAGTTCGACCGCGCCAGTCGACGGTCGCAGTCGGCTGAAGCGATCCAGGACGCTGCGGGCGATCTCCGGCGACATCGGGGCGCCACCGTGCAGCACTTCCTGCACGGCGCCGACGATGCGCTCCAGCGTCTCGGACTTGAGCAGATAGCCTGAGGCTCCGGCGCAGATGGCGTTAAACACGCGGGCGAGATCATCGAAGACACTGAACATGATGATGTGGCAGGCCGGCGCGAGCACCTTGAAGCGGGCGATGCCGTCGATGCCGGACATGCCTGGAAGCCCGATGTCGAGGATGATGACCTGTGGGCTACTGCCGCTAAGGCCGCTAAGGCCGCTAAGGCCGCTAAGGCCGCTAAGGCCGCTAAGGCCGCTACTGCCAGGACCTGGGAACGCGGCCAACGCCGCCTCGCAGCTGGCAAACAACCGGACCGTGGTGGCACCTGCCAGCGTCATGGCCTCGCCCAGAGTCTGACGCAACCGGTCGTGGTCCTCGACGATCCAGATGGTGGATAAGGTGGTTTCAGTCATGGGTAATTCGTGGCGGTTGGAGGTTGCAGCGTGCGGCCTCAGAAGTGGTCTGGAAAGACCGAAATTTACATGGAGGACCGGAGAACCGGAGAGAAGCAAGTAACGAAGTGTCGGTGAACACCCGAGGTTCCGCCGCTCCGTATTCCTCCGGTCCTCCGGTCCTCCATGTCGGTCCAGCCTTTCCCGACAGCTTCTCAGATGGCCTCGATGCCCACGCTGAGTTGGATGCGGGTGCCCTGCCCTGGGCTGCTGTGCAGCTCCAAAGTAGCCGACAGCGCAGCGGCGCGTTGGCGGAGGTTGTCCAGTCCAGAGCCGCCGTGCGGGCGAGCGTCGTTGACATCGAAGCCGGTGCCGTCGTCGCAGATTTCAATCACCAGCCGCTCGCTCCAGGTGATCGACACCCGTACGTGCTGCGCCTGGCTGTGCCGTCGGGCGTTGGTCAGGGCCTCCTTCATGAACGACACCACATCGCGTGACCAGGCGATCGCTGGCTGGCCATCGGGTGGCGTGCCAGTGACCACCACGCTATGCGGGATGCCCTCCAGCAGGCGGTTGGCGATCGCCTCCATTCGGCGCGCAAGATCGCGCCAATCACCGGCCTTTGGCGCCAGCAGCCAAATGATGTCGCGCATGTGATCGATCAACTCACGCGCCGATGCCGACATCGCATCAAGGCGGTCGCCGTGCAGGTCGCCTTGCTTCAAGTGTTGCTTGGCCAAGTCACTCTGCATCGCCAAGTGGGACAAGCCTGCGCCAATCTCATCGTGCAGGTCGCGGGCAATGCGCATGCGTAGAACGTCGCGTTCGCGCCCGGCACGTGTGCGCAGCAGCAGCAAGGCGATGGCGGCGAGCAGGGCGATGAGGACGGCGGCACTGATGGCGATGAGCACTAGGCGCTGCTGCCAACGTTCGTGTTCGAGCGCGAGACCAGCGCGCAAAGTCTTGGCTTCTTCGCGCAGATGTTCGCCGCGTTCAATGCCGTCGAGCCAAGCATCCCAATCAATGAGTTGATGACGGCTCGAATACCCGTCGGTCAGCGCCTCTGGCGACCAGCCTGTGGTTTGCGTGGCATCGGCTGCCAGCACCGGTCTCCAAGCGGCGATGTTCGTGCGACCGCGCCACACCTGCAGTTCGCTCAGCGCGAAGACGTGTTCATCGGGGCCTTTTCCGCTCCCCGGGCCACGCCGCCAGAGCGCTTGGCAAGAAACTCGGATGCGGCGAGCACTCAGCCCAGGCGTGGCCACCATCACCTGTGCCGAGCCGGGATTCGGCAGCGCATCGGCGGGCCACACGGGTTCCAACTCTTTGAGGATCACTGTCTCGGTCGGCGTCCCCGCATCACCCAGTACCCGGAAGTGCGTGGGGAAACCGAAGCCGGAGGAATCGGCGAAGTCGCGCGGATGCGCCGGCACCAAGTGGATCTGATCGATGGGCATCACATCGCCCAGATCGACCTCGACCCAACTGCGGTCGGCCACCACGGCGGCGACACTGACGCCACTCTGGAAACCATGCGTCGGCGACGGCGACGCTCCCAACAGCGGCAGGCACCACAGATAGCCGTCATTGACGTTGATGCGCTCCCACCGCCGAGCCGACTCGGTGGACGCGGAACTGCTGACCGGCGCGTGCAGGGCAACGTTGAGGCCGTCCGCCAAGACCACGATCTCGCCGATGCGAAAATACTGCCGATCGCTTTGATCGGGATCGGGTCGCAGCCCGGTGACGCGTAAACGGATGAAGCGACCGGTCGCGCCATTGCCCGAGAAGATCAGAAACGGCAGGTGCTCGCCAGCACCCGGCAGCGGCTCGCTCCAGCGGACAATGCGGATGGCGCGAGCGAAGTCCTCGGTCTCGGCGATCTCCACATCGAAGGCCGCGGGAAACCCAGGAGAGGGCACCCGCTCCGCCAGTTGCGACCGCGCCGGAAAGACGGCAATGCGGTCCGGAGTGACGGTGCGCCCTAAATCGATGGCGATCCACGCCGGATCCGCCTGCAGCCCGTGAAAACCAATGCGCTGATGCGACTGCTGCGACAGGATGAGCTGAGGCAGACTGGCCTGGTCGCGTTCGATCGCCGCGAGCCGTTCATGCTGGGAGGTCGATTCCTGAGCCCCCAAGCCGAGCGCGGCAGCGAGCAACCACCCCAATGTAGCTCGACGGACGGACATCCTCATGCTGCCATAATGGTGCAATCGCCAGATTGCCAGCACCCAGGGGTGTGACGGATTGTCGTGGCATGCGCCCTGGTGGCGGGCTGGCACTATCCCCTCTCAGAAGCTATCTGGGAAGGCAGGACTGACATGGAGGACCGGAGGACCGGAGGAAGAGAGCGTTGGAGAACCACTGATGTTCTTCGGCATATCGTTTCTCGTTTTTCTCCGGTGCTCCGGTTCTCCATGTGAAGTGGGTCTTTCCAGACAGCTGCTCAATATAAACGCCGACGCGCCTCGAATGCAGGTGGTACCATGTCCAGACAGGATCCCGCGATGAAGCTACTGATGACCACGCTGCTGCTGTTCGCCACCCTCGGCGGGCACCTCGCCGGCGCGGACAAGCCAGCAACCGCCGGCCGCGCCATCGACGGCTTCCTTAAAGACCACTGCCTGCGTTGCCACGATGCCACGAAACAGAAAGGCGATTTGCGCCTGGATACCCTGGGACGTGATTTTTCCAACCACGTCGACGCTGAGCGCTGGGCCGAGATTATGACGCGCATCAATGCCGGCGAGATGCCCCCTAAGGACGAGGCGAAGCCTTCGGTCAACGAACTCGGTGCGGTGGTGGACTGGATCGCCGGACAAATCAAAGCCGGCGAAGCGGCGCGCATGGCCAAACGCGGCCCCATTGCGCATTACCGGCTCAGCCGCGAGGAATACGCCAACACCATCTACGATTTGCTGGGGGTGCACTACGACGTGCTTCTGCCTGGAACGTTCAGCGAGGACCCCAGGTGGCATGGGTTCGAACGCATTGGCTCGCTGCTGTCGCTGTCGCCGTCGCACGTCGAGCGCTATTTCAAGGCGGCGGAGACCGTGCTCGAACGCGCCTTCCCGGAACAGCCGACCAAGTCGACCGTCTTCCGCGCCGACGCCATCGAGATGGCGCACCGCAACGAACGCAAAAAACTCGAGGCCATGGGCATCGCCAAGCAGGTGCGCGCGGTGGTCTGGCCAGAGCACAAGCTGCCGGCCCTGCGCGGGTATTGGGGTGGCCTCCATATTCAGCCCGGCATGTACCGTGCGCGCATCCAACTCAGTGGCCTGCAGCCCGCTGGTGGCCGCGCACCGCACTTGGCGATCTGGCATACCGAATTGAAACGCACGATCTTTGACGAAGACATCATCGCGCCCGAAGGCAAACCGGTGATCGTTCAATTCGAAACTTTCCTGTCGCCGCCGGTGGAGCTCGACATCTACAACGCCGTGGCCGGGACCATCGAAGGTCACACGCGCAATGTGCTGACCATGGGCAGCAATTATTTCATCAGCACCAGCGACACCCGTTATATGGAGCCGACCGGCTACAAGCTGACTGATGATGCCGGCAAGCCGCTGCACCCCCTGCTGCTGGTCGATTGGATTGAATGGGAGGGTCCGCTGGTCAGCGAAGCAGATCAGCGCAAACGCGACGGACTGATGCCAACCACGGCTGGAGATATGAACCAAGCACGCGCGTCGCTGCAGTTATTTGCCGATCGCGCCTGGCGACGTCCGGCATTGGCGGCGGAGTTGGCGCGCTACGTCACGGTGCTGGAGCAAGAGCTCGCAGCGGGCGAGTCCTTCCGCTCCGCCATGCTCGCGGCGATGACCGGCATCCTGACCTCGAAAAACTTCTTCTTCATTGAGGAAGGATCGGCCACCCAGCGACGCGCGCGTTTGAATGATTGGGAACTGGCCACGCGCTTGGCGTATTTCCTTTGGGGGTCGATGCCGGACGAGGCGCTGCTGGCAGCCGCACGCGCCAACACCTTGCATCAGCCGGAGCAATTACGCGCCCATCTGAAGCGCATGCTTGCCGACCCGAAGATCCGGCGCTTCACCGAGGCGTTTCCCCGCCAGTGGCTGCAATTGCACAAGGTCGGCATGTTCCCGCCCGATCCCAAGCTCTACCCCGACTACGACGTCTGGCTGGAAAAAAGCATGGTGCTGGAAACCACAGGTTTCTTCAGCGAAGTATTCGCCCGCAACCTCTCGCTCAGCGAATTCCTGCACTCCGACTGGACGATGCTGAATCCGCGCTTGGCCTTGCACTATCAGGTTCCGCCGCTCACGAGTTCCGGTTTCCAGCGTGTGGCACTGCGTCCGGAAGATCATCGCGGTGGTCTGCTGACCCAGGCATCGGTGCTGTCGCTGACCTCTGACGGTACGCGGCATCGGCCGGTACATCGTGGCGTGTGGGTTTCTGAGGCGGTGTTCGGCCACACGCCGCCACCACCGCCGCCGAATGTCGAACCGCTGGCGCCCACACCGGCAAATGTGCCAAAGGCCACGGTGCGCAAACAACTGGAGGCGCATGCGTCCAACGCCAACTGCGCGTCATGCCACCGCAAGATCGATCCCCTCGGTTTCGCTTTCGACAACTACGATGCGATCGGGCAATGGCGCACGCAGGAAGTGATGACCGCGGGCCAGGGCACCAATCCCACCGTCGATGCCAGCGGCACGCTGCCCGATGGCCGGCGCTATGATGGGCCCGAGGCTTTCAAGCAGTTGCTCACGCAGGATATCGATCGTTTCGCCGAGGCCTTCGTCGAGCAGCTTGCCACCTTTGCCGTGCGACGGGTGATGACCGTCGATGACCTGGCACAGATCCATGCGATCGCCCAGGGCAGCGCCAAGGACAAGTACCGTCTTAAGGATGTCGTCGAACAACTGGTGCTCTCCGACTTGTTTCAGAAACGCTGAGCCGTTTCCCGCACGCACTGACCAAACCGCAAGGATGACACCATGAACATTCGCCGTCAGCATTGGCTGCTCAGCCGCCGTCATGTCCTGAAGGGCCTCGGGGTCGCGCTCGCTTTGCCGCTGCTCGATTGCATGCGTCCGCTGTCTGGTGCCGACCCGCTCAAACGCAGCACCGGAAAGGCGCAGCGTAGCGTGTTCATCTATGTGCCGAATGGCGTCAACACGCTGGACTACCAGATCACCACCGCTGGGCCCGACTATAAAATGTCGACCTCGCTGCGGGCGCTGGAAAAACATCGCGCGGTGATCACTCCGATCAGCGGGTTGTACCATCCCAACGGGCTCGGGAATCATCACAACTGCGTCAAGATCTGGCTCACCGGTGGTCGGCTTGGCCAGTCGGATCGCAACACCATCTCGGTCGACCAACTCATCGCGCAAAAAACCGCACAGCACACGCGGTTCTCCTCCATCGAGCTGGCCGCCCAGGGCGCGTTGTCGTGGAACGCCGATGGCATCCAGTTACCGGCGGAGTCCAACGCCGGCGTGGTGTTCCGCGCCCTGTTCGAAGAGCCCAAGGGCGGACCAGCCAAACAACGCCGCGGCCTGCACCGCCGCGGCAGCATCCTGGACGCCATCCTGGACGAAGCGCGTGGACTGGACGGGCAACTCGGGCGCGAAGATCGCGGACGTTTGGAGCAGTACCTGACCTCGGTGCGCGAAGTCGAAGTGCGAACCGAGCGCGCGGATTCCTGGCTCGATACCCCACGGCCCAAAGTCGATGCGCCGGATCAACAACGCCTCAACCGCGACGTCTCGCAGCAACAGGTCGGCGATTATTTCCGCACCATGTACGACCTCATGGTGTTGGCCTTCCAAGCCGACCTCACACGTGTGGCGACCTTTTGCACCGGCCAGGAAGGTCAGGGCCTGGCGATTCCGGAGATCAACATCCGCCAGGACCGGCATTCGCTGTCGCATCACAACGGCAACCCGGACCTGCTACGTCAACTCACCGAGAGCGATGCCTTCAACATCGCGCAGTTCGCCTACCTGCTTGAGCGGCTCAGTACGGTGCGTGATGCCGACGGTCCACTGATCGACACCACCATGGCGCTCTACGGCAGCGGGATGTCGTTCGGCCACAGCCACGGCAACGCCAACCTGCCGATCATCCTTGCCGGCGGCAGCAAGTTGGGCTTCAAACATGGCCGCCACGTCGACTTCAACGCCATGGCCAAGTTTGACGGCTACGACCTGAACGATGCGGGAAGACACTACGGAATCTGCGGTCGTCCGGTGAATGAGAAAGCGCGCCTGAGCAACCTGTTGTTGACCATGGCGCAACGCATGGGCATCGAGGCCACCAGCTTCGGCGACAGTATCAGCACGATGCCGGAGGTGTTGTCATGAGGAACGCAGACAATTCTTTAGACGTTGTCGGGAAAAGCAGACATTCACATGGAGGACCGGAGGACCGGAGAAAAACGAAAATCGAGTTGTCGGTTAAGATCGCCCGTTCATCCGCTCTCTCCTCCTCCGGTCCTCCGGTCCTCCATGTCAGTCCTGCCTTTATAAATAGCTTCATAACCCAACGTTGCTTCTGGGCGCTGATTTTCATCTGCTTGGTAGCCGGTGGACTGCACGCCGGAGAGCCGGCCGCCTATGTACCCAAGCTGGGAGAGTTCCCGCCGCCGGACGCCGGCACGTACTACGCCGGTGAATTGGTGTCGGTGGATCACGTGAATCGCCGCGGTGCCATCCGTCTCGACGGCGACGGCTCGGACGGCAAGTACCACAGCGCACCGTCCCATCGCTTCGCGCTGCTGCCCTACGGCACGATCCGCTATCACGGCGCACCCGCCGAACTGCGCGACATTCCCATCGGCACGCATGTGCATGGCCGGTTCGTGCTCCCGCCCGCGGGCGACACCACCATCGCTCCGCCGACGCGCGAGCCTCAACACGTGCCCAAGGAAACCCACGTCATCACCTTGGAAGACGACATCAGTTTCTATCAGCGCCAGGGCCAAACGTGGACCATCACCGCCGTGGATCTGAAGAAAGGCACACTGGCGGTCACGTCATCTGGCACCACCGCGGCCAACGGGCTGCGCGGCGCCAAAACTTTGGAGATCGACCTCAGCACGCGTATTTGGAAAGGCCGGCAATTCGCGGAACTCAGCGAGCTCGCCGCTCAACAAGTCGTGCAGCTCAATCTGACCTGGGCGCCAGAATGGAAGAACGGGGTTTTTCACATCGCCGATGTGTGGATCGATCAAGAGAGCCGCGACGTCGCCGCTGAGCAGCAACGTCGCCTTCACGTGCATCATCAACACCACCGTTGGCTCGCCGGCTGGATTGATCATGTCGAACACCTCGCGGGTGGCCATGGCATCGTCACGGTCACGCTGTTTGGTGGTATGGACCCATCGCTCTACGACGAGGTGCGCAAACACACCGGCGGTTTCGACATCGCCGCTGCTGACGTGACCCTGCGCTCGTGGTGGCAGGACCACGACAAGAAGGGCGGCGATCGCGTCGAACTCAAGGAGCTCCCTAACCCGCCGCCCGGCAGCAGCGGCATCCAACTCAGGGTGAATTGCTGGGCACTGCTGGAGGGCTACCGTCCCGGCCGCATCGTGCGCGTCCGTCCGCACTCCTGGCCCAACTCCAAACTACCGCCCGAAGAACGGATCCAGAACGCCGACGATCGCTGATGGGGTGATGTGTCCTTACGCCATGAAACGTGGCGGCTGCAACCTGGGGCTGATGAAGTTACATCCATTGAAATAAGCGAGGGCCGCATCTCTGCGGCCCTCCTCGTACCTCTGCGTCTCTGCGGTTACCGTGCTCGCGCGCGGCGATCGCGTACCGCTATTGCGGAATCACTTCTTTTCCAGCAACCAGATGTTGCGGTAGAATGTCGGATTGCCGTGGTCCTGGAGGTGCAGGCCGCCGGGTTCCGCGCTCTCCGGTTTGCCGCCACCGGTGGGCTTCGGCAGTTCCTGATCCTGGTGGATGACCACGCCGTTGTGGCGAATGGTGACCTTGGCGTTGGCGGTCTTCTTGCCGTCGGCCCACGCGGCGGCGGTGAAGTCGACGTCGTAGGTCTGCCACGACAGCGGCGGGAAACACATGTTCACCTGCGGCTTGGCGATGGTGTAGATGCCGCCGCACTCGTTGTTCTCGCCGTTCAGCCCGAAGGAGTCGAGCACCTGGCACTCGTAACGTTCTTGCAGGTACAGCCCGCTGTTGCCGCGATCCTGGCCGCGACCGTAGGGCTTGAACGGCAGGATGAACTCCAGGTGAAGCGTGAAGCTGCCGAACTTTTGTTTGGTCGTCGCGCCGTACTTCAGCAGCTTGCGGTCATCCATCGAACCGTTCCAGGCATCGACGTTGCTGCCGTCGAACAACACGATCGCGCCTTCCGGCGGTTTGGCGCCCATGGTCGGGCTCTGGCGGAGGACCTTCTTCAACTGCACGGTGCGCTTGTCGGTGTCATCGATCGCCGTGACGCCACCGTCGTCGAGAGTCAGGTTCCAGCCTTTGCCGTTCACGGCGACCTTGCCGCCCTCGGCCTTGCCCTCCAACTGCACCTTGCCCATGCCATCCCAGCCGGCACCTGGCAGACCACCGGCCTCAATGCACACGCGGAAAGTTCCGCCACCGAGCGCGATGACCTGCACGCCGAGTTTGTCAGCTGGCGCGGCCTCGTACTCACCTTGGATGGCAAAGTCAGGGCCGGCTTTCGCCGGATCGAGCGCCAGGTCGGTGTTCTTGTCCTCGGCGCTGGCGAATTGCGACCACGACAGGGCGACCAACAAGGCGGGAACAAGCATGCGGATCATGTGGACTCCTGGGAATGGTAGGCAGATGGCAAAACGTGCCGGTAGTACCGCCGGGTGCCATCGGTCGTTGCCCGCCACCTGAACTATGAGTCATAGGCCGGCTCTGCACACCGGGTTGCGCTCCCGTCCGCCAGCCCAGGATGCCCCGCCATGCCGCGCATGACTTGGATTGGAAAGGAGGCGGTGCTCGACCTCCACCGGAAGGTGCCGCTGCGCCTGTTGGATGAGGTCGCCGCGCAGGCCATTCCTGGGCGGGACGTCGGCCATGAACTGATCGAAGGCGACAATCTGGAGGCCCTGCGCGCGCTGCTGCCGCGCCACCAGGGTCGGGTGAAATGCGTCACCATCGATCCCCCCTACAACACCGGCAACGAGAACTGGGTCTACAACGACGCAGTGAACAGCCCGGCGATGCGCGCGTGGCTGGGCAAGGCGGTCGGTCGCGATGACCTGACGCGCCACGACAAGTGGCTCTGCCTGATGTACCCGCGGCTGATGCTGCTGCGCGAGTTGCTGAGCGAAGACGGCAGCATCTGGGTGTTCCTTGATGATCACGAGATCGGCCCCCTCCGTTTGCTGATGGATGAGATCTTCGGCGCCGAGCAGTTCATCGCCACGGTGATCTGGCAGAAGGTCTATTCACCGAAAAACAGTGCGCGTCATTTCAGCGACGACCACGACTACCTGGTGATCTACGCCAAGGACGCACGTCGCTGGAAACCGAACTTGGTGCCGCGCTCCGCCGCGCAGGACAAGGCCTACAAGAATCCCGACAAGGATCCCCGCGGACCGTGGAAGTCCGGCGACCTGTCGGCGCGCAACAGCTACAGCGAAGGCACCTACTCCATCACGTGCCCAGGTGGGCGTGAAATCGCGGGGCCACCGAAAGGTTCCTACTGGCGCGTGTCGGCGACCAAACTTGCGGAGCTGCACCGCGACAAACGCATCTGGTGGGGCAAAGACCGCAACAGTGTGCCGTCGATCAAACGTTTCCTCTCCGAGGTGAAGGCCGGCGTCACGCCGCAAACCTTGTGGACCTACGACGAGGTCGGCCACACGCAGGAAGCCAAGAAGGAACTCGTCGAGCTGATGGACTTCCGCGATAGCGCGGCGGTGTTTATCTCGCCCAAGCCGCTGCGGCTGATCGAACGCGTGCTGACCATCGGCAGTAATCCCGGCGATACGGTGCTCGATGCTTTCGCTGGTAGCGGAACCACCGGGCATGCGGTGATGCGCCTGAACTCGATCGGCGGAGAATCCCGTCGCTGCATTTTGGTGCAGCTCGGTCGCGACCAGGATGACGGTCCGAACATCTGTCAGAAGATCACCCGCGAACGCCTGCGCCGCGCGAGTGTTGGCAACGGTGAGTCAGGACTGGGCGAGGCGTGGACCTATAAACGTCTCGGCAAACCGCTGGTCGATGGCGACGGCCGACTCGGTGACTTGGCCTACCCGGACCTCGCCGCGCTGGTGTGGTGGCACGCCACCGGGGCAACGTGGCCAGCGGATAAAACCGCTGAACGGGCGTTCCTCGGCGTTGGTGGCGATGGCACTGGTGTCTACCTGCTCGCCGGCGGCAGCGTGCCGGACAAAGACGGTGCGAGCCGCAACGCGCTGACGCCAACGATGCTCGCCAAGCTCGCACCGCACGACGGACCACGTCTGATCTACGGCGCTGTCTGCCGCCTGGGCGAAGACGATCTGCGCCGCCACCGCCTGACCTTCCGCCAACTGCCGCAGGCGCTCGCCGCGCTCGGCGGCTGAGACGACGATGAGCGTCACGCTCAAAGCCTTCCAACGTCAGGTGCTCACGCGCTTACGTCGTTACTGTGATCGCTTGTCCGCAGGTAGCGATCCCGCTGTCGCATTTGCCGAGTACGGCGAAACCTATCGACCACCACCATTGATCGACGCGCCCTGCGTCTGTCTCGCCATCCCCACCGGCGGCGGCAAGACGCTGCTGGCCGCTGCCGCCGCCGGCATCGTCGCCGGCCATGCGCTGCACCGCGTTCCGGCGCTGGTGGTGTGGTTGGTACCCTCGACCGCGATCGCCGAGCAAACGCTGCATCATCTCCGCGATCCCGCGCATATGGTCGCGCAGGCCAGCACCGCCGGCATCGATGGTTTCGGAGGTCTTGGTCCGGTGCGCGTGGTCGACGTAGCGCAGGCGCTACGGTTACCACCGAGCGCCTACCACGCCGCCAGCGTGATCCTGGTGGCGACCATCCAGCAGTTCCGCATCGCTGATCCGCAAGGCCGGCAGGTCTACGCCACCAGCGACGCCCTCGGCGGCTCTTTCGGCGAAAGCGGCGCACACACCTTGGCTGAAGTCATCGCCCGTCGCCGCCCGGTGGTGATCGTCGATGAGGCGCACAACGCACGCACGCCGCTGTCGTTCGAGACGCTCACACGTTTGGCGCCAGGCTTCGTGCTCGAACTCACCGCCACGCCCGCACGGCAACCGTGGCCAGCGAATGTTCTGTGCCGGGTAGATGCCGCGGCGCTCAAAGCTGAACACCTATTGAAATTGCCGTTGGTGCTCGCCACCGATCCCGCGCCTGACCGCTGCCTAGCGGATGCGGTGCAGCGACGCCACGACCTGGCAGCGCTTGCTGCGGCAGAAACCGACGCACCCGTACTCCGTCCCCTCCTGCTGATCCAGGCCGAGGCCCGCCGTCATCCTGGGGCGATGACGCCGGACGTGGTGCGCGAGCACCTCATAAAATCCTGCGGTCTGACAGACGACGCCATCGTCATCGCCACCGGTGATGAGCGCGGGCTCGATGGCATCGACCTTGATGATCCCACCTGCCCGATCACCACCATCATCACCGTCGAGGCGCTGCGCGAAGGCTGGGACTGTCCGGCCGCCGCGGTGCTCTGCACGCTGCGTGGTTCCTTCACCGACACCGCCGCGGTGCAACTGGTCGGGCGCATCCTGCGGCAACCTGGTGCACGGCTGCGCAGCCACGACGCGCTCAACCGCAGCTACGCCTACGCGGTCGCGCCGGAGTTCGATGTCGCGCTGGCAGCGCTGCGTGGCTGCCTGACCGAAGGGCTCGGCTTCAGTGCGCAAGAGACCCTGCAACTGGTGCAATCCGCGGGAAAAACCACAGCGACGTGGCAGGCGGAACCGTCGCCGCCGTTCCTGGTACCACGCCTGCTGGTACAGGATCCCCTGCGTCCATCGGTGTGGGAACCGTTCCGCGATACGCATCGGCTGGCCAGTGAGTGGGTGCTGACCGCCGACGCTGCGCGGTTGTCACCAGGGGAATACCAACCCGGTGCCGCCGGTCCTGGGATTGCCGAGGTCGACCTCGATGACGACGGCACTTGGCAGGCCGAAGCGCTGCCGGTTCCCCCGCACGAGCCGACCACCGCGACCCAGGCCGCGCTCGCCGCGTGGATCGAACGACGTTTGTGGGCTGACGATGTGCGGCCCGATGACCTCAGCGCCTGGGTCGCGGTCGCCTTGACGCATCTCCTCGACCAACGCCTGTTGTCCTTGACGGAGCTTGATCACGACCGTTGGCGTCTGGCGACGGTATTGCGTGAACGGCTCGATCACCTGCGCGAACAGGCTGCGCGCAGCGCAACCGATCGCTTGCTGACACAGGTGCAGACGAGCACCGCTGCGGACCACTTCCGCTTCACCACCTACCCGGCAGACGGCAACGCCGACCACGGCTTCCGTCGCCATGCCTACCCGCTGGTGGCGGGCTTCGATTCGGGCGAGGAACAGCGCGCCGCCGAGGCCCTCGACCAACATCCCCGCGTGGTGCGCTGGATACGCAATCCGGTCGGTGACCACGGCTTCGCCCTGCCCCGTCGGCCACTCGACGGCAATCGTTGGTTCCATCCCGACCTCATCGCCGAACTGACAGATGGCCGGCTGCTGCTGGTGGAAGTCAAAGGCGCGCATCTCGCCACCACCGTCGATACCCAGGACAAGATCGCCTGCGCGACCATCTGGGCTCAGGCCACCGGCAATGGATTCGTGTTGGTGGTGGGTGGTGATGCCGCTGCGATCGATGAGGCTCTGGGCTGAGTCTTGGAGGCTGTCTGGAAAAGGGACTGACATGGAGGACCGAAGAACCGGAGGAAACCCGAAGGCCGAGTCACCGCGTGGATCCCACCTCTTCTGACTTGCTCTTTCTCCGGTTCTCCGGTCCTCCGGTCCTCCATGTCCGATCCTGTCTTGCTCGGCAGCATCTTGGTGAAAACCGTTCTCATCACCCAGTGCGATTGAAACCAATTCCACCGCTTTGCTCGCCTACGGATGTCAGTCTTTTTGCCCCCACACGGAAATCCGTCTCAGTGACAACAAGCTGACAAGACAGGTGCTTGCGACCTCAGGTTTTTCTGAGACAGATGCGCCCTTCTCAACCTCCAGAACCATTCCACGAGGACCCCATGCTCAACGTCGTCCGTGCGTCCGCTGCCGCTCTGCTGCTCGGCGCCTTCGCTGCCCCCTCCCTCACCGCCGCCGATGAGACTTTCGCCAAGGCGTGGCCGATCATCGAGAAGTCCTGCATCAGTTGCCACGGCGCCGAGAAGCAGAAGGGCAAGCTGCGCCTCGACACCAAAGAAGCATGGCTCAAGGGCGGCGAGAACGGCAAGATGGTCGAGCCGGGCAAGCCTGAGAAGTCCGACGTGGTGAAGTCGATCAAGTTTGAACACGAAGATCCCGACTACAACATGCCGCCCCAAAAGAAGGGCAAGGATACGAAGCTCACCGCTGATCAGGTGAAGATCATTGAAGAGTGGATCAAAGCCGGGATGCCCTGGGACAAATAAGCGGATATTCTCCGTGCCGTGAAACGACGACGCGCTGGCAATCGCCAGCGCGTCGTGCGTTTTAACCAGCCTCATGAAGCCATTGAATCCCTTCACGCTGATGTTCTCGCAGACGGCCGGACGTTGGTGCCGTGGTTTTGTTGTGGTTGCGACTTCCCCAACCGTGGACGCCTGCAACGCGTCATCGTCCAAGCGGATGCGATGGACCGCATGAACCCGGAGGATCTCGCCTCGCTGCCCGTGCGCAGCCAACGCGGCGACCTCGTGCCGCTCGCGGCCTTCACCACCATGCGCTGGGTCGACGGCCCGGTGCAGGCGGTGCGTTACAACGGCTACCCCGCGGTGCGTATTTTTGGCGACACCGCGCCTGGGTACAGCACCGGTGAAGCGATCAAGGAGATGGAACGACTCGCCGCACAACTGCCACTTGGTTTCGGTTACGAATGGACCGGCACCTCGGCAGAAGAAAAAGCCTCCGGCGCGCAAGCACCGGCGCTGTTCGCACTGTCGTTCCTGGTGGTGTTCCTCTGCCTCGCTGCGCTCTATGAAAGCTGGTCGATCCCTGCTGCGGTGATGTTGGTGGTACCGCTGGGCATCCTCGGCGCGCTGCTTGGCAGCACGCTGCGCGACATGCCGAACGACGTTTACTTCAAAGTCGGTCTGGTGGCGATCATCGGCTTGTCGGCAAAGAACGCGATCCTGATCATCGAGTTCGCCAAAGAACTCCAGGCCCAGGGACGATCTGCGATCGACGCCGTGGTCGAAGCCGTGCACCTGCGCTTCCGCCCGATCCTGATGACTTCGCTGGCGTTCATCTTAGGCGTACTCCCCCTCGCCATCGCCAACGGCGCCGGCTCCGCCAGTCAACGGGCTATCGGCACCGCCGTGATGGGCGGCATGATCACCGCAACGGTGCTGGCGGTGTTCCTGGTGCCGGTGTTTTATGTGGTGGTGCGGCGGATCTTCCCGGCTAAGCCGCCGCGGTCGATGGAGACGGACGATCTTCCGCCATCCCATGTACCCGTCATTCCACCGACGACGAGCGGTGCGCCGTGAACATAAAGAATGCAGTTGAACCGCCGAGGTCGCCGAGAGCGCCGAGGGAAAGCAGTTTTTTCAAGAGATTGCGTTAGCAGCTGCGCGACTTCACCGGGTTCGCCAACCTGTTGAGGCGGGATTTTTCATAACTCCTTTCCTCGGCGCTCTCGGCGACCTCGGCGGTTACTTCTTCTGCGCGTCTTCTCGGATTAATCACGTCGCAGCTCGCATCACCGTCGGCGGATCCTGACGCTGATCGGTACGGCACGTGACCACCTCCGCATCAGCCGTTCGCTGGTAACACTGCCGGAGCAACGGTGCTCGACTCCATGACCCCATAACACTCGAACTCACGTAGTTCGAGCAGCTTGCCGGCTGGCGCTTGGCACACCACGCGCACTCGGCTGGTGACGACATCGGGAAAATCGACCGCGCTCCAGCCGGCTGTGGTGGATGACTGGAAGGGGAAGGCATCACGCCACGTGCTCCCGTCGTACCATTGCAGTTTCCATTGACCGATCTCGTGCGCGTCACTGTTGTCGTCGAAGACCCGCGCATGCGTCAGCAGGTGCGAACCGCCGAGATCGTACTCCAGCCACACCGCGTGGCCGACATCGGCATAGGCCTCGGTCGCCGTGCTGCCGTCATGTGCCCTTGCAACCGTCTTGGTGGTGCTGGTCCATTCACCACTCTGGCCGGCATAGGTGGCGGCACTGATCAGATCGACCGGCGTGACGACAACCGGTGCGGCGATGCCGAAACACTCGAACTCCCGCAGTTCAAGGCGCTTCCCCGATGGTGCCTGACAAACCACGCGCACCCGGCTGGACACCACCTCTGGAAAGACCACCTCGCTCCAGCCGATGACCGACGACGTGGTGAAGGCGAAGGCGTCACGCCACACCGTCCCGTCCTGCCATTGCAGTTTCCATTGCCCGATCTCGTAGTTGCCGGCGTTGTCGTCATAGACCCGTGCGCGCTGCAGACGATGTGGTCCGCCCAGATCGTACTCCAACCACACGGCGTGACCGACCTCGGCATAGGCTTCGGTGGCGGTGCTGCCGTCATGGGCGCGTCCGACCGGCTTGGTGGAACTGGTCCACTCGCCGCTCTGGCCGGCATACGTGGCAGCGCTGATCAGATCGACCGCCACGTCATCCGTTGGGATGGAGGTGAAGGTCAGCCAATTGAGATTGAACAGTCCACCGGTGCCGCCGATGAAGGTCAGGCGCAACACCCGCGTACCGGCAGTCAGCGGTAGACCATCCGACACTACCGTGCGCCACGTCTGCCAACCGCCGGTACCAGCGACGCTGAGGGCGGAACCAAGCACGACGCCATCGATAGAAAATTGCACGCTGCCGCCAGCCGTACCGCTGGCCACCCGCAGCGACGCGGCATAGGTGCCGCTGCTCGGGATGTTCACGGTGTACTCCAGCCATTCGCCGGTGCGGGTCCAACCAACGTTGTAGCCACCACCCGTGTCGGTGGTCGCTTGGATATCGACAGCATCGTTGCGGTAGCTGCCGCCTTCGTTGGCGCTCGATACGTCATAGTAGGCGATCCCCGCGCCGCCGAGGTCGTAGTCCTCGGCTTGGATGGTGGTGGTGATCGTACGGGGCGAGCCGCTGAAAGGCGCCTGTCCGGTGGTCTCGGTGACCGTCATCACCATATCGTCACTGCTTGCGAGCATCCCATCGCTGGCGGTTAGACGCAGCACGTAGGTACCGGCCACGGTGACGCTGGCGGTGGTATCGACCGCAGCGGCGTTGGCGAAGGTCACCGTACCTGGGCCAGAGACGCGACTCCAGGTCGTGGTCAGGGTGCCGTGTGGTTGCCCATCGTCGCTCACCGTGCCATCCAATGCGACACTCCCACTGGGCAGGGTCGCACTGCGATCCGGGCCGGCGTTGACGGTCGGCGCGAGGTTGGCGCCGTCTTCGCGCACCAGATGCAGCACCCAGTCGCTGCCGCTCGGCGCGCTCAGGCCCTGCCCGGTAGTGGTCACACCGCCATCGCTGCGTTGCGCCGGAAAACCAGCGTTGTGCCAGCCGACGCGGTAGGTGCCCGCCGTCACCGCCACGTTCACCGTGCCGCCAGTCGGAAGATAGACGAGGTACCGTTTCCCAGGTTCAGCGAGCGCGAAGCCGTTGCTGACCAACTGCTGCGCGGGATTCATGCGGTAAAGCGGGATGTCGGCCAAAAAATCCCAGATGCGTTTGGGCACCGCATGACGATCCGGCTGCATGTCGGCGAGGTCGAGGCTGCCGCTGAAACCGCTGATGTTGTTGCCGGCCATGTCACCGAGCACCAGCGTGGTCGCCGCCATCATGTGCACCCAGGTGTGTTTGCGCAGATCGGTCAGCGTCCATGCCGGCTGCAGACTGTTGCCCATCCAGATATTTTCCTGCGCCAGCACGGGCTTGCCAGCAACGTGATTGGCGAGGAGGTAGGAGTGCAACGATGAGAGGTTGGTGATCTCAGCCTGCAACGTGACCAGGCTGTTCCACGATTGACTGCGGTAGTTGTCGTTGCCATTGAGCTGATGCACGCCGAGCGGATGACCGAACGGATCGAGCCCGGCGATCTCGTTGCCGAGACGGTTGATCTCGGTGGATGACAAATAGGTCTCGGCTTCGTAACCACCAACGTTGAGCAGGATGTTCCAATAAGGTCCGAGGCGCGCGAGGTAGTAGCGGATCAACAGCGTCTTGTCGGCGACCGAGGACGGACGTCCCTGCTCCGACTCGCGCGGCAGGAATCCACCGAACGGATAATACACCATCCGACGCGCGGCTAGATCGTTCAGCACCGTTTCTATCTGACGGTAATTCGCTGGCTCGATCGGCCAGCGATACGGGAAACCCGTGCCCTGGAATTCATTCACCGAGAGCAGGTTGTACCCCTGCTCACCGGCCCAGTCGAGAAATGCCGCGCGCTTGCTGGCGCTGAAGCCCGCCTTGAACAACGGCGGTCCGCCGTGAAAGGCACGAAGTAACGTGTGTCCCCCTCCTTTATAGCCGAGCCAACGGGGGTTGTGTGTATCTGCCGCAACCATGCCCGGCAGATCGGAAGCGACGCAGGAGAAACTGCCGCTGACCCCAGCAGCGCCGTCGGTGAAAGTCGCCGCATACTGCCAGGTGCCGAGCATGTCGGGCATGAAACGGATGCGCCACGTGGTGCCACCATCCCAGAACCCCCAGAAACTGCGCTTCATGCCGTCGGGGCGCGTGTACTCGACCTGCACGGTGACGTTGCGCAGCGGATCGGCGTAGGTCCGCGTATTGGTGATCGCGCGCTCGAAGCGATCCCACTGGCCAACGGTTTCGACGCCGGGCAAGACGGTGACCAGGACCAAGGCAAAGGCGACAAGGATGGAGCGGAATGTGGTCATGCAGGACCTCCTGATGGTGGTGCAGCCAATCGTTGTCCCTCACTGCCACGCCATAACGCACCAGTCCGACACCCGGTGCTCGGTGCCATAAAGCCAACGCCACGCAGACAGCAAAAGCAGACAACCTAGCCACAGAGGCCACAGAGGCCTCAGAGGAAATGCCCTGTTTTCCCCCTCTGTGCTCTCTGTGGCCTCTGTGGCTAGCTGTCTTGCCTTTGCGATTAGCCTCAGTTCCACGACCTTGACCCGCGCTGCAGGCACCAAGGCAAGTCTTGCGTTATGCCCACTAGGTGAGGGACAATGACCCGCGGAGGATGTATGGACGAGTTCGCCGCCACCGACGCCGAGGACGCAGCCCTGGCAAAACGCGCACTGGCTGGTGACGCTGACGCCTTCGATCTGCTGGTGCGCCGGCACCAGGGACGCATCCGCGCCTATGTCGCCATACGTGTCGGTGATCCGGTGCTCGCTGATGACCTCGCGCAGGATTCCTTCGTCATCGCCTTCAAACGCCTCGCCACCTTCGATGCGCAGCGGCCGTTTTATTTGTGGTTGCGCGGCATCGCGCTCAACGTGCTGCGCAATCAGATGCGTCGCCGCAGCGAACAAGCCGCCGACCATGACCAGTTGCAGGCCCTGCTCGACGCCCGCCTCGACACGCGCGCCGCACTGATCGACGGTGATGGCGATGCCGATCTCCTGGCACGGTTGCGCCGCTGCATGGAGCACGTCTCTGGCACCGCCGCTACCACCGTGCGCGCTCACTATTTCGAGGCCCGAAACCTGGAGGACATCGCCCGCGATCAGGGACGCACCGCCGCGGCAGTCGGCATGTTGCTGATGCGTGCGCGACGCTGGTTGCGCAGTTGCATCGAACGGCCCGAGCCACGTGGCGACGGAGCGGCGTTATGAATCAGGAAGAACGTCTGCTGCGAGCCTTCCACCTCAAAGCCACGCATGATGCGGGCTCGATCCCGTCGGACGAGCACCGCGAACTGCTGCACCTAGTCAGCACGGACGTGGCGATCGCCGATGCGCTCGCCGACGACCTCTTGGTGCATCGCCTATTGCGCCAAGCTGCCAATGGAGTGGGCGACGAACGTTTCGTCACCGGCGTTACGGTGCGGGTGAAGAGCGAACGCGACGGTTCCGCCTTCCTGCGGCGGGTCGAACGGTGCCTACCGGCGCGCCGGCGTTGGCCGTGGCTCGCGGTAGCCAGCGTGGCCGCGGCTGCTTGCCTGCTGGTGACGCTGTTGATCGCTTGGCCGCGTCCGGCGTCCGGTGATCTGCTGGTGGTGAGCGGGACTACCGGCGAAACGAGTATTTCCGGCATCCGTGCCGGGACCGGTATGACGGTTTCACCGGGCGCCCCGCTGACCTGTGGTGCCGATGGCCAACTCGCGCTGCGGGTCGGCGACGGCAGCGTGCTGACTTTGATCGGGACCAGCTATGCCGAAGTCGAGCGCGTCACCGACGGTCTCGCGCTGCGCCTGGAACGCGGCACCCTCACCGCCACGGTTGCTCTGCGTCCGAGCACAGCACCGCTGCGGGTGCGTACGCCGCACGGCGAAGCGTTGGTGCTCGGCACCCGTTTCACCCTGACGGTTGGTGAGCTCACCACCCTGACCGTCGACCAGGGCCGCGTGCGGCTTACGGATGCACGTGATGGCACCGCGATCGAGGTCATTGCTGGCGGTCGCGCGATGATCGGCGCACGCACCGCCGTACTGCGCACGCACGCACTGGCGTGGTACGACTTCAACGAAGGCTCCGGCAACACAGTCCGTGATCATGCCGGACGTGGCACGGCACTCGATCTCCTCATCACCGATCCCACCGCGGCACGCTGGCTGCCTGGTGGTGGACTGCGCCTGGAGCGACCAACCCGTCTACTTTCCTCCGCACCGGCGAAGAAGATCGCCGAAGCCTGCCGCCTCAGCGGCGAACTGACCATCGTCGCCGCCATCGAACCGGACGCGGCCAACACCCGCGGAAGTCCAAGTGATTATCCCAAGCGACTGGTGTCATTGACCGCCGGACTGGATGCGCGCGACGTCAGCCTATCGCAGGGCCTGTACCACGGCGACCGCAACGTGCTCGATGTACGCCTGCGCACCTCAGCCTCGACCGTCGACGGCAAACCGTCGCTCACCAGCGCCGAGCCGGTGCTGACGCCACCGCGCCGACTGGTGGTCGCCTTCAGCAAGGACCGTCATGGCGCTTGTCGCTTTCACGTCGATGGTCAGACGATCCCACTCCGTCTGACCGAAGAGCAGCCGGATGGCAGCGATCGTCGTTTCTCCCCACCTGCGGCGACCCAGCAGCTAGCGGGTGATCTCAGCGCCTGGGCGCTGGACATGCCGTTGGTGGTCGGCGCCGAACGCGAAGCCGCAGCAAGCGGCATGCGTGCCTGGCTCGGGACTCTGCGACGTATCGCTATCTTCGATCGGGTGCTGAGCGATGAGGAGCATGCAGCGTTAGCGCGTTGGCCCTGAAAAAACAAAGCGCCAGACGCGCGGTAATACTTCACGAGCCAGCACGATGGACCGGTGGGCTGACCTATCGCCGATTGGATCGACGCACGTCTACTTGATGAATGTGTATCCCACCGTAATGCCAAGCAGTTCGCTGTTCTCCTGTTTCGCTGCTTCGGCGACTGCACGCGGATCGCGATCGAGGTCCTTCGAATTCCAGAACGGGATCCGTTGCCTGACGATGCGGTCGATCTCGTCATCGGAAAGCTGCTTGGCCTTGGGATCATAGGGATTTCCGGCGACGTAGAAGAGCTGGTAGTGGGCTTCGGCGAACCAGACGCCGACCTCGTCATTGCGCTCGGTGATAGTTTCCGACCAGGGAAAGCGTTTGCTGCTCTGAAGAACCGTGATGGACCGCGCAGGCGCGGTCATCGGTACTTTGCCGATAGGGTGACCGCGCGTGGGAACGGCGGCTGGGCGATTTCGCACCACTGGGATGCCAAAATAGGATCCATTGTAATGGAAGGCCCCGGTTCGACGGTCGATAATGAGCGTCCATGATCGGTACGGGACGCAGAGCCCATAGACGAGCAATCCGCTGACCAGGACCCCGGTGAGGATCATCCCGACGGAGAAACGTGACACCCTGACCGAGGTTGCGTCGTCAGCCATGGAACGAATCCAATTGCTCGCCGTGTTTCCCCGTCTCATCCGTCGCCCCGCTGTGACGTAACGCGGCGTCGGCGACGTCACCCTTGTGCGTACGAATCCAATGGTCGTAGAGCGCCGTTTGTCGCGCTGCTGGTAGATCTCCTGGCTGGTCGGCGGTCAACTCACGGCCGCGGAGCGACCACAGGGTTGCAGCAACCGACACCGAGAGATTTAGGCTCTGCGGGAATCCGACCATCGGGATGAGGAAATGCCCATCCGCCTGCGTCGATGCTTCACGCGTGACGCCGCTGCCTTCGTTGCCGAACACCAGTGCCAGCGGGCGTTCCGCCAGCAACGGACGCAGATGATCGGGACTCTGCACCGCGTCGGCTGAGAGGTCCGTCACCAAGATGCGATAACCTTCGGCGCGCAGCGACGCGTACGCGGCGGTGATCTCCGGAAATACCTGAAGATCCATGTAAAGATGACTGCCCTGTGAGACCTTGCGGTTGACCTTGAAATGGTTGCGCCCGGTGGTGACGACCACGCGTTGCAAACCGAAGGCATCGCAGGTGCGCACGATGGCGGTGGCGTTGTGCGGGTCGTAGCAGTCTTCGACCACGATGACGAGGCGATCGGTGCGCCGCGCCAGTACTTGGCGGTATTTGCGCGCGCGCTCCGGCGTGATCAGCGGATCGAGCGGATGCGGGGGCACCGGACTGGGCAGGTCGGCTTTGCCGATGACGGGATGGTCAGGGCCACGCATGCGTACTCCATTGCCACAGTCCGGGGTCCGGGGTCCGGGGTCCGGGGTCTTGTAGACGGACGATCGGCTTGGCGCAGCGAAAAATTCCGCCAACAGGACTCCGGACTCCGGACTCCGGACTCCGGACCCTCACAAACCCACCACCCGCCCGGCCGCATCGATCGCCACCCGCAGGCGCGTCAGCGAATCGCCCGAACACGGGCCGTCGGTGCAGTAACCAGTGTCGGCGTCGAACAGCGCGCCGTGCATGTTGCAGATCAGTTGCCGCTCGCCGTGTTTGCAGTGGCCGTCGCCGTAGTCGAGGCCGATGCCGATGTGCGGGCACGAATTGCGGTAGGCATGGACCACGCCATCGAGCTTGACCAGGATGACCTCGAAGCCTTCTGGGTGTTTGACCATCACCTGATGGAAGTCGCTGTGCGGATGCAGGATCACCGGCATGGGCGTGGGACGATCCGCGCCCTGTGCTCTGCGGCAAGGGTAGATCGCCACGGCCGCCAGTGGCCACAACTGGTCTGTAAGATTGCTCGCGCTCGAGGTAATCATGGGCCTCACCCTCCCGGCCATCTGGCCGGACCGCTCCCTCTCGGCCATCCGGCCGGACTACTCCCTCCCGGCCGTCCGGCCGGACTACTTAGGACTCACCCATGAAGAACATCCTGCTCCCCTCCTGCCTGCTGCTGCTCGGTGCCGCGTTGGGCGCGGCCGACTACAAGCCTGACGCGGACGGCTACCTGCGGAATTGGCTGATGCTGGAGGCGTTCGCCGTGGGCGACAGCGCTAGCGAACACGGCGAAGACGCGCAAAAGAAATTCTTCACCAGCGAAGCCTTCGCCGGTCACTTCACCGCTAAACCAAAATCCGGCGACAAGGTCACTATCAGCATGGCTGGCGTCGATGCTGCCACGGTCACGTGGAAGGAAATGACCGCGGACGGCGCCGTGCTCAGCCTGCCGGAGCAGGAAAATTCGCTCTTCCTGGGGGTGGTCTACGTCACCAGTCCACGTGCCTACGAAGGCGCGATGCTGTCGATCGGTTCCGATGACAGCTCGTGCTGGCGTGTCGACGGCAAGGAAGTGGTGACCGTGTACGAAGGCCGCGCTGCCGAAGCTGACCAGAACCGCAGCAGCCCGTTCACCCTCAAACAGGGCACCACGGTGATCTCGGCGGCGGTGATCAACGGTGGCGGCCAGGTTGGCCTGAGCGCCCGTGTGCTCGACAGTGCCGGCAATGCGATCGCCGATCTGACCGTTTCACTGACGCCGCCAGCAGCACCGTAAACGTCAATCGATCAACGCCAGGGAGCGCCGACTACGTGCGGCGCTCCCTGGTGCATCTGCACTGACCCGTTCACCACGTTCCAAGCCTAGCACTTCTTCACTCCCCGCTGATCCGTCACCAGGTACTTTTCTGCCATGGCCGCCACCGCCCTGTTGTCGAGCGATGATCCCGCCGCGGTCGACTTGGTCGTGCGACGGATACAGGCCGGTGAACGTGAGGCCTTCCGCCTAGTGTTTCTCGCCTTCGAACGCCCGATCCGTTGTTACCTGTCGGCCCATGCCACCTCGGCCGAGCTGGTCGATGAAGTCCTGCAAGCGACCTTCGTCGCCGCCTATGAAGCCATCCGCACCTACGAGCCACGTGGCAGTTTCGCCGCCTGGTTGCGCGGTGTCGCGCGCATCCGCCTGCTGAAGGAACTGCGTGCACGCGCACGGCTCAATCACCTGGACGGTGATGCGCTGGAAGCCACGTTGGCCGCCGCCGCCGCCGAGCGCCTGGCCAAGACCGGCGAACGCCAACCACCCGAACTCGACCGTTGCCTACAACAGCTCACACCGCGCGTGCGCGATTTGCTGCAGCGTCGCTACGTCGACCAGACCCCGGTCAAGGTGCTGGCAGTCGAGCTGGCGCATACCGAGACCTGGGTGTCGGTGACCCTGCACCGCGCACGCGCCACACTGCGTGAATGCCTTCAGCGTCTGGGCATCAGCCAGGCCGAAAGCATCCCATGACCACAGATGAACTCGCCACGCTGGTCGAGCGACTGCTCGACAACGATCTGGCCGCGCACGAGCGCGATGCGCTGGCCAACCGGCTGACCAGCGATGTGGTTCTGCGTGAACACCTCACCGACGAACTGGCGCTCGCGCTACAAGTACGTGCCGCTTTGACTGGTGCGCCCGACACGCGCGCTGAGTTGCTGATGGCGTCGTTGTCCGGCAGTCGGCGGCTGCGCCTGGGCGATCGCATCGACGCCGCCATCACTCTATCGCCAATCAACACTCCATCGCCAATCCGTCGACCGTGGTTGGGCGTGGCGCTTACCGCGGCCGCGCTGGCTGTGCTGGTGATCGGCTGGTGGATCTTGCCGCAACGCCACGCGACAGCCGGACGTGCGGAATTGACGCAGCAGAGCGCCGTTCCTCGTCCGCCCACGGCGGAACCATTCACCAGGACGCCCGACACCGTCGACCAACGCCAACCCACGGCGCCCACATCCAGCACCACCCCGGTGGAAGTGACGCGAATCCAGCCGGACGAACCGCAGCCGGTGGCGATCGCTGATCCGGCACCAGCAGCGTCCCAGGTAGAAGCGCCGTCGTTTGGCGCACCAACGGATGGTGCGGCACCGAGCGATCCGCAGCGAACAAACGAGCAACGCGGCGCGGTGGTCGCGACCCAGGCCAGCCCAAAGTTGCCACAGCCAGATCCCAAGGCGCTGCGACTCACGCCCACCTTGCAGCTCAACGGCAATGCCAACCTCAAACGCCAAGATCGAATCGCGCCGGTCGAGCAGGCAGTGCGCGTGGTCGCAGGCGATGAGGTGACCGTGACCGGCGATGGCGCCGAACTGTCGGACGAACGCGGCATGTGGTGGTGGGCTGGGCCTGGGACGTGTCTCAGCGTGCTCAATCCGCGTCCGGTCGATGCCCAGCGTCAGCCGCTGCACCTCACGACGGGGACCCTGCACATCACCGCTACCCAAGGCCTGCGCCCGCTGTTGACCACACCGCACGTGCGCATTTCTTGCGAAGAAGCCGATCTGTGGGTCACGGTGTTCAGGGGCTGGACGCGTATCGAAACCATCAGCGGCACCGTGCATCTCGGGACCTCGGTGGTACGACCATTGGCGCCTGGGAATTACGCCGTGGTCCTTCCTGGACAGCCGCCCCAGATCAATGCCGCCGGACGCGACCGCTGGTCGGTGATCGGCGGTCGCTTGACCCGCGATGGCGTGCCGTTCATCGCGCGCTTGGTGGATGGCGTCGAGGTCGCCACCGCGGTGGAACTGGGTGCCGATGGTCTGGTCGCTCCCGCCGACGATGGACGCTGGCTGGACCATGCGACCTTCCATGAAATCCGCGCGCTCATTAACAGTACGACGTCACCATCCGCACGCGTGCTGCAACATCCCGCGATCGCCGGCTGGTTCAGCGATACCCGTACCGGCGCAGCGCTGCGGCGCGCGGATCCGCTACGTTGGATACACCTGGATGGCGAACGTCCTGCCCGCTGGCCGACCTGGGCCGACAGCAGCGTCCTCCTTGCGGATGAAGACGCGAAAGGCCCGCATCCGCTGCTGGCCACCATCGCGGTCGACGACGAGGTGCGCAGCCATACCTGGGAAGCGCTGGCACGCGGTGCCCAGGGTGTGTTGTGGCAGGTCGACGGCGACCATAGCGCACTGAGCGCACTGACCGACACCGTGCGTGCGTTGTCCGACGCCATCCGAGTGGTGAGTCCGCTCCTTTGCGACGGCACGCGCACACGCCTGGACCTGGGTGACGGCGTGACCGGCGCCTCATGGAGCCGTCAAGGCCGGCGGGTGCTAGTGGTGGTCAATCGGCGCGACCAGCCCGCAACCGTCACGATTCCGCAGGCGCGTGGCCTGCATCCGCTCGAACAGGCCGGCGCCATCGACTTGGCTCCCGACCAGACGAGCGTCGAGCTGCCGGCTGGCACCGCGCTGGTGCTGCACGGCGAGGTCAGCAACAAGTCCACCAGCGCGCCGTAATCGTATACTCATGAGCAGCACTCGCGCGCTCCTGCTGTTGATGACGGTCTTGCTGCGCC
Organism: Planctomycetota bacterium; assembly: GCA_013816485.1. Lineage (GTDB taxonomy): Bacteria > Planctomycetota > UBA11346 > UBA11346 > UBA11346 > BOG-1363. Next base: position 65,314 of record JACDEI010000008.1, read on the forward strand.
TGCCGGCGGCCGATCCCCACGCCGAGTTCTTCTAAAAAAACTTCCGCCCAGTGCTGGTCGAACCCTGTTCACACCCAACAGACCTACCGCTTCAGCGGGCGGGACTTCCGTTTGACCGACGTCCATGGACGCGTGGTGCGCGAGGTGCTCGCCTGATGAGAGCGAGCAGGGTGTATTATCGCCCCTGGCGCCCCTGCGCCCCGCCCTAGATTCCCGCCCCATGCCAGCGATCTGGGCCCTTTCTGATCTGCACCTGTCGACCTCCGGGGCCAAGCCCATGGATGTGTTCGGTGATCATTGGGGCAACCACGCCGGGCGAATGGCCGAGAGTTGGGACCGGCTGGTCGCTGACGACGACATCGTGCTGACACCGGGCGACTTCAGTTGGGCGTCAAAGCCGGCCGAGGCCGCTGGCGACTTCGCGTGGTTGGGTGCGCGCCCAGGGCACAAGATCATGGTCAAGGGCAACCACGACTACTGGTGGACGGGTACGCATAAACGCATGGCAGAGTTGTTGCCGCCCAAGACCTACGCGCTGAAGAAGACCGCAGTGTCGATCCACGGCGTCGGCTTCTTTGGCGTGCGTGGTGGCGACTTCGCCGCGCTCACCCGTTACGGTGACACCCGCACCGCGGAGGACATCGAGGCCTGGCTCGCGCGCGAAGAGCACGAGTTGAAGTTGTCGATCGCCGCGCTTGACCAGGCGGATGCCGCCGCTGGTCGTACGCGCGGGCAACGCATCTGCCTGTTCCATTATCCGCCGATTCCGCCAGGGCGCACGGCCAGTCGCTTTACGCCGATCATCGAAGCCGCCGGCGCGTCGTTCTGTATCTATGGCCACCTGCATGGCCAGGAACTGGGGCCAGCGAAAGTCGAAGGCACGTGGAACGGCGTGACCTACCGCTGCACCAGCTGCGATCAGGTGGACTTCACGCCGACGCTGGTCTGCCGGATCTGAACCGTGGCACGGGCGTCTCGCCCGTGAATGGTTTGGGCCAGCACGTACCACCCGATCTGCGCCTGTCGTGTGCGTGCGTCGATCCACGGGCGAGACGCCCGTGCCACGGGGATAGCAGCGCTTCCAGCAAATAGCTGATCTGGTCCCGCGACTTGCCCGCTTCTGGTGGGAGTGCTGTTCTGTCTGCATGCCCGCGTCACATGGATCCCCCGTCACGCAGTGGAAACCTCGGACACTTGTGCCCATCCGCATGGAATGCCGGCGACGGATGCGCGTACACGCTGCACCAGGAGCCCACCGCTATGCGCCCAGTCCTTCGTCTGCTGAGCATCGCCGCCACTCTCGCCGTCGGTTCGTCGGCGTTGCAGGCCGCGGTCGCGCTCGCCTCGCCCTTCACCGATCACGCCGTGCTGCAACGCGGCCAGCCGATCCCGGTGTGGGGGACCGCCGACGTGGGTGAGAAGGTCACCGTCACCTTCGATGGTCAGACCAAGACCGTCACCGCCGGCGACGATAAGAAGTGGCTGATCAAACTCGACGCGCACACCGCTGGTGGGCCGTACGACCTCACCATCGCCGGCACCAACACTATCACGCTCACTGACATCCTGGTCGGTGAGGTGTGGGTCTGCTCCGGGCAGTCGAACATGGAGTGGACCGTCAAGAACTCGAACAATGCCGACGCCGAGATCGCCGCTGCTAATTTCCCGCTCATCCGTCACTTCAAGGTCGAGAAGAAAACCAGCGATGTGCCGCTGACCGCCTGCAAAGGCGCGTGGACGGTGTGCAGTCCGGAAACCGCCGGCGGCTACACCGCGGTCGGTTATTACTTCGGGCGCAAGCTGCACCAGGAACTGAATGTGCCCATCGGCCTGCTGCACACCTCCTGGGGCGGTACGCCGGCGGAAGCGTGGACCAGCAAGCCGGCGCTCACCAGCGCCGCGACGTTCAGCGGTGTGTTCACCGCGTGGGACAAGCAGATGGAAGGCTACCCGGCGCAGATGGAGAAGTTCAAGCAGACGCTGGCGAAATGGGAAGCCGATGCCGCCGCCGCCAAGACCGCCGGCAAACCAGCCCCTAACAAACCACGCGCGCCGAATGGCCCGGATTCGCCGCACAAACCCGCTGCGCTCTACAACGGCATGCTGAGTCCGCTGGTGCCCTACGGCATCAAGGGCGCGATCTGGTACCAGGGCGAATCAAACTCCAGCCGCGCGGCACAGTACCAAGAACTCTTGTCGCTGATGATCAGCGACTGGCGCGCGAGTTTCGGTCAGGGCGACTTTTCGTTCTACGTCGTTGAGCTTGCCAACTACATGGCGCGCAAACCGGAACCGGGCGAATCGAACTGGGCCGCGCTGCGTGAAGCGCAGTACCTGACCACCGTCACGGTAAAAAACGCCGGCCTGGCGACGATCATCGATGTTGGCGAGGAGAAGGACATTCACCCGAAGAACAAACAGGACGTCGGCCTGCGCCTAGCACTCAACGCATTGGCGAAGGACTACGGCAAGCAGGTCGTCCACTCCGGCCCAGTGTACAAGGCGCTGAAGATCGACGGTGCCAACGCCGTGCTGAGCTTCGACCACCTCGACGGCGGCTTGGTGACCAAGGGCGACAAGCTCACCGGTTTCGCCATCGCTGGTGAAGACAAGAAGTTCGTGTGGGCCGAGGCCAAGATCGTCGGCGATACCGTGGTGATCTCCGCCACGTCGGTGACCAAGCCGGTGGCGGTGCGCTACGCCTGGGCCGACAACCCCGAGTGCTCGCTGAGCAACAAGGCCGGGCTGCCGGCGGTACCGTTCCGCACTGATCGTCCCTGACCTTGTCTGAGTTTAGGTAACCACGACGGCGACCCAGCGGGTCGCCGTCGTGCGTTTGGCGTCTCCTAATCGCGTTCCAGCACGTAACCGCGGCGTGCGCGCACGAGCTTCAAGCCGGTGATCTGACTGAAGAAATCCAGGACATTTTCGACGCGCATGTCCTCACAGCGCAGGCTCACCGGGGGCAGTGCACTCAAGTCTTCACGGGTGAGACCGCCCCCGAGCCGCATCTGTGGTAGTCCACGATTGCCCAACAGCAGATTGAGATGATCAAAAACCTCCGGCGCTGGCACGTCAGTGTAGTCCGCGCTGAGGCCAGCTGGTTGCGGTGTCAGCGACGGCAGGAACGGCCTCAACTCATAGGTGTCGGCCAGTTCCACCACGATCAGTTCCTCGCCCAGGCCTTCGAGGCCAAGGCAGGCGCCACCAAGGCTGGGACGCCGGATCGGTTCGCTTTCCAGTAAGCGGCCGGTGTGGTCCTGGCTGGGCAGACTGACCCAGACGCTGAAGCCCGAAGCAGTGCGCACGCCCGTCCCGATGCGCAAGGGCAGATCGAGCTGCTGACGCACGAAGGCTACCCAATCATCGATGCTGTCGCCGTAACCCAGGCGCGCGAGATCGGCCAGCGACAGGTGCTGTTGCCAGCACCAAGACCGATACGTCCCGCCGGTGATCACGCCGAGCTGCACCAGTCGGTCGTACCACTGATGTAAATTGACCAGCGGTACTGCTGAAGCCTTCTGCGGCTGCGGCAGTGCAAACCACGCCTGCCGTCGTTGATCGCGACTAGCAACGGCGAGGTCGATCAATGAGGTGAGCGTCGGCGGATGTAGTTCAGTAATAAAACTCAGCTGGACCGACTCGTTCTCCAACAATGGCTCACCATCGACCCAGCGGCGGATTTTGCGCTGCGTCCAGTGCCCGGGCTGCTGCACCAGGGGATGCAGTGTCAGTTCGGACAGATCCTGAGTCGCCGTGGGATCGAGGATGCGTAGTCCACGTTTCCAGGACGCCAGATCGTTCCACTGCGTACTGGTGCTCACCAGCCAGTGCAATTCGGTCGCCGTACAACGCTGGGCGGTGCTCACCAATGCTGTGCTCAGTGGGTGCCCAACCAGGGCCGGAGCGACGACAGCAGGCTCGACAGCCGCAACACGCAACCGGCGATCGCCTTGTTCCCCATCATTGATCTGCGTCCCGGGCCAGCGGCAGGATCCCTCGCCTAGGGTTTCCACCGGGAAGACCAGACACTCACCCCCCGTCAGGTACGCGGACAGCAGAGCACCGCCATGGATCGCAGCGTCTTTACGCGCATCGGCCGAGAGCGCGACACGTCGACCGATCGGCGCCTGTGCCAGCGTTAGCCGCTTGAGCGTCGCAGCGAACGTCGCGACGGCACGCTGATGCTCACCATCCGCCAACTGATCCAGGATCGTTCCTCGATCAGTTCCATCGATGGTCCAGTGCGGTTCACGACGCTCGATCAGGAAGACCTCACCCGTGGACTGGCCGAGGCGCAACAAGCTGGGCAAGGCGACGGTAACATCACTTCCATACTCACCACGGGCGTTGTCCATCACCAACACCACCCGACGACCAGGACTGACAGGCTGGCCATCGGGAAGGCGTTCGTAGCCGTCACCGACCTCCTGCCACAGATCGACCGCCACGGTGCCTTCCGCAGGCCGGCGCGTCGTCTGCTGCACGATCAATTCCAGATGCACCAACGTGCCCGGCTCCGTGCGCAGCCGCAAGCTTTCACCCACCAAGCCCGCCCACTCAGAGAAGACGCTGGCGGGCAGTACCACATCGCGCTGCTCAGCGATACCGGTGCTGAGGACGACCTGGTTGATGGCGACTTCAGATTTTTCCGGCAGCAGTTCGCACGCCAGCACCGCCACCAGATCATCCGTCCATTCCCGTTGCCCCAGCAGTGCCGCGAGGCGTTTGCTGCTAACGCGGTCATCCGCCAGCCGGGCAGCGTCGCAGGATGGCGAGTGCCTGATCGCTGACGGTGGTGGGATCGCTCTCCAACAACTCGCGGCGAGCGGCCTGCCACAAGCCTAGACCTTCACTCCAGCCTTCAGCAATGGCGGTGGCGGCACACGCAACCCGGTCGTTCAGCGTGGTCCCAACGATACCACGCAGACGCGGCGAGGGCAGCGACTGACCAGCAGCACGCCCACGCGCCAACAGCCAATCACCGATGGCGCCATCCGGCACACGGTTGATCCCACTGGTCGCCTCACCCCGACGGATGGCTGACTGTTTGACCAGCGTCGAGGCCGCATCATCGCCCAAGCGCGGCCACCACCCCGCCAGTTGTTTGCGCCGTTCGGCACCAGGTTCGGCCAACAACCAGCCCATCGCTGGCCGCGGCGGATGATCACTCCCGCTGAGTTGCCGCCAGTCGGCCAGCGTCGCGCTACGCCGAGTGGCGGCATCCGGCCACGCGCGCAGGCGCAGCCACAGACCAGCCGATGGTTGGATCACCAACGGCAGACGCACCACGCCATCAGCATCCGCGACCAATTGCAGGTGGCGAAGATGTGGATGCCCAGGCAGACGCCGCAAGGTGGTGGCGCTGGCGGTAACCACGCGGGCACCGGCTGTCGGTGTGGTCACCGCGATGCGCAGGCTCAGGCGTTCACCCAACAGGCTGCCCAGACGCACGACCTCGGTGGCTGGAAGTGCACTGGCGGGAATGGTCACCGGCAGCGTCAGCGTGCGCCGCGCCTTAGGTCCCAACACCAATTCGCGCGTCGTGCCATCCGGCAAGGTCAGCATCAGGGTGGCCGCCTGATCTTCATGGTTGGCGACCTGGATTTGCGCCGGCACGACGTCACCGGCGGCGACCACGTCCGGCAGATCGAGGGCGCAGGCATACGGTTCGCGACTGGCGATCACGCTGCGCACCTCACCCACCAGCACGGCGGCGCTGGCGTCGTTCGCCCGCGCGGTGCAGCGGAAACGTCCCGCATGTTCCGGGAGCGGGAAACGCACGACCGCTTTGCCCTGTGCGTCAGTACGCAGGTCGGCAACCCACCAGATCGCGCCATCGGCTTCCGGTTGAATCAGCGCACGGGCCGCCATCCCCCGTGATTTTCCCCCACCCATTCTATTCCCAAACATGCCCGCACTGCTGCGTCCAGCCCCGATGGCCATGAACGCACCACCCCCCTGCCAACGGGAGATGACCGAACGCCAAAACAACGCGTGGGGCAAAGCGAAATCGCTGATTCGTCCGTCGACCAAGCCCCAGGGACGACGGTAGGAATGAAAATACCGCCAGAGGTCAGGCGTCGGATCTTCTGCCAGTTGGTAGAGCAGATCATTGACCACTCCCAGCGACAGCGAGCAGTCCGCCACCGACTGACCGTGCCAATCGACCACCTGCACCACCGCGTCGACCTGTTCTCCCGGACGCAGGTCGGTACGCGCCGGCGTCACGGTGACGGTCAGCAGACGATCAATCGGCAGGACCTCGACTTCACGTCGTTCGCTGGTGACGAATCCTGCACCGGGCAAGTAGGCGATCGCCGAGAGAAAAAGGTTTGGTGCCCACGAACCGGCAACCACCACGTCACTCTGCTTCGCGCTCTGGTCCATTCGTTCAACCTGCGCCAACACCAGATCCCGCGCGCCACCGAGCACCAGCACATCACGTCCAGGATCACTGACTCCAAGTGCGAGCGGCAGGGTCTCGCCGGTCTCGACGCGGTTGCGCACCGGCCGCAAGACCACCTGCGCCACCCCGTCCGGTGCCGCCCGCGACTGGACGCTCAGTGGCAGCGTTCGCGTTGCCGTGCCACCACCCAACACGGGGGTGCTGATGGTCAAGGCATCGGCGCCCACATGGACCTCATCGACGCCGATGGCCACCTGCGTCCAGGCAGGCCAGCGTCCCTTGGCCGACAACGGAACACCGAGGGAAACACCAGCACGGGTGAATTGGAGGGACACCTCAGCGCCGACCGGCAGACGCAGTTCGACCTGCGCCACGCCGCCGACCTGCAAACCACGCTCACGCAGGGTCGCTTCGAGTTGGAACGGGAAGGTGCGGGTGCGCCAAACGTGACCCGCGTGGTAGGTGACACCATCATAGACGAAGGTGATGCCCGCCTGGTAGTCGGCCTCGACTCCTGCAGCAGTGGGAACGGTGAAATGAACTTCGCCCGCCAGGTCAGACGTGAGATCCGTCACCGCTTCACACGGGATCTTCTCGCCCGCCACGTGTGCCGTGAGGCCACACTTCACCACCATGCCCGCCAACGGTTCGCCACCACGATCACGCAGTCGCACCGTCAACGGAATGGTTTCACCGGCACGCACCTGATGACCCGCATCGAGTCCGCTGATCTCGTAACGCACCGGCGGCAGGCGCACACGTTCGACGCGCGCGAGGTGATGTGGGCTGCCCTCACCCAACACCAGGGTGACTCCGCCGTCCGTTGCGCCTGGGGGGATCAGCACCTCACCCGAGACGGTGCCGTGATCACTGACTGCCAACGTTGTTTCACTCAGTACCTCTTCACCCAGGCGAACGCGGGTACGCAATTCACCGACCGGCAGGCGATACCCATCACCATTGAAATCACGCAGCAGCGCCTTGAAGCGTAACGTCTCGCCCGGTCGGGCGAGCGGCTTGTCGGCCCACACCACCGCTTTGCTGGTCCAGGCGGCATCTTCACCAAAAGTCGCGGTGCGCTCGACCGCTACGGCGGGGCGCGTGATGTGGGCGTGCACCTGATAGGCGCGACCGTGCAGACGTGCGGGCAACGCCAGGCGAACCAATCCCTGCGCGTCGCTGACACCAGTCAGCTCGACGCTGAACGCCGGATCATGGACTGCTGCCGTGGCGCCGGCGCGCACGCCTTGAGCGAACAAGTCCTGCTGGTCCGGACGTTTGAAATCGAGTGAGGCGACGCCGGTGAAACCTTCGGCGAAACCGCTGCGCCACGCGGGATCCGCGGTCGACCAGGCGTTTCCCGCCGCGCGTTGGGTATTCCGTTCCATCGTCACGGTGGCACTGAGTGGCTCGCCCGATTTGCCCTGTCCATTCGCGCGGCGAACCACCCAAGCGAGCAGTTCTGCTCGTCCTGCGATCAGGTGCAGGTCGGGGTCGAGCACCGTCAGGCCAGTCATGATCACCACCGGGCAACCGCGGGCGGAGACGGTCGCGACATAGAAGCCCTCTGCGAGATCCGGAAACACGAGCGGATGATCCGACCGCGTGCCGATGCTGGCCCAGTCTTTGAGATCAATGGTCTGCTCAGCGACTGCGACCGTCGGCAACTGCTCGCGCGTCGGTGTGCGGCTGAGCGCATCCCATGCCGCACGTCCCGGCAGGCGGTAGACGCGCACCTGGTGTTCGCCGCGATGATTACTGGTGAGGTAAAGTCGCACCGGGCTGCCCACCGCGAACGCCAGTCGCTCAGCCCGCAGCGACAGTCCGTCGTAGTCGAAGGCGAGCCGCCACTCTTGCTGGGTTTCCACGCTCAGCGACTGCTCGTCGATGAGCGGTCCCGCCACCACTTCAACAGCGGACTTCTCCAACTCTGCCCGAACTCCTTTTTCTACCACGGCGGTTACCCCAGTCGTCATCGCCACCTGGTTGATCTCGCGTTCCTGACGGAAGCTGGTCGCGGCACTGATCGCCATCGCGGTATAGGTCGCAGCCAGCGCATCCAGGCGCTGATCGATCGCTGGGTACGCCCACAGGCGCAGCGTTTTTCCCATCGCCTGACGCTGCAGCTGCCACTGGCGTAGATCGCGGAACGCCAGACCCGCCTGTGGTGTGTCCGCATGCCGGGACCATAGGACCTCGGCGGTAGTGAAGGCGGCCTCCGGATCGTGTTCGCTCAGATGCAAGTGCATGAGTGAGAACGCCAGATCGGGACGCCAGAGCGCCGGATCACCGAGCGACGCCATCAGCGTGGCAAACGAGCCGTCCCCGCGGCTGTACCGTGCAACCGTCAAGATGTCCGCCGTGCCTGGCATCGACACCTGCCCACCTTCGGCGGCCACCATGCGTACACCGCGATCGATTGCAGTGGCGAGCGCGCGGTACTGGTTCCAACGATCCTGCCACAATCCTTCGGCCCGACCGAATGGCGCCTCCCGAGAGATCGCCGGAGGCAACGCGCCACTCACCAGATTCATCTGCTCATCGAACAGCCCGCGCCAACGCACCGCGAGTTCCAGGCCGACAATGTCGGCAGCGATCTGCGGCCCTTTGTCCGCCCACGGGATCGCCAACACCTGTGCCAAGGCCTGATCACGCCGACCACTGGTCAGGCAGGCGCGTGCCACCGCCATACGTGCACGATCACCCTGGCCGGTAGCCGCCAGATCACTGCGTCGCAACAATACCTCAAGCACGCTGGTGGCGGCATCGACCTCACCGGCGGCAGAAAGTTTTTCCACGCGCTCGACCAACGTATCGCTTTCGGCACGCCATTGTTCCACACCGCCGGTGGTCGCCACTGCCGGGCTGCGCGAAGCTTGCTGGATGAGCACCATGCTCACCGCCACACCCACCAACAAGACCCCGAGCATCATCCACCGACGACGATTGGACCACGGCATGGCTCATCCTCCGGCGGATGAACGAAGGGCGATCACGCACGTTCATCATGCCAGCGCAGGAGGAACGACCATTCCTGTCACGTCCGCTCCAACGGATCGGCAACGTGGACTGGCAGCAACAATCAACGGCGGATCATTCCATCCGGGTGGCGCCAAGCCGATCAAGACACGCGCGCATCATCAGGTGTTCGGGTGCGTCGCGACCAGTCCAACGTTGGTACTGACCGAGCGCCTGACGCAGCAACATCTCCAGGCCACCGACGGTACGGGCGCCCGCCCGCTGGGCATCGCGCAGCAAACGGGTTTCGAGCGGATGATAAACGGTGTCGAACACCACGCTGCTCTCACGGTGATGGTCCGTCGGCCACGGGGTCTCTTCCGGTTTGCCCATGCCAGCAGACGTGCCGTTCACCAGCACGTCGAACTCCACCGACAGCGCCTGGTCGAGCGTCATGTATTCGGCGCCGATCTCGGCCGCCAGTTCCTTGGCCTTTTCGGCGGTGCGATTGGCGATGATCACACGTGCGCCGCGATCCTTCATCGCCACGCCGATGGCGCGACCGACGCCGCCGGCGCCGAGCACCAGCACGATACGCCCCTTCACCGAACAGATCTGTTCCTCGACACAGGCGATCACTGCCAGGGCATCGGTATTGGCCCCGACCGGCTTGAGGTCACGGTCACGATAGATGGTGTTCATCGCGCCGATGCGCCGCGCAAGATCTTCGATGGTGTGCATCTGGCCGATGAGCTCAGTCTTGTGGGGAATGGTGATCGATAGGCCCTCGATCCACTCGCCACATGCGCGCCAGAAACCGACGGCGTCCTCGACGCGGAAGGGCACGTACACCGCGTTGAGCTTTTGATGGATGAAGGAGGTGTTGTGGATCAGCGGGCTGAGCGAATGGCTGACCGGGCTGCCGATGACGCCATAGATCTTGGTCTGGGCGTTCTGCTGCTTCACGCGGTAGAGCTTGAGCAGTTCGCCGACCGTCGGCTGCCCAGGTGCCGAACCGAGATCGCCATCCAGGCGCGCGAACGTCAGCGCCGCGCCCCAGGCACCCGACAGCAGGCGCGACGGCAGGCCGTGCTCGCCCATGGCGATGGCGATGAGCGGGCCCTTGGTGGTCTGGTAGAGATCGCGGATGACGGCGAGGTCCGCCGCGTCGCGCGCAGCCACGGCGATCTTCGGCCAGTCGGCACCCGCGGCCTTCATCGCCGCGATGCGCTTGGGCAGGTCCGTGCTCATGCCCTCGAAGTCGTGATGGCTGAGGATCAGCTTGGTGCTCTTGCCACGCACCAAGCCGGCAGAGGTCAGCGCCGGAAGCTGGGCCAACTCGATGTCGACGTGGGCGACACCTAGGCGCATCGCCTCGTTGTAGAGTCGCACGCGGTCGATGTCGCTCGCCTGCCAGTCGCCATTTTCGGATTCATGACGGATGGTGAGGATCGTCGGCAGCGAGAGCGTGGGGATCGCCGCCACCACCGCCGCCGGATCGGCGCCGAGTTTGGCGCAGGTGTCGAGGCGGACCTCCACCAAGTCGGCACCCGCGGCCAGGGCGTGGCGCGACAGGGTGATGACGCCCTCGGCGTCGGCGGCGAAGATCGGGACGGCGATGCTGACCATCGCCACACTATGCGTGGGATGAAGATCCGACCAAGGGCCTGCACCCGTCGCCACACATGGGTCAACCACCCGCGGACGCATGCATTGTGCACCCGCTGCCTTGACCATTGCATGGACTAGAGCCCCAACCAACGTGTGCGCCTCCGAACGAGGACTCGATGAAAATCCACGAATACCAAGGCAAACAGCTCTTTCGCCAGCACGGTGTGCCGGTCCTACAAGGGGTCGCCTGCACCACGGTGGAACAGGTGGAGGCCGCGGCCATCCAACTGGGGTCCCCAGTGGTCGTGGTGAAATCGCAGATCCACGCCGGCGGACGTGGTAAGGGCACGGTGTACGCCGACGAGGCCATGCACCACAAGGTCATGGACGGTGGCGTGAAGGTGGTGAAGGGCGCTTCTGCGGCGAAGGAAGCCGCCGGCAAACTGCTCGGCAACTACCTCCAAACCATCCAGACCGGCGACGGCTGCAAACAGGTCAAGACGCTCTACGTCGAAGACGGCTGCCAGATCGCCAAGGAATTGTACTTCTCCATCCTGCTCGACCGCGCGGCGGCGGCACCGGTGCTGATCGTCAGCAGCGAAGGCGGCATGGATATCGAGGAGGTCGCCCACTCCCATCCGGAGAAGATCCTCAAGGCGCACTTCGATCCGCATTTCGGCCTGGGTGCTTGGCAGGCTCGTCGCTTCGGCTTCGAGATCGGTCTGACTCCGGCGCAGATTCCCGCGTTCGTGAAAACCGCGCAGGCGCTCGCCAAGTGCTTCATCGAGACCGACGCCGACATGCTGGAGGTCAACCCGCTGGTGGTGACCACCAAGGACGAAGTCGTCGCGCTCGACAGCAAGATGTCGTTTGATGACAACGCGCTCTTCCGTCATCCCGACATCGCGGCGATGCTTGATCCGAACGAAGAAGATGCCGCCGAACTGGAAGCGAAGAGCCACGACATGGCCTTCGTGAAACTGGGCGGCAACATCGGCTGCATGGTCAACGGCGCCGGTTTGGCGATGGCGACCATGGATGCGATCGCGCAGTACGGTGCGGCCCAGGGCGCGTTCCCGGCGAACTTCCTCGACGTCGGCGGCGGCGCCACCGCCGAGAAAGTCACCACCGCGTTCAAGATCATCCTCAAAGATGCCTCGGTCGAAGCGATCCTGGTGAACATCTTCGGCGGCATCATGAAGTGCGACACCATCGCCACCGGTGTGCTCACCGCGGTGAAAGAGGTCGGTCTCGACCGTCCGCTGGTGGTGCGCCTCGAAGGCACCAACGTCAAGGAAGGCAAGAAGCTCATCGCTGAATCTGGCCTGACGGTCATCGCAGCGGATGATCTCAAGGACGGCTGCGTCAAGGCCGCCAAGGCCGCCGCCGAGTACCGCGCGAGTAAGGGCTTGGCACCGCGTGCCGCGCTGCCGACACCGGCCGCCATTGCGTACATTCCCAAGGGCAAGGCCAAGAAAGCAGCCAAGGGCAAGACCGTGAAAAAGGCGGACAAAAAGGCGATGAAGAAGGCGGGCAAAAAAGCCGCCAAAAAGGCGGCGAAGAAGGAAGCCAAGCAGGCTAAAATAGCCAAGAAGGCCAAGAAGGCCAAGCAGCGCTGATCCGCGCCGCTCAATCGCTGCTCCACCGCCGCTACGCACACCTAAGCACTCAGCACGCAAAGAGACCGAACCATGGCCGTCCTCGTCAACAAGAAGACCCGCCTCATCTGCCAGGGCATCACCGGTAAGGTGGGCACGTTCCACTCGAACGGCGCCATCACCTACGGCACCAACTTCGCTGGCGGCGTGACCCCAGGCAAAGGAGGCCAGACCTGGGTGTCGGAAAAAGGTAAAAACTTCCCAGTGTGGAACACCGTCGCTGAAGCGGTGAAACACGGCGGCGCGACCGCGTCGATGATCTTCGTGCCGCCCCCAGGCGCGGCCGATGCGATCTGCGAAGCGATCGACGCGGGCGTTCCCCTGATCGTCGCCATCACCGAGGGCATCCCCGCCCGCGACATGTACATCGTGAAGAAGAAGCTGGCGAATTCGTCGTCGCGCCTAGTCGGCCCGAACTGCCCAGGCGTCATCACCCCTGGCGAGTGCAAGATCGGCATCATGCCCGGCTACATCCACAAGCGTGGATCGACCGGCATCGTCAGCCGCTCCGGCACGTTGACCTACGAAGCGGTGCTGCAGTCGACCAACGCCGGCCTGGGCCAGTCCACCTGCATCGGCATCGGCGGCGACCCGATCAAGGGCACCGACTTCATCGACGCGCTCACGCTGTTCCAGCATGATGATGAGACCAAGTACATCATCATGATCGGCGAGATCGGCGGCGACTCGGAAGAGAAGGCCTGCGCCTTCATCGAGAAGCACGTCACCAAGCCCGTCGTCGGCTTCATCGCCGGCTCGCGCGCACCCAAGGGCAAGCGCATGGGCCACGCCGGCGCCATCGTCAGCGGCAACACCGGCACGGCCGAGGCGAAATTCGCCGCCATGCGCAAGGCCGGCGTGTTCATCGCTGAAAGCCCGGCGGCTCTGGGCGAGACGTTGCTGATCGCCGCTGGCAAGCGCTGAGCCCACCGCTCAGCGACTGTCTGTTACCCACAAGTCGATCGAACGAAGAGATAGCCTGATTTTCCGCCACGAAGGCACGAAGACACGAAGGTCAGACAGAAATCATCGCATTTCTTCATGGGCCAAGAGCCCGACAAGAAGGATGGATTCCTTCGTGCCTTCGTGGCGAAAAATCGATTCGATTCCCCGCTGAAGGTGGAGTTGTGGGTAATGGGCAGCGCTCAGCGACCGGGCTGTCCCGTACGCAATACGTCGCACCGCCACACCGCCCGACCATCGGGCGGAAAACCGATCACATCGAAGCGCAGGCGATAACGCTCCAGGCCATGTGAACGCACCAGCGCCTGTGCCGCCGCCATCGTCCGATCGAGCTTCGCCCGGTCGACCGAGGCGACCGCCGCGGCACCCGTGACCCGCTGACGGACCTCGACGATCAGCAGGGTACGCCAACGGCTGGCGACGATGTCCAGTTCACCGCCACCGCCGATCCAGTTGCGCGCGCAGATACGCCAACCGCGGAGGATCAACATGCGGCAGGCGCGGCGCTCAGCCGCCGCACCGATCGCCCGGCGATCCACCAGCGGAGGCATTGCCGATGCAGGTGGTGTGGTCACCCGATCAGCATGATGCCCCCACCAGCGGCGGTCCACTCAGAAGCGGGCGCCTGCTGAAGCGATGAGATTGAGACCACTGCCATCGATGCCCGAACCTGGCTCGCGGTAACTACGGTTGAGCAGGTTTTCCACGCCCAGATCGACCCAGTACTTCCCACCCGGAATCACCCAGCCGACCTTGAGATCGAGCACGGCGTAACCGGGCATGGCTCCAGGATCTTCGCCCGGCGTCTGCCAGACGGTGTGACGGATGTCGAGACCATCGCCAGGCGATGGGTCATTGTAGGCGGTCGACCAACGTGTGCGCACCAGACCCCACCAGCCCTGCTGCAAGTCCATCCGCACGCCCGCCTGTCCGAACAGGCGGTTGGCCTTGGAGATCTTGAACTCATCGACGCTGGCGGTCGCCGGATTGTAGGTGTCGACCTTGCCGTTCACCCAGTTGGTGACCTGGAACAACGACAGTCGCGCGCCGCTTGGCAACCATGCTGCGATCGGCAGGCCGTAGTCGAAGGAGAACTCCAAGCCCCACAGGCGGGCCTGCTCACTATTCACCACACGCGCCGAGTCATCCGGCGCACCATTTGGTGCCGTGATCACTCCGTCGCCATCCCCGTCGGTGTATTCCACCTGGATCAGGTCCTTGATGGTGGTGTAGAACGCCGTGAGCGCGACAGTGTCGCGTTTCTCGGTCCAACGACCGCCGAGTTCGTAGGTCAGGCTCTTTTCCGCATCCAGTTCCGGATTGCCCTGGATCTGGATAGTGGAACTGCCGCGATCCTGGATGCCGGCGAGATTCGACAGGTTCGGTGCGCGGAAACCCTGCGACACACCCGCGAAGGTGTAGACCGGAGACACCGGGCTGAAACCAAGGCGCAGATTGCCGGTCCAGGCATCGACGCCTTCATCGATGGTGGTGTTGCCGATCGCCGCGTAACCGGCGCGATCAGCCGTCACATCGAAGTCCCAATCGTAACGGCTGTAGCGGATGCCGGCGAGCAGGTCCCATTGGTCGGTGATGCGCCAGAAGTCCTGGAGGAAGACGCCCGTGCCGTTGTAGACTGAACCATCCGGAACCGTGGTTGATCCTGGGTTCGAGGCGCTGCTCTGATCCTGCACCGCGTTGTCGGGATTGAGATCGTTGTTGACCTGCGTGCGGATGCGCTGGAAGTCGTTCGACGAGCGATCCTGATAGATCGTGCCGCCGTAGGTGAGTTCGTGCTGTTTGATGAAGCTGGTGAGTTGCAGGTCGAGCCCGAGCGTGCTGATCTCATCCTGGTACTGGCGGCGACGGTAACGCAGGTTGTTGATGTCCTCGCGGAACTGTTCCTCCTGCTGCAGGTGCCAATACGCGGTCGTCTGCACACGCGGCACGGCACCCGCCCCGCCGTAGATGTGACGGGCGTGAACGTAGGAGAACGTCTGCGGATCGTAGTAACGACTGATGGCCGCAGCGCTGCCATTGTTCTGCTGGTAGCCATCGGCACGCGGCGCGTCCGATTGTTCCGTCATGCCGGTCGCGAGTTCGAAACGGTTGTTCGCCAAGCCCAGGTAGGCGACACGTCCGCCGAAGTGGTATTCACGGAAACCACTATTGGGGATCTCGTCATCGTTCTTGCCGTTGAACAGATGGTCCTCGGCATCCTTGCCGCCGACCAGGTCGTGGTAGTAGGCGTAGCCGCCATCGATCGAGTAGGCGACATCTCCGACCCGCCCGTCAACACCCGCCGCACCACGATAACCATCGGCGGTACCGGCCCGACCGCTGACCCAGGGCGACACCGCCTGTTCGAGTCCGCGTCCAGCCTCGGCTAAACAGAAATCGATCGCGCCGGTCAGGCCGTCGCTGCCCGTGACCGTGCTGGAACTACCCAGGATCACATCGATGCCGCCGATGCTGCTGTCGGGGATGAGTGCCGAATACTGATTCGCGCCTGGGCGGAACATGGCGTTGCTCAGACGTACGCCATCGAACAGCAGCAGGGTCTGCTCACCGGTCAGGCCGCGGATGTACGGGCTCGACTGGTTGCCGGCGGTCTTCTGCACGAAGACCCCTGGGGTGTTGTTGAGCGCCTCGACGGCGGTGCGTCCGGTCTGGTGGTCGAGTTCGTTGCGGCCGTGCTGGTAGAACGCGTAGGGCTGATCCTGCGGCGCAGAGGTCAGGCGCGTGGCGGAGATCACCAACGGAGTGGACGACCCCTGGTCGTTGGTCGTCGGCGTCGTGGCTGGCGCAGGGACAGGAGCTGGAGCCGGCGCGGGAGCGACGGTGGCCTCCTCCGCGTTCAGGGCGAAGGCGGCCAGAGCCAACGTGGGGACGAGCAGACGACGATGGTACATGCGAGAGCGTTCCTGAGGTTGCCCCCGCATGGCACATCACGTGCCATGCACAGCCGGGTTCTCCGCCCCCTGCTGCACAATCGACGGACAGCATCACCGCTGGTGGCCCAACTTCTCGACACGTCCTTGCAGCTCGCAGCAAAAGCCTGGAACGACGACCACACCAACGCAAGAACGCCAGGCGATCGCCTGGCGTTCCCATGCATCGACGTACGCGTCGGATCAGGCCTTGGGGGCGCTGCCTTCGTCGGAGCTAAGCTGTTCGCGCACCTTGGTCGACTTGCCCACGCGGTCGCGCAAGTAGTAGAGCTTGGAGCGACGGACCTGGCCGAGGCGGGTGACTTCCACCTTCTCGACGCGCGGGCTGTGCACCGGGAAGCAGCGCTCGACACCTTCGCCAGCAACGATGCGGCGGACGGTGAAGGAATCGTTGATCTCGCCGTGGCCGTTGGAGCGGGCGATCACCGTGCCGTTGAAGATCTGGATGCGCTCTTTGTCGCCTTCCTTGATCTTGGTGTGCACGTCGACGGTATCGCCGACTTTGAAGTCGCCGATCGGCTTGGCGCGCAGGGACGACTGAAATACTTTTTGGAGCAGATCCATGACAACCTCGCAGTGGAAAGGAAACAGTGGGAACCCCCTACCTGGGGGTCGCGGCATGTTAGAATCGAACCCTCGTTGTCAATCACGCGCAGGGGCGTCGTTACCGGGTGCTTGGTCCTTGGCCGGACGGTGGTTGGAACTCCCAGGGACGTGCCGGGCCAGCGCCGCCAGCGCCGGATCGCGCATCCGACGCGTGATCACCACCGCTCCCAGGGCCACGACCGCGAGGGCAAGGTACAGGCTGACCGCCTGCGACGTAGTCATCGCCCACAGGCCGAAGAACGAACTCCCGACGGTGTCACCCCGCAGGCCTTCGTTGATGAAACGCCAAGCGGCGTAGCCGAGCATGGCCACAGCGGCGATCTCGCCCTGCCAGCGGCGATGACGCCACCACCACCAGGTCAGCGCAAACAGCACGAGGCAGGCGATGGTCTCGTAGAGCTGGGTCGGATGCACTGCCGTGCCCCCTCTGCCGCTGATCGCCCACGGCAGTGATGACGGCCGGCCATAACAGCAGCCGTTGAGGAAACAGCCGACGCGACCAAGGCCGAGGCCGAGCACCGCCGCCGGAATCAGGAGGTCGGCGAGTTCCAGGATGCGAATCCGTCGTTGCCACGCGACCAGCGCGATTAGCAGACCACCCAGGATCGCGCCGCCATACCACACCATGCCACCGCCATCGATGTCGGCGGCCTTGCGCAGCAGGTCACCGAGCGCCAGGGACTGTCCCTGTGCATCGCGACCGAAGGCTGGCCACTGTTCGATCATCTCGCCGATGCGTGCACCAACCAGACCGCCGATCAGACCGACGATGGCGAAGTCGATGACGGTACGCTCCGGCACGCCGATGATCCGCGCGCGCGGCACGGTCACGAGGTAGGCGGCGATGAAGGCCGCCAGCATCGCGATGCTGTACCCGGTCAGATGCAGGTCACCGGTCCACGGCACGCCACCGAAGCTCGCCACCACGCTGGCGACCACCAGACCGGCCAGCAGCACCAACCACCAGCGACGCCATGCCGGCGGGACCAGCGTTGCCAGCACGATCGACGCGACCAGCGCCACGCCCAGCCACGCGGGACTCAGGAACGGCACGGTCACACTCATCGACCACCAGCGCGCAGAGGGATCAGCCGACCACCGTCCTCACGGACGGCGCAGGCGCAGGTGGAAGAACAGGCCGAAGCCGAGCAGCAGGAAAACCGTCAGTCCGGTGCCGAAGCCACAGGCTTTCGTATCACTCGCGTCGTTGTCGGTGATGGTGAGGGTCGCCGAATTGGCGACCAGCGAACCATCCTGCGGCACGATGGCCAACGTCCCGGTCACGTCACCGGTATCGACGAAGTTGTCGTTGATGGGAATGGTGAACACGTAGGTGCCCGCTGGCGCCAGTCCGACGAGCGACACATCGCGCCCTTCGATGATGCCGCCAAATGCACGCAGCACTGGTGCGGTGCCACCTGCGCTGGCGGTCACGGTCACCACCAGGGTGCCCACAGTCTCATCGACGACGAACGGACCGGGTGGCGTGAATGCCATCGTGCGACCCGAACTCAGCAGCTGGACAGATGTCGGGTTATAGATGATTCCCGCGTTATTCGGCATGCCGTTGAAAATCCCAGTAACCGCTGATCCAGTGATGATGGTATTTCCCGCACCGGCATAGGCCTGGAGCACGGCCCCGGTCGACGGGCTGGTCCCGGTGAGATTCACCACACCGCCGGCAGCGATGGCCGGATTCGCTGAAGCTCCAACCGGCAAGACGAGCGCTGTACCCTGCGCCAAGTTCACCGCACCAGCGACGTTGAACGCACCTGACGGTGACAGGTTACCGCTGGTCACATTGATGGAGGCCAACGTACCCGCACCAGCCAGCGTGCCGCCCGCAACGGTTGCGGCGACCCCCGTGTTAATGCCAGAAAGACGCAGCACACCTGAACCACGTTTTATGAAACTGCCGTTAGTCAGCACGGCGCTGATCGCCAGATCGCTGTTGGTGATGTTGGCTTCACCGCCCGCGCCGGCAGCGCCGGCAGCCACCGTAATGTTTTTATTGGTTCCAGCGAGATTCAGCGTGGTTCCTGAAATCGTCGACGCGTTGCTGGATGCTCCGGTGGAAATTGTGCCGCTCACCGTGGCGGAGGCACCAGCAATATTCAGATCCGCACCGTTGCTGAGCGCCAAGGTAGTGATGTTCGGCTGGGCGACGACTCCAAAAGTCGTGGCCCCACCGCTGAGATTCAACGCCGTGGTAGTCGGCAAGGCCCCGTTGATCGCGATGGTGCCCGTATTGGTGATCGACAGGGAGTGGAATGCTGGAGTCACTGCGGCGGTAACCGTGTTCACGGCCACCGCGCCACCACCAAGCACACTGATCGTTCCAGGAACGTCCGCGACCAGTGACATGCCGCCCAAGGTGGCGTTGCCGGCAAATACCAATGAGCCGATGCCGCCGACGCCGGTGCCCTGGACGCTGACAGTCTCGTTGGCCAGGATCAAACCGGCGGCAACCCGCAGGGATGCACCGTTGGCGATCGTGGTGCCAGCGCCACCAACGCCGCCAAGTGCATCATTGCTGGCGATATCGATCACTCCCGAACTGATGGTCGTGACACCGGTGTAGCTGTTAGTGCCGGAAATAGTCAGCGGGCCCGAGGCGGAGAGGATCATACCCGCCGCGGCGCCGTCGTTGCTGATGTTGCCCTGCAAATTGAGTCCGCCAGCGCCGGTCACCGAAACGGTCGGCTGCCCGACCAGGGCGATGGGCATGTTCAGATCGACGGCGGCAGTCGAATTCACCGACAGCGTCGAGTTGGCAATCAGGGTGATGCTGCCTGCGCCGGTGGCGGAGAAATCGTATCCGCCCGTCACGTTCATGGTGACAATCCGAATCTCACCGATGTTATTGATGCTGGGACCTGCAGCGGCCAATGGGAAGATCAGCAGGCTGCTCGCCTCACCGACCGTCGGAACGTTGCCACCCACCCAGTTCAGCGCCGTGCTCCAGTTGTCATCAGCGCCCCCGCCAGTCCAGATGTGCGGACCGGGTTCAGTGATGGTCATGCTCCAATAGATCAAGGTGCCGTCGTCTGCTGAATTGAAAATGTCTTCAATGTATAACCGCCACGTGCCATTCGACTGGGAAGGCGGCATATTATTGAAGGCCGCCAGAGGTTGGAATGGGGCATAGGTACCCGGCAACAGATGGACATTGTCCTTGACGTTGTTCACGTGGGCGGGGAGGTCTTGATCGATGATCGCTTGGCCATCGCTGAACGACACGCGTCCAGCGGGTTGATTGCTGATGCCAATGCCGGTGTTGAACGATGACCGATTGGACTGGCTGTAGAAGTCGCCAGCGGGGTAATTGGTAGACGGAGACTCTGTAATGGGCACTTGCGTGGAGTACACCAGGTTAGCGCCAAGCAACACTACACCATCAACAACCTCGCCACCGGGTGGAATGAGGGTGATGCGTAAATCCGCCGGCCACCGGTGGTTGATAAAGAGTGAAACCGTGACCCGAGTGATGCCAGTTTGGATGCCGCTGACCAGCACGGTGGATTCCGTGGCTGCGTTCGCCCCGACACCGGCCTGGCGCGGAATGCGCAACCCGACATTGGTGCTGACGAAGGTGGTGGTGATGTCCGCTGCGCTCGCAGCGAGCTGTCCGACGACCAGCATCCACGTCACCAGGGCCAAGCGCTGCCACCACGAATCAAGGCGACGGGATGCTACGAGACCGGACATGGCAACTCCTTACGTGGAATGCGTCAGGGTGGAGCAGAGCACCGGGCCAGCAAGCCCCCGCTGACCGGAGTGCGCAATGGCGTCCGGCGGTGTCTCAACCTTGTTGCACCGAACGGACGTGAGCGTCGGGAAGGGACACCGATCGTTCACAAGTCCGTACGGCATGCAGATTTCCTAGGTCGTTAGTTTATTGCGGGGGTGGTGGCGGCGGCGGCGACAGAGGACCAAACGCGCCAGAGAACGCCGTGTTGATGACCTGATCGCCGGGGCCGGCATTCAAGTCATCGAACAAGGCATCGCCAAGGGCATCGGCCAGTTCAGCGATCAACGCATCATCCAGCCCGAGCTGATCGAGCAGGTCGTTCAAGAGGTCGAGCGCCAGGTCCGTATTCCATCCACCGTCCCCCTGCTGGGCACCGGTCGCCTGCTCCTTGATCGATTTCTTGAGTGAGGCGATCTGCGGGCGGTTGGTCAGCGAGGCGACCTGTTCCAGGCCACCGCCGTTCGAGGCACCAATGCCCTGACGGCTGTCGATGTCGAAGCGCTGGTGTTTGTTGAGCGCATCCGCCACGTCCCTGCGCAGACCAGCGTTCAACTTGCCCTGCACCAGGGCCACGTAGTCGGCGTCACGTTTGACGCGCTGGACCACGAACAGCGTACCGGTGACGCGCACATCCAAGGCCGCACCGCGCACGCGCACGCCGGCGAAGGAGCCTTTGTCCTGCAGGTCGACCTGCACCGCGCCGGCATCCAGGTCGATCACCAGTTCGCGGGTGTCGGCAACCTGCTCCACTACCATGGTCAACCCCGCGCCCGGGCTGAGTGTCAGGCTGCCGGCGAGCGGCGCAGTGAACACGATTTTTGCCGGCTGGCTGGTGGTCGCAGCCACCCGTTGTCCGATGGCGATGTCACTGCCCGGCTTGGCTGCCGCAGCGGCGACGGTGCCCTCGCCGAGCGTCCAGGTGGCCAGCGGCGGAGCCTGGTCGGCAGCAGCAGCCGATGACAACCCCAGGGCGAGAAGGCCGAAGAACACGATGAGGATGGTACGCATGGGAGTGGTTCCTTACTATTCGTTACCAGTCGGCGATGAGACGGACGCCGACCTGGACACGGTCGTAGTCGCGAGCATCGCGGGTGGATTCACGGAGGGAATAGGTGATGAACGGGCCCGCAGCGAACCATGAGCCGAACCAGCGGTCGACCGACGCGCCGATCTGCCAGTTGGTCTGATCCTCGGCAGATTCGCCGGTGATCCCCTCGTCGTAGGAACGCAGTTCCAGCGCGGTCTGGGCGCTGATGTCCCACACGCCGGACTCCTGGTCGCCGAGCCGGTAGAGGATGCCGATCCCAGGTTTGAACATGGTGTAGGACTCGACGTCGGCCTCGGCGCTGTAGAAACCGCCTTGCAGGGTGAACTCGACCCGCCGGCGTGCATTGCCCGCTTCCGGCATCCACCAGTGACGCCACAGCAGGTCGCTGAACACCCCCGAGGCCGCGTCGTTGTCGTCGTAACTGACATCGTAGGCGTCGAAGGACAACGAATCAAAATGCGCCCGTCCGGGGCTCAAGCGCGTGACCGTCAGCGTGCCACGCAGAATGGTCGCGATC
Organism: Planctomycetota bacterium; assembly: GCA_013816485.1. Lineage (GTDB taxonomy): Bacteria > Planctomycetota > UBA11346 > UBA11346 > UBA11346 > BOG-1363. The sequence goes on from JACDEI010000008.1 coordinate 87,786, forward strand.
CCCTCGCCGTCGATCCACTGGCGGTTGACGCCGATGACCATGCCGGGGTCGATGCCACCAAGGCGCAGCAGACCGAACGCCGCCGCCCCGATGCGACCAAGATCAGCGCTGCTCTCATCCGGGTAATAATTGTAACGTGCCTCGCCGATGAAATTGAGCTGACCCTGCTGATTGCGGATGGCGCGCCAAGTGCCGCGCAGCTCACTCCCCAGGGCGAAACCCTCGGTATCGGTGGACGTGGCGGTGGTGGTGTCTTCACGCAGGACGTTGGTGTCGTAACCCGCGTCGACTTCGAGCCGCAACGAGACCGCCTTGGCGCGGCCCTGCGCCGCCGCGCGACCGGCAGCGGCAGCCACGCGATCGCCACGCGCTGGAGCTGGCGGAGTGGGTGCGGACGCTGGCGCGTCCACCGTCGACGGCGCTGGTGGTGCCGGTGCAGTTGGGTCGGTGGTGGGTGGTGGTGGTGGCACCGGTACCGTCGGATCGGTGGTGGGCGGCGGTGGCGGGACGGGTTGGTCCTCGGCCACGACGGCACAGCAGAAGGCGAAAACCAGCGGGAGGGCGAGGTGTTTGTTCACGGGAGTTCTACCAGGATGCGGAAGCCGATGGTGGCGTTGGTGAAGAAGGGTTGGGCGCTGGAAACAGCGGTGGTGCGGAATTCGTCCGGGCGATCTGCTGCCCACGCACCACCGACGACTTCAGCGCCGTGCGTCTTGGTGCGATCGGCGACCCATTCGCGCAGGTTGCCGGCAAGATCAAGATGACCGAACGGTCCGGTATCAGCAAGCACGGAACCCGAGGGCTCGGGCTGTTCGCGTTTGCGGCCATCCGCCGCCCAAACTCCTACGGTGAAACCTTGATCGAAGACTTCTCCCCAGGGATACGGACGACGAGTGTCTCCACCGTGCGCCGCGCTCTGCCATTCCAGGCGCGTTGGCAAACGGACTTTGAAGCCGCTCTTCTTGGACAGCCAGGCGCAGTACTCCTCGGCGTCGTCACGACTGACGCCCGAGATTGGCAGCGCCGCAACGCTGGCGGGCATGGTCAAACGTGCGAGTACCAACCCATCCGTATCGCTCGCTTCGGCCTGCCACACGCTGTGGCCGGGATCACGCGGCACCAAGCGCAGCAGCGTGACGTCCTCGGCACCGCCGGCGTGGAACTCCTTCCACGAGGCCACCGTCCGTGCCCACACCGCCGGATCGCGCAGGAAGCGTTCATAGTCTTTCGCTGAGACTTCGCGTTCGCCGAGCAGGAAACCCGGACGTCCATCCAGCGGCGGCACGTATCGCAGCGCGGTGCCGGCGATCGCCGGGAGTTTCGCCGGCCACGTCAACGCGACCGGCGAGGTCGCGTCGACCACCAAGCTGATCATCACCTCGCCGCTGGTGAGCCGGTAACGCCCACCTTTGAGCGTCAACGGTTCGGTCGGCAACGTCACCTCGCTCTCTTTGCCGACCACGTCCAAACGCAGATCGGGACCGGCATCGATCTCGGCGACGCGGATGCGGGTGCCAGCCGGTCCCGCGATAGTCAGGCGGGCGAAATCCTTCAGCAGGCTGGCGTAGCGGCCATCGTCATAGCGCGTCAGCAGATTGGCGAAGGCCGCGACGTTGGCCACATCACGCCGACGACGCGCATCGGTCAGCCGCGCCTGATAGAGATCGGCGAGGATGGTCTTGGCCTGATCGATCAGCGGATTACCGGGATCCTCCGCGAGGAAGCCCAGCACGTTCTGCGCCGCCGCTTCGGTCAACGACCACGCCTCCGACACCACCGTCACCGCCGCCTGGGCTTGGCGGTGTGCTTGCCACAGCGCAGCCTTCTTGTTGATCGGTTCACCGGCCAAGCGCACGGTCAGCACCTCGACCTCGCTCGACGAAGCGGCTTGCGCGCGATAGCCCTCTTGAAGCCGTGCGAGATGGCCACGGGCTTCGGTCAACGCCGCGGCGGCCTTGGTGCGGATCTCGGTTTGTCGCGCCAGCGCCGTCGCCTGACGTTCGGATTCCGCGATGCGTTGGCGGAGTTTCTCCGTCGGCGGATGCCCAGGGACCAGGCCCCATGCCTGCGCGGCGGCCTCACGCGCAGCGATCAGATCGCCGCTGACGAGCGCCGCCTCGGCCTTGGCGGTCAGGGTCTCGGCCTGCGCCTGACGTTTCGCGGCATCTTGCGCCGTCAGTACGCGATTCTCCTCGCTCAGGATCCCATCCCGCAGCGTGAGCAGATCCTCACGATTGGGGATGAATCCCAGGGCCTGGGCGACGGCCTCCTTGGCGGCGGGAAACTGTTGGGCCGCAAGCGCAGTACGCGCCTTGGCCGCTGCCGCCTCGCCCTTGCCGAGATCATCCTTGGCCTTGCGCGCGGACTCCGCGGCTTGGCGCAGCAATGCGACCTTGCGCACCTGCGCCTGCGTGCCATCGACCGGCACCACCGACTCGGCTTTGGCGAAGAAGTCTTCGGCCTGACGCAGCAGACCATCGATCTGCGGATCGGCACGCTCAAGCGCTTCGGCCTTCACCAACAACAGATCGCCAGCAGCGCGGTCCTTGCCGGCTTGCAGGCGTGCCTGCTGCAACTGCTCGTTACCGCGTTGAGCCGCCACCTGCTTGAGCAGAGCGGTGAGGTCCTCGTCGCCCGGCACCAGTTTGAGCGCCGCATCGAGGGTGCGTTCCGCATCCTCCAGCTTGCTGCCGGCGATCAGCGTGCGCGCCTCCTGGACCATGGCCTTGGCTTTCTGCGCCGCCGCCTCGTGCTGGTTGCGCGCCTGTTCCTCACGTTTGGCGTTGTCGAGGGCGATACCCACGAGGGTGGTCAAATCGCTGATCTCACGGTTGGCAGGATCCTTGGTCGCGGCGCTGGCCAGGGTCAGTTGCGCACGCCCCAGGGTCGTTGCGTCCAGCGCCACCCGCACGCTGTCGTAATCCTGTTTCGCCTGGGCGAACAGCCGACGTGCTTCCGCGCGGTCGGCCTGTTGGCCGATCACCATCGTGGCGCTGACCGCACCGACGACCAACACCACGCCGGCAGCAGCGACCTGCACTTGCCGACGGTGCGCGGCATACCACAGACCGACCCGTTCGATGAAATTGCGCCGACGCGCGACCACCGCCTGGCCGGCGAGGTAACGCCGGATGTCGGCCGAGAAGTCATCGCAGCTCTGGTAACGATCAGTCCGTTCACGCGCCATCGCGCGATGGACGATGGCGACCAGATCCTGGCTCAGGTGCGGAGCGACACCATTGAGCCGGTTCCACGCACCGTTGGCGATGCGCGCGATCAAGTCCGCCATGTTACCGGAATCGAGGCAACGCCGCAGCGCCAGCAGTTCGTAGAGCGTCGCACCGAGCGCGTAGATGTCGGAACGCGCGTCGATCTCGCTGAGGTTGCCCAGCGCCTGCTCCGGCGGCATGTAGTAGAGCGTGCCCATCGCCGAACCGTCCATGGTTGCCGAGGGGCTGTGCTGATCACGCAACGATGCGACCTGACGCACCAGTTCGCTCTTCGGATCAGCCGTGCCCATGACCTTGGCGATGCCCCAGTCGACCACCAGGACCTCGCCGTGGGTACCGAGCATGACGTTGTCGGGCTTGAGATCACGGTGCACCACGCCACGGCTGTGCGCGAAGCCGACGCCATCGAGGACTTTGAGGAAGGCGTGGAGCTTCTCCTCGACACTCCATTTCGCCGCCGCGGCCGCGCTCTCGGCATCGGGAGCGATCAACGCCCCCTCCTTGTCTTTGAGTATGCCGGCCTGCTGCTGGAGCAGTTTCACCACGCGACCGAGCGACATGCCCTCGATCAGCTTCATGGTGAAATACAGCGTGCCGTCCTCCATCACGCCGAGATCGTGGATCGGCACGATGTTCGGATGTTCGAGCTGGGCAGTGACCTGCGCTTCGGCCAGGAAACGTTCGGTCGCTTCCGGGCTGCTGGTGTAGCGGCTAAGGATGACCTTCATCGCCGCCGGGCGGCGGAAATCATGGTCGTTGATGTGCAGCACCGCGCCCATGCCACCGGCGGCGAGCGGACGTTCGATGGCGTAACGTCCTTCGGTGCCCTGTGCCTCGATCAGCTTGGTGATGCCGGGCGGCAGATCACCTTTGCCGATACGCGCGGTCGCCATGTCGGACAACACCGAACTGCGCGACAGTTGCAGCTTCTGATCGAGCTGCTGCGCCTCGGCCGGCAGATTGAGATTGATGCGCGTACGACCGGTGCGAGTGAACGAGCGTGACATGCCGCTCTGGCTGAGCGCGGTGCTCGACATTGGCGTCTGTGAGCCCAGCGCATCGGTGCCCGGCTTGGATCCCGCCGTCGGTTCGGAGTGGCCTGACGATGGGGTGCCAGGCACCGAATCTGCGAGCAGCGTCGCCTCGCGACCGAGTTCCGGCGCGGGCGTGGTCGGTACGGTGTCGGCATCAGGCTGCTGGCGGTTGAATTCAGCCTTCACCGTCTCGTCGAGATTGACTGCGGATCCTGATGCCGGACGCGCGGCCGGGATCGTCGCCGCGTCGTTCCAACCTTTGGCTGGTACGGTGGCGTTGGCATCCTCCGCATCGGACGGACGCGGCTTGCGCTTGTCAGCCGGCGTGGTCATCGGCGGGCCACAAGGAACCGCAGTCCAAAGAGGAACATCAGCATGCTGAAAAGACTGATGCCGGAGCCCGAACCGCAACCACCGCCACCCGCTGAACCCGCCGTACTGGACGAGCCATTCGCACGATCGTCCGGCGGCGCGGGCGGAGCGCCACGGTCACGCAGCGCCGGTGCTCCAGGAGCCGACGGTGCCGCCGCCACGCTCCTGATCGTCACCGGACGGTTCGTGCCGCCGGAAAGCGCCTGCTGATCGACCACCCGCACACTCTGATCGACAACGCGGATGGTGATGGAGTTACTGACGTCGTTGTTCTTGAACCAGTAGCCTTCACCGCTGCGCAGGGTGTCGACCTGCACGTAGCGCGAGCCGTTCCAGTGCCAGGGGCGGGAGGTGCTGACATCGTTGGAACCAGGGGCGCCCATCAGATCCATCAGCGTGTAGGGCTTGGTGGATTCGCTGATGATCTGATCATTGTGGATGATCTCGAACGACGACGGCCAGGTGTACGCGGTCTGGATGTTCCCCGGCGAGACCTCGATCGGCGGCAGGCCGGCGAAGGTCCAGCCGGACGAGGTCCCTGGATTGAGCTCTGGATCGGCACCATTAATCACCACGAACTCGAATGGCGCGCTGGTCGGTGAACCATTGAGGTCGTAGTTCAACGGCACCCGGGTGGCGATGAAGATGCCGGTGGTGACCTGCACCCCGCCGGTCACGAAGCCAGTGCGTTCGCTTTGCGGCAGCTCGATGTAACGCCCCTGATAGCTGTCCCAGGCAAAGGCGCGGGTGATCAGGGATGAGCGCCCGCTAAGCGCGTTGAGCACGCTGGTGATGCCTTCCGGCGTACAGGGATTGATCGCGGTATAGATGGTGCGCGTGAGCGTCGACAGCGGCAGATCGCTACCGGTCGGCAGCCTGATTATCGGTGGTTCGATATCGACCAGGACCTGGGAGATCTGGGTCGTCGCTCCCGTGGCGCTTAGTTGGATCACTCCGTCTTGGGTGTATCCGAGCGGGATGGCGATCTCGATATCGACGTCAGCGGTCGCACCCGCGGGAACGGTGATCGGCGCGAGCACATAGGATTCGACCCAGCCCTCCGGTACGCTCATGGCCAGCGTGACATCCTGACTGGCGGCGGCGAGATTCTGCACCCGGAAGGTGACGGTGTGCTGCGTGCCGTTCTCGCTGGTGAATCCCGGCGGAGCGAAGACCTGGAGAAATCCCGGATCCGTCCAACGCTCGAACAGCGTCACGGTGAAGGTGCCGTTCGGGGCCAAGTCGTAGTAGCCCCATTCTACCGCCATGCCGTTGTTGGCGTACTCGCTCTGCGACCAGGCGATCTTGTCGACGTTGACTGCGGAGGGGAAATTGCTCGGCGACACCATCGCCGCATTGACGCTAGTATAGAAACCTTCGATGAACTTGGCGAAATCCGTGCCGCTGGCGGCCTGCATGCCCATCGTCCCGGATTCGTTCGGCGTGGAATTGACACAGTAGAGCATCTTCGTCGCCGCATCGTAGTATCCGCGCGCATCGTTGAAGATGCCGAGCTGGGTGTCACCGCCATAACGCAGAGCGACGTTGGTGTAGGTTGCCTTACCCAGGTTGGTCACCGTCCACTCGTGGCGCACGTGCTGCTCACCATTAACATAGGTCAGCTTGTGAACGATCTGGAGGTTGCCGGAATCGCTCGTCACGGTGGCGATGATGCTGTGCGCCAAGTCGTCGGGATCGCGCACGATGCTCACGGCGGTGAAGTTAAACGCATCTCTGCGATGATCGCCGCACACCTCGGTTGTCCCGCCCTTGGTGATGCGCAGGGTCGGCCGGTAAGTGGTGGCGTACTGGGGATAAAATCCGGTGGCCTCGATGCCCGGGTCCTGGCGGTAGACCCACACGCGCAGGAACTCATCCGTCCAGACCCGCAACGGGGTCCCCTGGATATCCAAGCCGTTCGAGGCGTTCTCGGGTGCCACCGAGCCATCCTCCAGGGAGTACGTCTGCGCCCATGGGCAGCAGCACACCATGGCCACCAACAGCACCATGAGCGACCGAAGTCCTGCACGATTGGTTTTTGCGAACGAATGGATCATGGTGGGAATTCCTGGTCAGAGACTTGTGCGATGCCTTCGTGCGCTTCGTGCAGACGGAATCACCTGATGGGTTTCCGTTGGTCACTCCACGGACACAACTATGAGCCGAATGGCTCCGACTACGGGGCGCGGACTCTAGCAACGACGGTGAAGGAACAAGCCCAGCCGGGTATACATCGCCAAAGTCAGACAGCCCCCGCGTCCGCCTCCTCGCCCCAGGCCCAGTGATCGCGCTCGAGCGCTTTGCGGATGGTTCACCGCTGAAGGCTCACATGCAGTAACGCCGGCGATGTCTGCCGACCATACGCTCGCCATCGACGGCAGCGACTTGGCTCCTGGGGATTTGGCTCCTGGGAATGGCGGATTCATGGCGGATTCATGGGGGCAAGTGTTCCTGGTGCCATCACATCATCATGCGTTTATGTTATCATTGCTTGAATGATCGATGAAAATCGCGTTGGTCTGCTTGACAGAAAACCGGTCGCCCTATGGTTCGCCGCGCCTTCGGCACCCCCCATGTCCATCGCTGCCACCTGCACTTTTACCATGACCACCGACGACGATCAGCAGTCCGATCGCCGCCCGGCCAGCCATGGTGAAAAAGCGCCGGACGGCACCCCTGACCGCGGTGGTTGGCAGCGGGGTTTCGCCAATGCGTGGATGGTGCTCGGGGCCGCCCCCGCTGGCTTGGCGATCGGCTACGTCATCGATCGGACCTATGACACCTCACCGTGGTGGATGCTCGGCCTTAGTTTGCTGTTCCTCGCCGTGTCGCTTTACCAGTTGGTGAAGGACTCGTTCAAATGAGCACCGGCACGCGTGCTGAACTGATCCGTTTGGGCGTGACCCTGCTGCCCTCGCTGGCGCTCGTGGTGATCGGTTGCCTGGCCGTCACCGTCGATCCGTGGTGGCAGGGCTTGGCCATCGGTGGCGGCATCGCCGCTCTGCTGGTCGTGCTGGGCGGACTGATGGTCGCCGCCACCCACGGCAGTGCGCTGCATGTTGCCGCCTTCGCTGCGCTCGCCTCCTTCGTAGTACGTATCGGCGGCGCCGGTGCGGCGGCACTCGTGATCGACGGCAAAACCTGGTCAATCGGTGCCATTATCGGATTAGCCGGTGGCCTGCTGGCGGCGCTCGCTCTTGATCTGTGGACGTGGTCCCGCGTCGCGCGCGCGGATGCCACTCTGACCAGCGCAAAGGAATCGGCTCGTGCCTGACGCTGCCCCTGATTCAACACCAGCGACGACTCCGCCTCCGGCAGTCGAATCGACCGTTACGCCGGTGCCAGCCGTTGTTCCAGCGCCTGTCGCAACCGAGCCAACAAAGGCTGATGCGCATGCTCATCACAACAGCCATGCCTTCAACTTCGATGATCTGAATGCCAGCCATAATCAGCCCTATTCAGCGATCGAATGGGTCCACGGCCATCCGGCGCTGATCCTCAACGCTGCGCAGTACGCGCAGGTCAACTACGCATCGCTCAGCCACTACGATCAGTTCAAAACCGCTCAGCCGGATGCCGGCTACCAGATCTGGGCCAACGAGATCGCGGCCGCAGCCACCTATAAGGGCCCCCCTGCCGCCGAACTGGCCAAGGCCATGACCGTGGCGCGCGAAAAAGCCTGGTTTGGTGCCCTGCCCAAGCCGCTGGCATTTTTCGACCACCAGATCTTTTGGTCGACCATCGCGCTGATCCTGGCCTCGTTGCTGCTGTTGGTGTTCGCCCGGCGCAAGCCCGACCAGTACAAGCCGACCGGTCGCATCCAGCACATGATCGAAGCGCTCGTGTTGTTCGTGCGCGACGACATCGTGCGTCCAAACATCAAACACCATCCCGACGTGTGGGTGCCGTACTTCGGTGCGATGTTCATCGCCCTGCTGGCGATGAACCTGTTCGGTCTGATCCCGCTGTTTGGTACCGCCACCGGCAACATCGCGGTGACCAGCACGCTCGCGCTCACCACCGCCGTGCTGATGCTGTTCATGGGCATCAAGGAAAACGGCCCGGTGATGTTCTGGATCAAGCTGGTGCCGGTGCACTGGTCATGGCACCCAGGGAACATGCTGCTGTGGTTCTTCCTCGCCTTCAGCGAGATCCTCCAGTTGGTCATCCGTCCGGTGGTGCTCGCCATCCGACTCTACGCCAACATGCTCGCCGGTCACTCCGTGCTGCTGGTGTTCGCCACGCTCGGGTTCATCATCTATGCGAGCGATCAGCAGGCGATCGGCATGGCAACCACCATGGGTGGGTTCGGCTGGCTGCTGACCATCCCCTTCTACGCCCTCGAACTGCTGGTCGCCCTGCTCCAGGCGTACATCTTCACTCTGCTCAGCGCGGTGTTCATCGGCCTCTGCGCCCACCCCGAGCACTGATTCCTCCTCACCCTTTCTCCAGTAAACCAAGGATCATCCCATGTCGGACCTCGTCACCATCGCCCACGCCATCACCTCCGCCCTGCCGGCCGCTGACGCCGCGCTGGAAGTCGCGCAGGTCTCCGCCAACGGTGCCCTCGGCATCGGCAAAGGCATCGCCTACGGCGCCGCCGCCGCTGGCGCCGGCATCGGCATCGGCTTGGTGGTCGCCGCCACGCTGAACGGCATCACCCGTCAGCCCGAACAGGCCGGCGCGCTGCGCGGCCTGATGTTCCTCGGCATCGGCTTCATCGAAGCCCTCGCCCTCATCGGCTTCGTGCTCGTCTTCATCATCAAGTAAGCCGCTGTCCGGCATGGTCGCTCGCGCGGCCACGCCACGTCACTGATCACACCCGTGGTCTGCTGATGCTACCGGTCCGCTGCACGCCTACCTTTTTGGAATGGCCATGAACGAGTTCCTGTCCTCCTACCTCGTCAGCTTCATCTGGAGCGTGAGCATCTTCGTGGTGTTCATCCTCATCCTGCTCAAGCTGGGGGTGAAACACGTCTTGGCGGCGGTCGATGCGCGTGAAGCCAAGATCGCCCGCGAATTGAAGGAATCCGAGGACGCCTACGCCAAGGCCAAGCAACTGCGTGAAGAGCTCGACCGCCTGATGAAAGGCGCCGAGGCCAAGATCAGCGAGATGATCAAGGAAGCGACCCGCGACGGCGAGGCCATCCGTGCCAAAGCGGTGGAAACTGCCCGCGATGAAATCGACGCGGTGCGCAACCGCTCGCTGCGCGAGATCGAAGCCGCCCGTCACTCCGCCATCGTGCAGCTCAAGCAGGCGGTGGCTGAAGTCGCCATCCAGGTCGCCGAGAAGATCGTGCGCGAGAAGCTCGATGCGGCGAAGCAGGAACAGGTCGTGGGCGCGGCGCTCGACGCCTACGAGTCTCGCTTGGTGAAGGCGAACTGACATGCCCGCGGCCACCGTTGCTGGCGTCTATGCCCAGGCCCTCCTCGCGCTCGCGGAGGAACGCGGCTCGACCATGCAAGTCATCGAGGATTGCCGTGAAACGGTGGATGGCCTGACGCCGGCGCTGATCACGCAACTCAACGATCCGCGGCTGGGCAAGGCCAAGGCCAAGGACGCCATACGTGGCGCGTTCACCGGCAAGCTGAGCAAGGAGGTCATCGACCTCCTCCAACTGCTGATCGACCGCAATCGCCTGGGTGACGCGCCCATCATCTTCGCCGAAGCCATCCGCGCCGCCGAAGCCAAGGTCGGCCTCGTGCGCGTCCAGGCGGTTACCGCCCATCCGATCACCGCGGTGGAACTCACCACGCTGACCGAACGCCTGAAGAAGGCCCTCGGCCCAGGGGTGATGGTCCAGACCAGCACCGATCCGTCGCTGATCTCCGGCCTGACGCTGCGTTTCGGCGACACCATGCTCGACGCCAGCGCCCGCCGGCTGCTCGGCGAGATGAAAGCCACCATCCTCTCCGCCCCCGTGGGCGCCAACCTCTGGAGCGAGTGACCGGCCCGTCGTAGCGACCGCCCGTAGCACTCCCCTCTCTGAACCTGCTTAGAACTACAGCTCGAAGGAAGACCCATGAAGATCCGCGCCGATGAAATGACTGCCGTCATCAAGGAACAGCTCAAGAACTACGGCGCCTCGGTCGTGGTCGACGAGGTCGGCACGGTCGTCCAGGTCGGTGACGGCATCGCCCGCATCACCGGACTCGCTGGCATCATGGCCGGCGAGATGATCAGCTTCGACAACGGTGCGTTCGGCCTCGCGCTGAACCTCGAAGAAGGCAACGTCGGCGCGGTGATCCTCGGTGACTACACCACCCTCAAAGAGGGCGGCGTGGCCAAGCGCACCAAGCGCGTGCTCGAAGTGCCCGTCGGTCAGGCGCTGCTCGGCCGCGTAGTCGACGCCCTCGGCAATCCGATCGACGGCAAGGGCCCGATCGCCGCTGAATCCACCCGTCGCGTTGAATCGCCGGCGCCTGGCCTCGCTGACCGCAAGAGCGTGCACGAGCCGCTGCAGACCGGTTTGAAGTGCATCGACGCCATGATCCCGGTGGGCCGCGGTCAGCGCGAACTGGTGATCGGCGACCGCAAGACCGGCAAGACCGCCATCTGCATCGACACCATCATCAATCAAAAGGGCAAGGGCGTCGTCTGCGTGTACGTCGCCATTGGTCAGAAGGAATCGACCGTCGCCAGCATCGTCAAGCAGCTCGAAGAAACCGGCGCGATGGCCTACACCATCGTCGTCAGCGCGGGCGCCTCGACCCCAGCACCGATGCAGTTCCTCGCACCCTACACCGGCGCGGCGCTCGCCGAATTCTTCATGTACAACACCTGGGAACATGAGAACGGCCTGCCCAAGATGGTCGGCGGCAAGTACGTTCAGCAGCCGGTCGCCGCTGGCGGCAAGGGTTTCGCCACCTTCATCGCCTACGACGACCTCTCGAAGCAGGCGTCGTCCTACCGCGAAATGTCGCTGCTCCTGCGTCGTCCGCCGGGCCGCGAAGCCTACCCGGGCGACGTGTTCTATCTCCACAGCCGCCTGCTGGAACGTGCGGCCAAGCTGAGCGACAAGCTCGGCAACGGCTCGCTCACCGCGTTCCCGGTCATCGAAACGCAGGAAGGCGAAGTCTCCGCGTACATCCCGACCAACGTGATCTCGATCACCGACGGTCAGATCTACCTGCAGCCCGACCTCTTCAACGCCGGTCAGCGCCCCGCGGTCGACGTTGGCATCTCGGTGTCCCGCGTCGGTGGTGCCGCACAGATCAAGGGCATGAAGAAAGTCGCCGGCACGCTCCGGCTCGACCTCGCGGCCTACCGCGAGCTCGAAGCCTTCGCCCAGCTCGGCACTGACCTCGATCCCACCACCCAGCGTCAGCTCGATCGCGGCGCGCGCATGGTCGAACTGCTGAAGCAGGGCCAGGCCCAGCCGCTCGGCGTCGAGCAGCAGGTAATGATGATCAAGGGCGCCAGCGAAGGCATGCTCGACGGCATCGCCGTCAGCCAGGTCTCACTCTTCGAGAAAGAATTCCTCGCCTTCATGAGCGCGGAATATCCGGAAGTGGGCAATGAACTGGTCGAGAAGAAGATCCTCGGCGACGACGGCGAGAAGAAGTTCAAGGAAGCCGTCAAACGCTTCACCGAATCCTTCAAGTCGAAGCACAAGGCCTGATCCAAGTAAACGGAACGGACCTGACCCATGGCCAACCTCAAAGACATCCGCAAGCGCCGTAAGGGCGCGCAGAACACCAAGAAGATCACCCGCACCATGGAGCTGGTGGCTTCGGCGAAATTCCGCAAAGCGCAGGACGCGGCGGTCGCCGCCCGTCCCTACGCCGAGGAACTGCAGGCCCTGATCCAGCGCATCGTCGAGCGCAGCGGCAAGAGCCTCAGCCATCCGCTGATGAAGGCGCGCCCGGTGAAAACCGTGCTGATCGCTGTGGCGACTTCCGACCGCGGTCTGGCTGGCGCGTTCAACACCAACCTGGTGAACGTCGCGCTGCGTCTGGCCAAAGAGCAAGAAGCCCTCGGTCGCAAGGTGCGCTTCATCTCGCTCGGCAAGAAGGCCGCCTCCGGTATCGCCTTCGCCGGCTATCCGGTCGAGGCCGCCCACAGCAAGCTGGTGGGCGGCGCGCTCAAGTTCGGCCAGATGGAGAAACTCGCCAACGGTCTGATTAAGGATTTCATCGACGGCACCGTCGACCTGGTCTACGTGGTGTTCTCGCGCTTCCTGACCCAGACACGTCAGGAACCCGCCGCCACCGCCATGCTGCCTGCGGGCGTTGCGAGCAAGCCGACCGCAACGACCGATGCCAAGCCAGTGAATGCGGCGTTGCAGGGCGACTTCATCTACGAGCCCGAGCCCGAAGAACTCTTCGCCGCGCTCATCCCGCAGATGGTGCGTTTCTTCCTCTTCTCCGCCCTGCTGCAAACCACCGCTTCCGAACACGCCGCCCGCCGCATCGCGATGAAGAACGCCACCGACGCCGCCACCGACATGATCAAAGCGCTGACCACCGCGTACAACCGCGGTCGCCAGGGCAAGATCACGCAGGAGATCGCAGAGATCACCGGCGCCGTCGAAGCGATGGCATGATCATGAATTGCCACGGTCCGATGTCCTATGTCCGATGTCCGATGTCTTGTCCATCGGCCATCGATTACGGACCATGGCATCGCGACACGGGACATCGGACATCGGACATCGGACATCGGACCCTCCAAGTTCAGGAATTCACACCATGAGCACCGCCACCGCTACCGCCACCAACACGGGCAAAGTCGTCCAAGTAATCGGTTCGACCCTCGACGCCGAGTTCGACATCCTGCCGGCGATCTACAACGCCCTGGAAACCGAGATCGTCGATCCGGCCACCGGCGCCAAGACCCTGCTGGTGTCGGAGGTGCAGCAGCACCTCGGCCGCAACCGCGTGCGTGCGGTCGCCATGTCGACCACTGACGGCCTGACTCGCGGCGCGATCGTACGCGACACCGGTCGCGCCATCGCCATGCCGGTGGGTACCGAAACCCTCGGCCGCATCTTCAACGTCCTCGGCGACTGCGTCGACAACGGACCTCAGGTCAGCGCGGCATGCGAACGCCGCGGCATCCACGCCAAGGCCCCCGCTTTCGACACGCTGAATCCTGAAACCGAAATCTTCGTCACCGGCATCAAGGTCGTCGACCTGCTCGCGCCCTACGTCAAGGGCGGCAAGATCGGCCTCTTCGGTGGTGCGGGCGTGGGCAAGACCGTCATTCTGATGGAACTGATCAACAACGTGGCCAAAGCCCACGGTGGCTACTCGGTGTTCGCCGGCGTGGGTGAACGTACCCGCGAAGGCAACGATCTGTGGAATGAAATGATCGAAGCGGACGTGATCAAGGTCGAGAAGGACGAACACGGCCACGCCAAATGGGACGCCAACGGTCATCCCAAGGTCATCCCAGGCGAAAGCCGCTGCTCGCTGGTGTACGGCCAGATGAATGAGCCGCCCGGCGCGCGTCTGCGCGTGGCGCTCTCGGCGCTGACCCAGGCCGAACACCTGCGCGACGCCTCGGGCAAGGACGTGCTGTTGTTCGTCGACAACATTTTCCGCTTCACCCAGGCCGGCTCAGAAGTGTCAGCACTGCTCGGCCGCCTGCCCAGCGCGGTGGGTTACCAGCCAACGCTGGCCACTGAAATGGGCCAGCTGCAGGAGCGCATCACCTCGACCAAAAAAGGCTCGATCACCTCAATCCAAGCGGTCTACGTTCCGGCTGACGACTACACCGATCCGGCACCCGCCAACACCTTCGCGCACTTGGATGCGACCACCAACTTGGCGCGTTCGATCGCTGAGAAGGGCATCTTCCCGGCCGTCGATCCGCTGGCCTCGACCTCGCGCATCATGCAGCCGCACATCGTCGGCGAGCGCCACTACAAGGTCGCCCGCGGCGTACAGAAAGTTCTGCAGCGCTACAAAGATCTGCAGGACATCATCTCCATTCTTGGCGTCGATGAACTGAGCGACGAAGACAAGGCGCTGGTGGCCCGTGCCCGCCGCCTTGAGCGCTTCATGTCGCAGCCGTTCTCGGTGGCCTTCCAGTTCACTGGCATCGAAGGCAAGATCCTCAAGCTCGAAGACACCATCCGCAGCTTCGAGGCGATCCTCACCGGCGAGTACGACAAGCTGCCGGAATCGGCGTTCATGTACCAGGGCACGATCGACGACGTGGTCAAGCGCGCCGAGACGCTCGCGGCGAAGAAATAGCGTCGAGCTTCGAGCTGCGAGCTACGAGTCGGATGGTCCGGCTTAGCTCGCTGCTCGTAACTTGTAGCTCGTAGCTCGAAACTAAAAGCTGGTGGTTCCCCATGCCTCTCACCGTCACCATCCTGACCCCCGACAAGGCCCTGCCCGCGATGCAGGCCGATCACGTCACCATCCCAGGTGCCGAGGGTGAGGCTGGTATCCGCGTCGGCCACGCGCCGTACGTCTCGCTGCTGAAGAACGGCAAGGTCTTCATCAAGAGCACCAACCATGCGAACATCATCTACGCCGTGCGCGGTGGTGTGGCACAGGTCTTCCAAGACAAGGTGACGATCCTGACCGAAGGCGTGATGGATCCCAACCAGGTCAGCGAAGCGGATCTGCTCAAGCGCCTGCACGACCTGATTGCTGCGACCTACGACGACCCCATCGACGAGATCAAGGCCAAGGCCGAAGCGCAGTGGATCGTGACCGAGCTCAGGGTCGCCGGCAAACAGGTGCCGGATCTGGGCAAGTTCGCCTAAACGGCGCTCCGTCGGCTGCGCCAGAGCTTGATGAACAACCAGTTCATCACCGCAGCGATGAAAAAATATCCGGCGTACATCCACCACCGGGTCGCATCCGAGGTAATCGGCTGATTCGCCAGATGCCTGGTCGTGGCGATCATCGCTTCGACCGGGGCGAGCAGCAACGATGCAACCACCGCAACCACCTCGATGTGGCGGCTGGTCATGGCGACAACGTCTCCACATCCTTGCCCAGCACCTTCCCGAACGCCCCCAACATCGCCGCGCCGGTGTTCTGTCCATCGGCACCCGAGGTGGTGCCGAGCTTGAGGTAACACGACCGCGGAATGCCGGGATAAGCGCTGTCGAGGTGCACCCAGCGGTCATCGACATACGCGCTGTTCCACGCGTGGCCGACCCAGCCACCGTAATCCTGGGCATAGACCATGCCGAGTTCGACCCGCGACGGGATACCAGCGATGCGCAGTACGGCGGCCAACAGGTTGGCGTGTTCGGAGCAATCACCCGTCCGTGAACGGAATGCTTCCAGCGCGGAACCATCGCCCATCGAGAGATCCTTCTTCACGATGTAGCCGCGCACCGCCAGGCGCAGACGCTCCGCCAACACCGGCTTGGCCACCTGATGGCGCGCCACCAGGGCGTCGACCCACGCTTTCAGTTGCGGGTCGTCGAGTTCGAGTTGCGGTTCGGCCTTGAGGTACGGCGTGGGATCGGCGAGGACGGATGGCTGGGCATCGGAGAACGTGGTGACGATGTCGTCGGCCATCTGTTGGAACTCGTCGAGCGGTAAGCCCGCACCTGCCGGCAGTCGGTAACGGTTGGTCGGTCCTGACGCCGGTGCCGGACCCTTGGCGGTCACCAGTCCGGTGGGGGCGAGCTCTGCACCGATAAGCGGCACCGGCCCTGCGCTCGGCGCGAATGCGAGCTTGAGGAAACCCATGTCCATGGTCATGCCGAGCAGATCGCCGTTGGGTTTCAGCGTCATGGTGGTCGGCACCGGCATCAGATCCATGGTCATGCCGAAGGTCATGGTGCCATCCGCCGCGGTCTGCTGATGAACGGCGGTCATGGTGACAACGCGCACCTGCGCGCCAAGCAACGCCAGGGTCGCGAACTGCTGTTTGTCGCCGGGTTTCCACGTGGCCTTGGCCAGCAGCTCCTGCGACGACTGCTGCCCGAGCAGTTTCGTCCCGGCCGGGATCTCGACCACCGCATCGGTGGCCCGTCCGAGACGCAGTACGCTGACATTGGCCTTGCCCTCCGCGATGGTTCCGGTGGCCGCGGTGGTGACGCCGTTTTCCACATGATCGAAAGTGAAACCGGTGATCTCCCCCACCGCGCTCACGGTGTAGACCTGGGTATCGCGCACCTCGAAGGCGATCTGCGCTCCGCCCAGCACCCGGTTGAGCACGATGTTGGTCTCGACCCGGTCGGTGAAGGTTCCATCCGCCTTCTGCAGCACCACCGCATGCATGGTCATCGACGGCTGGTTGTTGATGTTGCCGACGAACCATTGGTCGGTGATGAGTTTATCGGCCTCGCCGGCGTGGAGCGCGACAACAGCCAAGAGCAATAGGAAGGGACGCATGGAACCTCCAAGGACGCCCGCATAATGAGCCACCCCCTGGGAGAGGCGAGCCCCAGCTCGCCTTGCCTTGGGAGGTCACTCACGCGTATTGCGAGCGGATGACGCCATAGGTGACGCAAAGGCAAGGCGAGCTGGGGCTCGCCTCTCCCAGGGGGCTATTCGCGCCACTCCAACCGTCCCTCGTACACGCCATCATCGCCCGACTGCACCGAATCCATCGCCCGATTGGTCAACTGATCGACGTGCTCATTGCCGCGGTTGCCCGCATGGCCTTTGACCCACCGCCAGCTCACGCGGAACCGCTGACTCAACGCATCGAGTTCCTTGAGCAGATCGACGTTCTTGAGCGCCCCCTCTTTGCGTTTCCAGCCACGCGCCTTCCAGCCCTCGACCCATTCGGTCATGGCCTTGATCATGTACTGGCTGTCGCTGTGCAGCAGCACACGGATGCCGTCCTTCTTGAGCGACTTCAGCGCCATGATCGCCGCCATCATCTCCATGCGGTTGTTGGTGGTTTCACCTTCACCGCCGCAACGTTCGAGCGCGTGTCCATTCAGGGGATTGAACACCAGGAACCCCCAACCACCGGGGCCTGGATTGCCACGACACCCGCCATCGGTGTAGATCACGACATCGAAGTTATCCGCCATGATCGTTCTCCGCCTGGCGTCCGGGCTTTCGCGCCTCCGAGACTTCGGCTTCCGGTTCCTTGTCGACATACGTCGCGCGGAACTTGTCCGCGAACTCGTTGAAGCGACCGGCGCGGATCGCCACGCGCATGCGCGCCATCAGTCGACGATAGTACGCGAGGTTGTGCACCGACAGCAATTGCCCGCCGAGGATCTCGCCGCTCTTCATCAGATGCTGGATGTAGGCGCGCGACACGCGTGACGCCTGCGATGGTGTCTCAGGATCGACGGGGCGTGGATCTTCGGCGTATTCCAGGCGTTTGACCCGCAGCGGACCGGCGTCGGTATAGGCGGTGCCGTGACGACCCATGCGCGTCGGCAGGACGCAGTCGAACTGGTCGATGCCACGCGACACCGCTT
This sequence comes from Planctomycetota bacterium, assembly GCA_013816485.1. Taxonomy (GTDB): domain Bacteria; phylum Planctomycetota; class UBA11346; order UBA11346; family UBA11346; genus BOG-1363. The sequence continues at coordinate 105,783 of JACDEI010000008.1, forward strand.
CCACCAGATCAAGCGGCGTGCCCACACCCATCAGGTAACGTGGCTTCTGCGCCGGCAGGTGCGGACACATCCAGTCGAGCACGCGTAGACGATCACTGAAACTTTCGCCGACGGCGAGGCCACCAAGCGCGGTACCCGGCAGATCATGACGCAGCGCATCGGCGAGCGAGGCCTCGCGCAGGTCCTGATGCAGGCCGCCCTGCACGATCGGGTAGAGCGCCTGCTCCTGCGCGCCACCCGGCAGACCGTCGGCACGCCACGCGTTCACTGAACGCGCGAGCCACGCCGCGGTGCGCCGGTTGCACGCCTCGATCGCCGAACGCTTGGCGTCCGCCGGCGGACATTCGTCGAACGCCATGATGATGTCGGCACCAAGCAACCGCTGGATACGGATCGACTCTTCGGGAGTGAGGTTGAACGCCGTGCCGTCGAGGTGACTGCGGAACCACACGCCGTCATCGGTGATCTTGCGGTTCGCCGCGAGGCTGAAGACCTGATACCCACCCGAGTCGGTGAGCATCGGCCCACGCCATCCGGTGAACGCATGCAGTCCACCGAGCGCCCGCACGCGTTCTGGTCCTGGTCGCAGCGCTAGGTGGTAGGTATTGCACAACATCACACCCTGGCCGAGTTGTTCCGCCTGTTGGACGGTGACGCCCTTGAGCCCGCCAAGCGTCGCCACCGCCATGAAACACGGCGTCGGCACGGCACCATGCGGTGTCTGCAACATGCCGGCACGTGCCGCGCCATCGCTGGCTTGGAGGTCGAATGAGATCGCGGGCATGACGTCAGGTCCGGAAGTCCGGAAGTCCGGAGGTCCGGAAGTCCGTCGATACGAGGGATGGTGCCGTGGACTTGGCAGCGATCCGTAGTCGAGCACCAGCGATCGATCGTGGGAGGGACTTCCGGACTTCCGGACCTCCGGACCTCCGGACAGAGGCAATTACCACAGCGTCCTCAACTCCACCCGCGGATAGAAGAAGCCCAGGATGTTCTTCGCCACCCAACCCTGCCTGGCCATCTCCCACGCGCTGATCTGGCTCATGCCCACGCCGTGACCCCAACCAAAGCAGGTGATTTGCCAGTTCTTGGTCAGGTTGTCCTCCGGCGAGTTCACCCGCTTCGGGCTTTCCAGGCTCCACAGGGTCGAGCGCAGACGCCCAGGACCCATGGCCATGCGGAAGAGATGCGCCGGCAGTTCGATCGGATCGCCGAGGGTGTGGTGGATGACCACGGTCTCGACGCGGTTGCTGGCCGGGCTGCGCCGACCGACGCGCAGATCCTTGATGAAACCGAGTTGTTCCAGGCGTGGATCCTTGGTGCGTTCCGCCAGCTTGCGCAGCTCCTGACGAATCATCCCAGGCGTGATGACCTCGGTGGTCTGCCAATGCGTGACGGCCTTGCCCAGGCCTACGGCACCCGGCTGGCAATACGGATCTGGTTGCGCCGGCATGATGCCGGGAGACAGGACGCGGCCCTGCGCATCACGGTAATCGGGAAACACCGTATCGAGCGCTGCGGTATGGCCACCTGAGCTGGCGCAGAATAATGGTGCAAACGGGAACGATCCCTGCGGCAGGTCGGTGTAGGTGACGATGCCGCGCGTCTCGACCACCGAACGCGCGATGATCGGCGGACCATTGCCGGTGCCGCGGTAATCCTGGTCGTCGACGCCATCGACCACGTCGAAGTGACGGTTCGCCACGCGCGCCGCCCAGGCCTTGGCGTAACCATAGGAACGGCTGGCGATCGCCTGCGCCTTGAGCGCTTCGAAAGGGAACCCGGAAGACATCTCCACCGCCACCACGCCTTCGACGTAGGCTTCGATCGGCAGACAGTTGACCACCATCACATCCTTGGCGCTCGACCACGTGATCTCGACCGAGCCACGGTAGCGCCGGCCCTGAAGCCCGAATACCGCATCGTTGTCTCTCGCCTCGAACGAGGTCGGATCACGGCGCGCCGGTGAGAGCGCGGCATCATCCGCCGCCGGCGCGGTGGTCTGTGGTTGGATCACCACTCGCGACACGTCCCAGCGGACCTCCCGTCCACCGGTGCCCCATTCGCGACTCGACAGCACCAGACCCTCGCTGACATCGGTGAGCACCATCAGGCGCGAACCGGCCGGCAAGACGAGGTGGTGTTCGGGGCTGTCCGGCCGGTTCGACGTCACCACCGACACCGGCTGGAAGATCGTCAGGTCGACCGACTCGTGGACCGGTTTGGCCTCCGAGGCCTCCTTGCCAGCGATGTAGCGGTTGGCGATCAGCACCCGGATGCCGGGATCCTGACCGGTGCCCAGACGGAGCGGACCGATGCCACTGGCGCGATCGTCCTGCATCAGACCGATCACTAGGCTGCTGCCGAAAAAGGTCAGTAGACCAAGCAACAGCAGCGCGCGGATCCAGGCGATGATGAGGTCGAGGTTCATGCCAGGGAGAGAACCTAGGATGCCGATGGCGACAGGCTAGAGGGGCGTCCGATGTCCGATGTTCGATGTCCGATGTCCGATGTCCGATGTCGAAGGCATGACATCGGACATCGGACATCGGACATCGGACGCCCCACCTCCCGCCCGGCTTGGTCATCCACAACCAGGGCCTATGCTAGAAGCTGTGAAAATCACCTTCCTCGGCACCTCCTCCGGCACGCCCACCCGCACCCGCAACGTCACCGCCCAGGCGCTGACGTTCGACAACGGCGCGGTATGGCTGCTCGACTGCGGCGAAGCGACCCAGCACCAGGTGATGAAAGCCGGGCTCAAGGCCGGACGCATCGAACGCATCTTGATCACGCACCTGCACGGCGACCACTGCTATGGTCTGCCTGGGATGCTTGCCTGCATGGCGATCCAGGGCCGCACCGACCAAGTGCAGATTGTCGGCCCCGTCGGTCTACGTGAGATGGTCGAGACCGTGCTGCGCCTGAGCGACCACATCCCGACCTTCCCCATCGACTGGGTCGAGGTCGACGGCCACCGCACACTCGGCGCGCTGTCGCACTGGTCGGTCAGCAGTCATGCGATCCGCCACCGCGTCACCTGCTATGGCTACGTGCTGCGCGAATCACCGCGACCGGGACGCTTCCATCCGGACCGCGCCCGAGCGCTCGACATCCCCGAAGGTCCGCTTTACCGCCAGTTGCAGAACGATCAGCCAGTGACGCTGGCTGACGGACGCACCATCGCGCCGGCCGAGGTCTGCGACCCGCCGCGCCCAGGACGCAAGGTGGTCCTGCTCGGCGACACCCAGGACGCCAGCGGCATCGCCGCCGCCGCACACGGCTGCGACCTGCTGGTGCACGAAGCGACCTACGAAGCCGAACGCACCGCCAAGGCCGAGCAGTGGGGCCACAGCACCAGCGCGATGGCCGGTGATTTCGCCAAGCGCGTCGGCGCGAAACATCTGATCATCACCCATTTCAGTTCGCGTTACACCGACCACGAAGCCGAGCGCGGCGTCGACCAATTGCTGGCGGAGACGCAGGCGCAGTGCCCAGGGACGCTGGTGCTAGCGGCGGATGATCTGTGGTCGTTCGTCGTGCCGTTTGCAGACGCCTAGGTCGGAACACGAAAGGTCCGAAGGGTACGAACGGTCCGAGGGATACGAAGGGTACGAAGGGTACGAACGGTCCGGCAGCCAGCGTTCGACCCTTCGTACCCCTCGGACCGTTCGTACCTTTCGCACGGCGAGCGCAGCGAGCCATACCCCGATTGCGCCCAACAACACCGCCCTACTCTGCGTCCCCCTGAGGTGAATCCGTGAAGATACTGGTCGTTGGCAATGGTGGGCGTGAGCACGCCCTGGCGTGGAAACTCAAGCAGAGCCCGCGCGTCGAGCAGCTCTTTATCGCCCCAGGCAATCCTGGGACGGCGACCCTCGGCACCAACGTGCCGATCAAGTCGGATGACATCGAGAAGCTCGCTCAGTTTGCGGTCGAACAGAAGATCGACCTGACCGTCGTCGGCCCGGAGATCCCCCTCACGATCGGCATTATCGACGAGTTCAATCGCCGTGGCCTGCGCGCCTGGGGTCCGTCGAAGGCCGCTGCGCAGCTCGAAGGCAGCAAAGTGGCGATGAAGGAGTTCCTTCGCCGCCACAACATTCCGACCGCGCAGTTCAAGATCTTCAACAAGATCGCCGACGCCAAGGCCTACATCACCGAGGTCGATGGTCCGTTGGTGGTGAAGTGCGACGGCCTGGCCGCCGGCAAGGGCGTGACCGTGGCGAAGAACGCCGCCGAGGCGCACGACGCCGTCGAACGCATCATGGTCAAACACGAGTTCGGTGCCGCCGCTGGCAAACACGTGGTGATCGAAGAGACGTTGCGTGGTGAAGAGATCTCGGTCTTCGCTTTCTGCGACGGCCGCAACGCCGTGCTGCTCGACTACGTGCAGGACCACAAACAAGTGTTCGACGGCGACGAAGGCCCCAACACCGGCGGCATGGGCACGTTCTCGCCCGTGCCCGGGTTGATGAAGCCACGCGACGAAGACGAAATGGTCCGGCGCATCCTTTACCCGACCATGGCTGGCCTGCTCAAAGAAGGCCGCCCGTACATCGGCGTGCTCTACATGGGCCTGATGATCACCGACTCCGGCCCCAAGGTCATCGAGTACAACGTGCGCTTCGGCGATCCCGAGTGCCAGACGCTGATGCTGCGCCTCGCCAGCGATCTCCCAGGCGTACTCGAAGCATGCATCGACGGAAAACTCGATCAGGTCGAACTGGAATGGGATGCGCGCACCGCGGTGTGCGTGACCATGGCCAGTGGCGGTTATCCTGGAAAATACCCGAGCGATCTGCCGATCAGCGGGCTCGACAGCGCCCAGGCGCAGAACGCCACGGTGTTCCACGCCGGCACCCGCGACAAGAACGGCATGGTGGTCACCGCCGGTGGCCGCGTATTGTCGGTGTGTGCGCTCGGCACCGATCTGGATGCCGCGCGCACGGTGGCCTACACCGCTTGCGACGCGATCCGTTTCGACGGCAAACATTTCCGCAAGGACATCGGCAAGCGGCGTGAGGCGCGGAAGGCGAAATGAACGGGGTCCGGGGTACGGGGTCCGGGGTCCGGGGTCCACGTATTGCTACGTGGGCCGGTGATCATTCGTGGCTGTTCGACTCCGGACTCCGGACTCCGGACTCCGGACACGTCGCCAGGACGTCCTGCTCATGATGATTTTATGCGTCTGCACCGGCAATACCTGCCGTAGCCCGATGCTCGCCACGCTCCTACGCGGTCTGGTCGCGCAGCGTGGCATCGAGGTGCAGGTGACGAGCGCGGGTACCGGTGCCGGTGATGGCGAGCCGGCGACGCCACAAGCGGTGTCGACCATGGCGGGTTTCGGACTCGACCTGCGTGGTCACCGCAGCCGCCACGTCAACAGCGTCGATCTTTCTACGTTCGATCATGTCCTGTGCATGACCTCCAGCCACGCGGCCTACATCCGCAGCCTGGGCGTGCCGGCCAGTCGCATCCAGGTGGTAAACGCCGAGCAAGGTGGAGTACCCGATCCCTTCGGCGGCACCTTGGCCGACTACGAACTGTGCGCGCGCACGCTCGAACCTTTCGCCGTCGGCATTGTCGGCAATCTGATGCCAACCCCGCCCGCGGTGACCGACATGCCGACGCCTGACCTCATCGCCCGTGCGCAGGCCGCGCTCGACGCGGCGCATGCTGCCGAACCAAATCCACCCGCCGGAAAACCGAGCGAACTCGCGTATGCCGGACATGTCGAGCAATGGATCGTTCGCCTGATCGAACAACCCTCGCTCGCCCTGCGCCTCGCCGCGCGCGCGCAACATCTCGAACGTTGGGCCATCCCGCGCACGTCCTACCCGATGGACAAACCCGGCTACCTGACTTGGCGCAAGACCGTACACAAACGCCAAGGTGAACGCGCGAAGGAGATCCTGCTCGCAGCCGGCATGGATGCGATCACCAGCGAACGTGTCGGCGTCCTGGTGGCAAAGGCCGCACCGAAGGGCGACGCCGAAGCGCAGGCGCTCGAAGACGCCGCCTGCCTGACCTTCCTTGCCACTGAGCTCGGCGATTTCGCCAGCCACCACCCGGACTACACGCGCGACAAGTTCATCGACATCATCCGCAAGACCTGGCGCAAGATGAGCCCGCGCGGCCATCAGCTCGCCCTTACCATCCCCTTGTCGGATGGGCTCAAAGAATTGGTAAAAGCCGCGGTTGCGGGCTAACGAATCCAGCTGCGGGCTATTCCTGGCTGATGGGCCACCGAGCCTCTCGAAGCCACTTGAACAATTCTAATGGGACGCCATCGTTCGCGCCTCTTGGTTAGGGCCGGCTGGCGGAATTGGCAGACGCGGTGGATTCAAAATCCACTTTCCTCACGGAATTCGGGGTTCGAGTCCCCGGCTGGCTACCAGATAAAAACGACACGGGCTGATGGATGATCTCCATCAGCCCGTGTCGTTTCTGGCATCAGCGGCATCAGCGGCACCAGCGGCATCAGTGATCAAGCGATCAAGCCAAGTCGAGACCGTTCATCGTCCCCGTCGAACTGGCAAAGCGATCAAGCGGAATCCCCAGACGTTGCAGCAATGACACGTGCAGGTTGGTCAGCGGGTAGTTGTTCTTGCGGTCGAACGCCAAATGGCCGACGTGTTTGAAGCCGCCGCCGGCGAGCAGCACCGGCAGGTTATCGTTCGCGTGCGAATTGGCGCTGCCCATGTTGGTGCCGTAGAGCACGGCGGTGCGGTCGAGCAGCGTCGCGCCCCCCTGTTGAACTGAGTGGAGGCCGGAAAGGAACGTGTTCAGTTCGCGGAACTGCGCTTCCTCAACCTTACGCAGTTCGGCCACGACGTTCTCGCGGTTGCCGTGATGGCTCATCTCGTGGACGTTTGAATTGACACCACCGATCTCGCGCGGGGTCGTTGAGGTTGGGTTGACCATGAACGAGACCACGCGGGTGGAGTCGGTTTCCAAGGCCAAACGAGTGAGCGCGTACATCACTTTGCTGTGGGTGATGAGCTTGTTGTGGTCATTCACCTCCTCCGGCTTCTTCGCCTCGGTCTTTGGCTTCGGGCGATCGACCCAGTTCTCGGCAGCGGCCAGACGCTGTTCCAGGTCGCGGATTGCGGTGAAGTATTGGTCGAGCATGTGCTTGTCTTCCGCACCGAGGCCACCTTCGAGCGCCTTGCTGCGCACGCGTAGTGAATCCAGCAGGCTGCGATCCTGCTTCAGACGTTCGCGTGCGGCGAGTTTGGCCTCGGGCGTGTCCTCGATGAACAAGCGTTGGTAGAGTTGCACCGGACTGCGGATCGGCGGGATCATCGCACCGCTTCTGGTATACGAGATGCTGGAGTTCTCCGAACCGGCCATCAGCACCAGCGACGAGAAACGGGTGTCGCCGCCGATACGCTCTGCCATCACCTGATCGAGCGACACGGTATTGCGGAACGAGGCGCGGCTGGCGCCTGGGGCGGCGGTGAGGAAGCAACGTTCCGACGCATGGCCGCCGTCGACGCCTGGGAGCGATACGCCGGAAAACACCGTCGTCTGAGCACGGTGGTCCTTCAGCAAGTCGAGGTAGGGCGTGCTCTCGTAGTCTTTGCCCGCTTGCTTGGGAACGAAGAAGTCCGGCATGATGCCCTGATTGGTGAGGATGCCGACGAACCGCCGCGGCGGTTGTGCTGCCGCCTGATCAGCGGCGGAGGCCAACGCGGGGCACATCGCAGTGAGCCATGGCAGGGCCAGCGCGACACCACCTGCTTTGAGCAGCGTGCGGCGAGAAAGTGCGGAGCGGAGGATGGGCGTGGGGAAGTTCATGGGGTCTTTCACTTCGTACGGAACAGGTCGCTCTGGATGGTCTCAAGGATCAGCGTGCGCACGCCGTAGCCCTTGGCCTTGGCTTTGCCGATGATCGCGTCGACTGCGGCGCGATCGGCGAAGGACACTTCGGCACCGGTGGCGTAGGTCACCAGATGGCCGACGAAGGCGCGCGCCAGCTTGTCGGGTTCGGCAATCAGCAGCGCACGGAGTGCGTCGACATCGGCAAACGGCCGACCATCGGGCATGACGCCAGCACAGTCGACTGGTAGCTCGAAGTGGTAACCGATGTGATGGCCATTGACGATTTTCTGTTCCTCGTGTGGACCTTTGACTCCGACGGCACGATACTTGTTGCGCCACTCACCGGTGACGTCGTAACTCTCCAAGGCGAAACCGTAGCCATCCATCTTCACGTGGCAGGAGTTGCAGGTGTCGTTGCGGCGGTGTTTTTCCAACTGCTCACGTACGGTGGTGGCGCCGCGCACGTCCGGTTCGATCGCGCCGGCATCAGCAGGCGGCGGTGAGGGCACGATGCCGAGGATGCGCTCCATCACGAACGCGCCGCGTTTCACCGGCGAGGTCGTGGTGCCGGCTGCGGTGACCTTGAGCACGGCGGCCTGCGTCAATACGCCACCACGTTTGCTGCCGGCAGGTAAGGGTACCTTGCGCATGTCCCAGCCTTTGACGCCATCAATCCCGTAGTGACGCGCGAGCGGCTCGTTGAGCATGGCGAAATCGGACTTCACCACATTGGTGATTGGCAGATCGCTCTTCACCAACTCGGCGAAGAAGGCGTGCGACTCCAGCACCATCGCTTCCTGTAACCAGGGCATGAACTCGGGGTAGAGTTTCTTGTCCGGCTGGGTGGCGTTGATCTCGCGCAGCGACAACCACTGGCCCAGAAAGTTTTCGACGAAGCGCTGACCTTTCGCGTCCTTCAGCAGACGTTCGCTGTGGGCGCGCAGCACGTCGGGCTTGAGCAGGTCGCCCTTGTCCGCCGCCGCGGACAAGGCGTCATCCGGCACCGAGTTCCACAGGAAGGTCGCCAAGCGCGCGGCCAACGTGTGGGCACTGAGCTTCCCGGGCGTTTCGCGCAGGAGCAGGAACTCCGGCGCTGTGAGGATGCCGCGGTAGGCGGACAACATCGCGTCCTGGAACGCTACGCCGGCATCGAGGCGCGTCTTCACCGTCGCGACGTACGATGACACGTCGCCTGCACTCACCGGCCGACGGAAGGCGCGACGCGCGAAGGTCAGTAGCAGTTTCTCCGCATCTGCCAGCGGCGCGCTGGTGGCGACGTAGACCTTCTGACGTTTGTCGCCGCGTTCGCCGTAAGGATCTTTGGGATACGACCAGGGATTACCCTGCGGCCAAGTCTGCTGCATCGGCAAAGGGACGCCGGATTCCTTGCTCCATTCCTTCACTTGCAGGTCGCCGAACAACGCGCGATGACCGGCAGGCGGCCACTGGTCGATGATCGGACCTTCGATCTCCAGCCATTCGATGGCGATGCCGGGCGCGGGAACTTTCGGTCCTTTGAGACCGTCATCTTTTCGCGCAAAGTCGCGGATGTTCTCACACGACGACAGAACGATACGAAGGTTGTCGTCGGTGCCGTGGGTCATGCCGCCGCCGCGTTCGATCCATGCGGTGATCTCGGTCTCGCCAGCTTTGTTCGGCGGCAGGCCGACGGTGCCGTAGTGGATGTTCTTGCTGTAGATGCCCCACGACAGCGCACCGCCGCGCTCGGTCGGCTGCACTTGTTTGCCGTCCCAGTGGAAGCTGTAACCGGAGGCGCGGAGCTTATAGAAGCCGGTAAAGAACGCCTTAATGTTGGATATGGAACAGCGGTAGTCGGCATCCTCGTTGCGGAACAGACCGAGCGCGTTGGCGTGCGGTTCATCGTCGCGGACCGAATACGGATTGGGAGCAACGAAGGTGTCGTCCTGCTTAAGACCGATCAGGCCAATGCCGATGCGACTCTCGACCGACAGGCCGACAAAGCCTTCGCACTCCTTGCCGTCCTTGTGGGAGAGATCCCACAGCCGGTAGCGGTGCTTGCCCTGCGGTGGTTTCTCCGTCAGCGGGCAGAGCGCGGCGTCGAGCGCCTTGTCCACCGCCGCGAGGTAGGCCTCGAGGTGGATGAAGGAGAAGTCGAGCGCGTGGGCGAGACGGTCGAAGCCGTGCGATTTGCCGTCCTCCGGCAGCGAGTCCTTGAGCGACAGCGCCGGCATGCCGAGCAGATCGCGCACACTCCACTCGAACTCAACGCGGCTCAGGCGGCGCAGCGGCGTGCGGCCATGGGCCTTCTGCTCCGCCACGTCGGCGGCGATCAGGCGCTTTGCCAGCCCGCCCGTCATCGTCGTGACGGCGGACGGTTCGGGGCGCTCCTTCTTTTTGGCCGGCGGCATCTCGCCGTCATGCACGCGATCGTGGATTTTCACCCACAGCGCTTGGTTGTCGGGATTCTGCATGTCCCACTTCAGCGCGGTCAGGTCGAGCCCCGCCTTGTGCACGTCCGCATCGTGGCATTCGTAGCAGTTGTTCTTGAAGAACGAGGCTTCGGGCAGATCGGCTGCTGGCAACGTGACCGCGGCACTGCCGAGTAGAGCGACGAAGGAGAGACGAGGTACGAGGGACATGAGTGATTTCCGTGGTTCACTGAAAATTGATCGCGCACCAACAACCGCTTGAACAAGAGAAACTGGGGAACGGAGGAGAAGGAGCATGTTGTCCTCCGTTGTTCGGTTCCTCTTGTTCATTTCTGGATTCCTGCATTCGCTCGCGGAGTGACCGATTCCCAGGACGTTCCGATACGCACTTCATCGACGCTCCACGCGCGCTCAGTGCCGTTGTTGATGTGGAGAGAGCCGAGCACGCCGTCGTAGTTGCCGGGCTGACCAATCAACGTCCACACCGCCGGTTCGTGACGATCGACGGTGTCCTCCGGCGCATACAGCTTGAGGAACGCCTGGTCCGGCGAGCTGCGGCTGCTGACGACCTTGAACACGCAGAGGTACGGTACGGCATCGCGGATGCTGACCGTGCCGTTGCTGTTGCCGAAACGGTTGAGCAGGTGCGGGCAGCCGTTACTCATGATGCCGAAGCCCAGGCGGTCGCGCGAAACGGTCTCTGACGTCAACATGCAACGGAACCAGTGGTGGGTCGGACCATCCGTCAGTGTGCTGCGCTGGACCAGGAAGCTGAGGTACCGCACCCCGTCGCGTGCCAGATCGATCGGCTCGACGTAATAACGCATGCACGCATCACGGTAGGTATCGGGCTTTTCGCGCTCGGTCGGAAAGTCCATGCGACCACCGGTGGAAGGCAGCAGATCGGCTGGCATCGCCAAGCTTTGCCCAGGAGTGAAATCCATTGGCAGGTCGAAGACGACCTGACTCCGGAACCACGGCGCACGCCAGCCGCTGCCACCGGCGGCGTCCTGACGCCGACTGGTGGTCTGCGTGAAGGCATAGTCGAAACCATCATAGCTCAGCAGGCGCCCCTGATCGGACGCCGACAAGGCTTGTACCTGCGCTGCCAGCGAAGTCGCGGTGAGCGTCAACGCTTCGCCCGTTGCATCGGTGGCGGAGCGCAAGCGCACGCCTTGGCCCTGACGTAGCACGGTGCCGCTATTTGCGCTGCTGGTGCGTAGTCCGCGCCAAGCGACCTCACCTTCGATCACTTGCAGGTCGGTGGCGCCAGCGCGATCGACCGACAAGGCGAATTCGGTGCCGAGATCGGTGACTTCGGACACCGGCGTGCGCAGGATGAACCCGGCGGCTCCCTCATTGGCGCGCACCGTTACGGTGCCCATCTGCAAGGCCGCTGAACCAGCCGACTCTAACGTGAGGTCGACCTCGCCGGAAAGCAGTACCTCCGCGCCGCCATCAAAACGCACCAGCGCCGTGCCGCTGCGCAGCCGCAGCGCACCGTTCACCAGACGTTGTCCAGGCACCAGTACCGCACCGTCCCAGGAACAACGATCGGCCAGCACCAGGGTGGCCACCGGACGTGTGGGCGCTGCTGGAGCCGGCGTGCTCCACCAGGCGAGCAGCAATGCCAACATCGCCGCCAACGACGACGCGAAGGCGTAGTGCGCCCACGTCAGCCGTTGGCGTTGGAGCTGGGGTGGCGACGACAACGTGGCGACCGAGGTGATGCGGCTCTGCACCTTGCGCGAGAAGTCCTGGCCTTCGTCCGCGACCCGCGCGAGCGTCGCCTGGACGAAGCGCTGCGCGGGTTCGTGGCGCAGCGCCAACGACAGCAGCCGGTGCTCGACGTAGCGGTCACCGGCCAACGCGGCGAGTGCAGGATCAGCGCGCAGGCGGCGTTCCAACTCCGCCACCTGGGTATCGTCCAGACCGCCATCGAGGAACGCCTGCCACAGCTCGGCGAACTCCGGATCTATGGCACCGCTCAGGTCGGCATTCAGGTCGGCACTCATGACTGGGCCTCGTTCGCCAAGCGGCGAGTCAGGCATTCGTGCAATTGTTCACGCAGCAGGAAGAGATGTTTCTTGATCGCGCCGACCGAGCGACCGCTTTGATCGGCCATCTGCTGCACCGGGATCTCCTCAGCGTAACGTTGCGCCAACAACGCGCGGCCACGCTCGTCGAGTTTGCCCAGACAACCACGCAGCGCGGCCAGGCGGTCGTCATCGTGGGCGTCGTCAAGCGTCAGCGCGCGACGTTCCAGTTCCTGCCACAGGGCGTGCGGGAAGTAGCGTTCATGGTAATCGGCCAAGCGCCGCAGGCGGGTCAGCTCCGACATCACCTGGTAACGCGCGATGGTGAACAGCCAGGCGCGAAAGTCGCTGCCGGGTTGGAAGCGGCCAAGGTTCTTGAATGCCTCGACGAAGGTGACCTGCGCGACCTCGTCGGCGTCGGCACCGGCCGGACAGCGGGCGGTGATCCAGGCACGCACGGCCCATTCGAAGGTCCGCACCAGGGCGCCGAAGGCCTCGCCATCGCCGGCCTGGGCGCGGCGGATCAGGGCGTCGGTGGCGGCGGGATCGTTCATCCGTTGGCTTTCTTGGCTCAGGCTGCTGGTTGGGATAGCAGGCAACCTGGGAAGGTTACCCTCTGCTTGGTGGATACGTTCGACTGGGGTTTGGGCGGCGCTTCCGTGACCCCCTGCGACACCCGACCCGCTCCGGCGGGTTCTCTGGTTGGCACCCTCGCTCAGCCACCAATCATTTGCGCCCGCTAGGAGTCCGCGATGCGTGCTGTCCCCACCCTGCTGGCCACCCTCATCCTGACCGTTGGCCTCACCGGCTGCGGCAATCAGCAGACCAAGCGTGACCCCGTGGCGGAAAAGACCGCTGCTGGAAAGGTCCAGGCGGCGATCGCCGCCCAGCGTACGGAAGAAGAAAAACATCGCGCCGAACTCCGCGCCGCCGCCACCGAAGGCAAGCTTTCATCGATCAATTCCGTTTGCCCGGTCACCGGAGAACCGGTCGATCCGGCGATCACGCCGGTGACGGTCGAGATCCTGGTGGTCAGCCCACCAGATATCCTTGCCATCGGCGTCGCCAACGAAGCCGCCGCGGCGGCCGTGCGCAGCTTCCCGGATCGTTACGCCCCAGCGGCGAAGCAGAACCGCCAGGCGCGCAGCGCGACCACGGTCGGGTACTGATCACCAACAAGTTGTGGCACGGGCGTCCCGCCGGCTTGCCTGCGCGCATCATCCCCTCAGCATGGCGCCTCCACCCACGTTGGATCCACCATGCCCAAAGCCATCTTCCATACCTCCCGCGGCGACATCAACGTCGCGCTGTTCGACAAGACCGCGCCGAACACGGTCAAAAACTTCATCGACCTAGCGAAGAAGGGCTTCTACGACCAGCTCTCCTTCCATCGCGTGCTCGCCAACTTCATGATCCAGGGCGGCTGCCCGAACAGTAAGGAAGGCGCCAAGGGCATACCCGGCACCGGCGGCCCTGGTTACAAGATCAAATGCGAACTCGGCCCGGCGAATCCCGAGAAGCATCTCCCAGGCACGCTGAGCATGGCGCACGCCGGTCCCAACACCGGTGGCAGCCAGTTCTTCATCACCCACACCGCGACCACGCACCTCGATGGCGTGCACACTGTCTTCGGTCGCGTGCTGTCGGCGGACGACCAGAAGATCGTGAACGCCGTCAAACAAGGCGACCGCTTCAGCGTTGAGATTGTCGATTAAGCGCGCTACGCGCACCGTCCGAAGGGTACGAATGGTCCGAGGGGTACGAAAGGTCCCTCGGATTCTTGTCTCCGGACCCTTCGGACCGTTCGTACCCTTCGGACGCGCACCGTCCGAAAGGTACGAATGGTACGAATGGTACGAAGGGTACGAAAGGTCCCTCGGATTCTTGTCTCCGGACCCTTCGTACCCCTCGGACTGTTCGTACCCTTCGGACGCGCACCGTCCGAAAGGTACGAATGGTCCGAGTGGTACGAAAGGCCCCTCGGATTCTTGTCTCCGGACCCTTCGTACCCCTCGGACCCTTCGTACCCTTCGGACGCGCACCGTCCGAATGGTCCGAGTGGTACGAAAGGCCCCTCGGATTCTTGTCTCCGGACCCTTCGTACCCCTCGGACCCTTCGTACCCTTCGGACGCGCACCGTCCGAAAGGTACGAATGGTCCGAGTGGTACGAAAGGCCCCTCGGATTCTTGTCCCCGGACCCTTCGTACCCCTCGTACCCTTCGTACCCTTCGGACCCTTCGGACCCTTCGGACCGTTCGTCCCCTTCGGACCAATCCCATGCTCACTCCCGCCCAACAGAATTTCATCGAACTATTGGTCGCGCGTCAGGCGCTGAAGTTCGGTGACTTCACGCTGAAAAGCGGACGCAAGAGCCCGTACTTCATCAACACCGGCTGTTTCCATCAGGGCGGTGATCTGACGAAGCTCGGCGCGGCCTATGCCGCGACCATCCTCGCACGCTTCGGCAAGGACGTGCAGGTGGTGTTCGGCCCGGCGTACAAGGGCATCCCCCTCGCGCTCGCGGCGGCGGCGGAATACGAACGCCTAGTCGGACGTGGCGTCGGCTGGACGTATGACCGCAAGGAAGCGAAGGACCACGGCGACGGTGGCCTGTTCGTCGGTGCGCCGCTGACCGCCGGCATTCCGGTGGTGATCGTCGATGACGTGCTCACCGCCGGTACCGCGCTGCGCGAGTCGTTGACCAAGTTGAAACCATCCGGCGTGAAGATCCTCGGCGCGGTGGTCGCCGTCGACCGTCAGGAAAAAGGCCAGGGCAGCCGTACTGCCATCGAAGAGATCCAGCACGAACTGGGCGTCACCGTCGCGCCGATCATCACTATCACCGAAGCGGCAGATTACCTGATCGCTAACGATGTGGCGGGAAAACGTTACCTGACCGCTGATGATCGCGAACGTATCGCCACGCATCTCACGGGCTGAGCCACGCACGGTCGGTCAATGCTAGAAAGCTAAGCGCGTCCCGCAGGGACGATGTGATAATAGCCCGGCACTTCAGTGCCGGGAACCTTACGGGTCGACACACTAGTCCCGGAGGGACGGCTGAATCGCTGATGATTTCAGCCGTCCCTCCGGGCAATGCCTGTAAACTTAGCCGCCAAGTTCTGTCCACGCAGTCGGTTGCGTATTATTTCCCATTGATTTCCACTTGACAAAGGCAGCTATTCGGGCGGGCGGCCTGCATGGGAAAATCTCATGCAC
>JACDEI010000073.1 GCA_013816485.1 Planctomycetota bacterium
TCATACCACGGGCGAGACGCCCGTGCCACGCCACCCCCTGGCCGTCTCCCGTGGTGCTGTGGGGGGTCGATCCCGAACGGGTTTCACGACAGCACGGTGGCGCTCCCGAGGAACACGGCACTCAGCGTTTCAGCTTAAGCACCCGATGATTGCTGCTGTCGCTGATATAAAGCGCACCATCGGGGCCGACGTTGACGCCATGCGGGCGGTCAAGGGCGGTCTCGAGCGGCAGGCCCGGAACCTCTTTGCCCTTCTTGCCGGTGCCAGCGATGCGGGTGATGATGCCCGACTTTGGATCGTAACGACGGATGACGTGGTTCTCGCAGTCGGCGATCAGCACCGTGCCATCGCGATCGATGAAGAGATCTTTTGGCCCATTCATGGTCGCCAGACGTGCGTCTGCGCCGTCGCCGCTGTTGCCTTTCTGACCGCTGATGTTGACCACGGTTTTGATCGTGCCGTCGAGGTCGACCACTCGCAGGCAGTGGCCGTTTCGTTCGAGGATGTAGAGGCGACCGTCGCCATCGACTGCCACCGAACGTGGATCGACCAGCGAACACTCCGCGGCTTTCTCGCCATCCTTTGGCGCGGTCTTGCCGCCGTTGCCGACGGCCGTGCGGATGATGCCGGTGGTCAGATCCACCGCACGCACGCGGCGGTTCTGGATGTCGGCGATGAAGACAGTCTTCTGGTCCTTCGACAGCGCGAGCGAATACGCGTCGCTGGTCTTCGCCTGATCTGCTGGCCCACCATCGCCACTGTAACCCATCTCACCCGTGCCGGCGAAGAGCTTCACCACGCCGGTTTTCTGATCGAGTTGCAACGTACGTCGGCCATAGGTGTCGGCGATCAGCAGCCGACCATCCGGCAACGGCAGCAGGTGATGCGGTCCATTTACCAACACCGTGGCGCCGGGGCCGGGAACACCTGTTGCGCCTTTTTCACCGGTGCCGACCACGGTTACCAACGTGCCGTCAGTACCGTAACGCCGCACGCGGTTGCCGTCTTGTTCCGCCAACCACGCGCTGCCGTCGGGCATGACGTGGAAGCAAAACGGTTGATTCAGTTTCACGCCGGTCGCCGGACCACCATCGACCGTGCTACCGCCGCCGGCGATGAGGGTGAATTTTTCTGCTGCGTTGTCTGCGGAAAAACCAGGCGCAGCAGCGCAGAGGGAGACGACCAGGAGGGGGAGGAGGTGGAGGCGCATGACGAAAAGATAGGAAGGACGCGTGGTGCTCCACTACCCGCTTGGGTAGCGCTCGATGAAAGTCGTTGAGCTCGCCGATCGCCTGATGCTGTCGGTGACAGCTCCCTGGGAGCGCCGGCTTCCAGCCGGCCAGGGGCAATCTCTTCTCTCACTTCATGTGATCGCCGACCACGCGCACATCACCGAGGTCCCACTCTGCCGGCTGGAAGCCGGCGCTCCCAGGAGCAAGCGTTACGCTTTGCGCCGCGCTTTGCGCACTGGTTGGGCGGCGTCGTCCGCATCCAGCGCCGCGCACACCGATTCCAACTGCTTGAGAAACTCCGCTTGTTTTGACACCGGCACGGCGGCGAGCAGTTGTTCCTGCAAGTCGCTCGCCAGCGGTTGCAACTTGGCGTGCACCGTGCGGCCCTTGTCTTTGAGTACGATCAGATTGCAGCGCGCGTCCTGTGCATGCGCACGCCGTTCGATCAGCCCGGCCTTCTGCATGCGCGTGAGGATCGCGGTGATGGTGTTGGGATCGCTCGCCATCAGATCGGCGAGTACGCGCTGCGTCAGGCCTTCCGGGTGTTCCCCTAGCCAGCGCAGGATGGTGAATTGATCCGGCGTCACACCCATGCCGGCGATGCGGCGGCGGAAGGTCTGGTTAAGGCCGTACCACGCGCGGCGCAGCAACAGTGCCAGACGTGGGCGGTCGCCCCCTGGGGGCGTAACGGATGGCGAGGAGGGGGTGGCGTTCATGGGTGGCTGACACCGGCGGATGGTGGAGGGAAGAACTGGTTGTAAACGAATTAGTACGTGTAGGTATCATCTTGCCCAACCGCCGCACGTAGTGAGGTGGTCAGAGCATTCGTCCAGGAGGTCGGTCCCATGGCCATCATGCCCCAGGTCCTGAATCGCATGCTGATGGCGTTGTGCGCCATCTCGCTCACAGCAACCGTGCCGCTTTCGTCCGCTGATTGGACCGAATGGCGTGGTCCGAAACAGAATGGCACCAGTAGCGAAACCGGACTGCCGGACACCTGGGAACCGGGTGGCAAGAACCACCTGTGGGCCATCGATCTGGCGGGCCGTGGCACGCCGGTGATCCGTGGTGAACGTGTGTATGTCTTCGGTTACGTCGGCGAAGCACCGGACCTGCAGGAGGTTCTGCTGTGCCTTGATGCTGCCACCGGCAAGGAACTGTGGCGGCGAGCGTTCAGCGATTTTTTGAGCGACGTCATCTATCAGCGCTATTCGATCGGCTCACCGACCATCGATCCGGAAACTGGCAACGTCTCCATTCTGACTTCGGCGGGCATCCTGGCGACGTTCGATGCTGATGGTAAAGCGCTGTGGTCGCGCTCGCTGCTCGAAGAACTCGGGCGCATGACCTTCCCCAACGGCCGCACCGGTTCGGGGTCGATCCACCGCAACCTGCTGATCCTGCATGCGATCACTTCCAACTGGGGCGCGCACGGTCCGGCGCAGGATCGTTTTTATGCCTTCGACAAGAAAACCGGGCAACTGGTGTGGATCTCCGCGCCTGGCGTGCGGCCGAAGGACAATTCCTTCTCCCAGCCGGTGTTCGCCACGCAGAGCGACCGCGAAGTGTTTTATGCCGGCACGGGTTGCGGCCATGTGGTTTGTGTCGACGCCAACACCGGCGATCCGGTGTGGCGTTTCCCCATGTCGGTGGGTGGCGTCAACAGCAGCGTGCTGCTGTATGGTGGCGACAAACTGATCGCCATCCACGGGCGCGAGAACCTCGATAACACCGAGATCGGTCGCATGGTGTCGTTCGGTCGCACGCAGACGCCGGTGCCCAGCCAGGAAGGCGCGCCGCTGTTGGAAAAATCTGCCGAGATCTGGCGCAATCCCGACATGGGCGCGTTCAGCAGTTCACCCGTGCTGGTTGGCGATCGCATCTATCAGACGGTCGAAACCGGCGATCTCTGTGCGCTGGACGCCACCTCCGGCAAACTGCTGTGGAAGCACAAGCTCGGCATTGAGCAGCTACATGCTTCGCCGCTCTACGCCGACGGCAAACTCTACGTGCCGATCAAGGACCACACCTTCGCCATCGTGCGCCCGACCGACAGCAAGGCCGAGGTGTTGTGCGAGGTTCAGGTCGAGGGCGAATGCAACGGCGCGCCGAGTGTCGCCAATGGCCGCCTCTACCTGCTGACGACCAAGAAACTCTACTGCTTCGGCGCGGTCAAACCCGGTAAACCGGATGTCTGGCACGCCGCGCCGCTGGGCACGGGTGCACCGGTCAAGTTGTTGCCGGTTCCCGCCGAGGTCCTGCTGCGGCCAGGTCAGTCGCAAACGATCTCGCTGTTGGCGGTAGATGTCCATGGTTTGCCGGTGGCGACCCCAGCCACGGCACCGCAGTGGGCGGCGTTTGTGCCGCCGACGGCCAAGGTCAAGGCCATGCTCAACGCCGAATTCAGCGATCCAGCGACGCTGATGGCCAAGCCGGAACAGGTGCCCTCGGCCGGCATGTTTGCTGCGAGCATTGGTGCGGCCAAAGGTTTCCTGCGCGGACGTGTCGTCACCAACCTGCCGCTGACCGAGGATTTCGAATCCTATGTCATCGATGTGCCGCACGCGCTGGAGACCGGCGTCACGTTCGCCTACCCACCGCTGCCGTGGATCGGCGCGCGTTTCAAGTGGGAGGTGCGCGAACTCGACGGGGCCAAAGTGCTGGCCAAGACCACTGAGAACAAATTGTTCCAGCGCGCCATCACCTTCATGGGCACGCCCGACATGAAGAACTACACGGTCGCAGCCGAGGTCATGAGTGACGGCAACAAGCGCAAGATGAGCGAAGTCGGCATCATCAACCAGCGCTACGCCATCATCCTCAAGGGCAACGCGCAGGAACTCGAAGTGAACTCCAACCTGGAGATGTTGCGCGTCAGCGTGCCGTTCAAGTGGACGCCCAAGCAGTGGTACCACCTCATCGCGCGTATCGACCTGGCCGCTGACGGCAGTGGCGTGGTACGCGCCAAAGCCTGGAAGAAGGGTGACCCGGAACCCGACGCCTGGACCATCGAAGTGCCACACCGCAACGCGCATCAGAACGGCGCGCCGGGAGTGTTCGGGTTCTCGCCGACGGATATGCGTGTGTATATCGATAATTTGGCGGTGACGCCGAATGGGAAATAGCTTCGAGCTTCGAGCTTCGAGCTACGAGTTCATCACCTGACAACGGAGATCCCCTCAATGAACCTGATCGCCACGATTCGCCAGTTGTTCAACTCGCATCTCGCAGCTCGCAGCTCGCAGCTCATGCAGCTCATGCAGTTCAGCTCGCAGCTCGCAGCTCGCAGCTCGCAGCTTGCGGCGGCTGCCCTCATGATGCCCGTGCTCGGCAGCAGCGTTCTGGCGGCCGCCGACGGTGACTGGCCCCAATGGGGCGGCACCAATCAGCGCAACATGGCGAACCTGACGGCCAAGGGCCTGCCGACGACGTTTGATCCCGGCACATTCAAGCCAGGCACCGAAGAGGTTGACCTTGCCACGACCAAGAATGTGAAGTGGGTAGCGAAACTGGGATCGCAAACCTACGGCAATCCGGTGATCGCCAATGGGCGCATCTACGTCGGCACCAACAACGAATCGCCGCGCGATCCGGCGCACGTCGGTGATCGCGGCATCCTCTACTGTTTTGAGGAGGCGACGGGCAAGTTCCTGTGGCAGCTGGTGGTGCCCAAACTCGACAGCGGCAAGGTCAACGACTGGGAATACTTAGGCATCACCGCCTCGCCCACCGTCGATGGCGACGTGGTCTACATCGTCACCAACCGCTGCGAGGTCCTGGCGCTCGATGTGCACGGCATGGCCAACGGCAACCAGGGACACCAGGACGAAGGTAAACAGATGGCCGGCACCAACAAGCCGCCGCTGCCGGTCACGCCGACCGATGCCGACATCCTGTGGCGTTACGACATGATGGAAGAACTCGGCGTGTTCCCGCACAACGCGGCGAACTGCTCGGTGATCGTCGACGGTGATCTGGTCTATGTCGCCACCAGCAACGGCCAGGACTGGACCCACGTCAACATCCCCTCGCCCAACAGTCCGAGCCTGATCGCGCTCGACAAGAAAACCGGCGAGTTCAAAGGCGAGGACGACGCTGGCATCGGTCCGCGCATCTTCCACGGCGGTTGGTCGTCGCCCTCGCTGGCACCGGTGAACGGCAAGCCGCTGTTGTTCTTCGGCGGCGCCGATGGCGTCTGTTACGCCTTCGATCCCAAGCCGGTCCCGGATCCCGAGAACGAGACCGCCTGGCTCAAGACCGTGTGGTCGTACGACTGCAATCCGCCGCACTACAAAGTGAAGGACGGCAAGAAGCTCAAGTACCCCGCTGCCGACGCCTATAGCGAAATCATCGCCACGCCGGTGCTCTACAAGGATCGCGTCTACGTCGCCGTCGGCCAGGATCCCGAACACGGTGAAGGTGTCGGCATCCTGCACTGCATCGATGCGAGCAAAACCGGCGACGTGACGGGCACCGCCAAGATCTGGAGCTACGACAAGATCGCGCGCAGCATTTCCACCGTCGCGGTGTACGACGGCATCGTTTATGTCGGTGACTTCTCCGGCTTCTTTTTCGCGCTCGACGCTGAAACCGGCAAGGAGCTGTGGACCCACGATTTCAAAGCGCACATGTGGGGCTCGGCTTTCGCCGCTGACGGCAAAGTCTTCGTCGGTGACGAGAGCGGCACGTTCACCGTGTTCGAGGCGGGCAAGGACAAGAAGATCATCAGCCAGGTGTCGCTCAGCTCGCCGATTTATGCCACGCCGGTGTATGCCAATGGCGTGCTGTATGTCGCTTGTCAGACGCATTTGTATGCGGTGCAGGTGAAACCATGAAGGCGCGTCCGGGGTCCGGGGTCCGGGGTCCGGGGCCGTGTGGCGTCGATTACCACCGTGTTATGAACACGGCTTGCCGACGTGAGGCCTCACCAGTCATGTGCGATGGACGAGACCCCGGACTCCGGACCCCGGACTCCGGACATCGTCAGGAGCAATCCCAATGAAATGGCTCGCCGCACTGTGGGTCGTGATTCTGATCGCCCTGCACCAAGATTTCTGGTTGTGGACCAACAAGACCCTGGTGTTCGGCTTCCTGCCGATCGGGTTGGTTTACCACGCGCTCTACGCGGTGGTCGCCTCGCTCACCATGTGGATGCTGGTCAAGGTCGCGTGGCCGAAGGAACTCGACCATATCGAACCGGTTGCGCCCGTCGCCGATGCTGTTGCTGAGAAGGGCCAGACCCCGTGATTCCCTCCATCGTCGTTTTCATCTACCTCGCGATTGTCCTCTATATCGGCATCTTCGCCTTCCGGCGTTCGACCGGCTCGCGTGAGGACTATTTCGTCGCCAGTCGTTCGCTCGGCCAATGGGTATTCTTGCTTTCATTGTTCGGCACCAACATGACCGCCTTCGCCATCCTGGGCAGTTCGGGCATGTCGTACCAACGTGGTATTGGCGTACTTGGTCTGATGGCATCGTCGTCGGCGATCGTCATTCCGCTGACTATCTTCTTCATCGGCACCCGTCTGTGGGGCCTGGGCAAGAAGTTCGGCCACATGACGCAGGTGCAGTACTTCCGCGATCGTTGGCAGGACAACCACCTGGGTACGCTGATCTTTGCTATGACCGCGATCATGCTGATCCCCTACATCATCATCGGCGTGATGGGTGGTGGTGAGGTCATGCAGTCGTTGTCATCCAACCCGGTACTTGATGCCGAGGGCAAGGCCGTGCTTGGTGCCGACGGCAAACCGCTGATCACCAGTTGGGTCAGTTATGAGTTGGGCTCCGCCCTGGTGGCGTTGGTGGTGATGGGCTACGTGTTCTTTGGCGGCATGCGCGGCACCGCGTGGGTCAACGCCTTCCAGACGGTGTTGTTCCTGGTTTTTGGCGGCATCGCGGTCTATCTGATCTCGACCAAACTCGGCGGTTTCTCTGGCATCATGGACAAGATGGCTGAGAGCAAACAACTCGCGCCACTGTTGTCGCGTGAACGCATCTCACAGACCGAGTTTTTCAGCTACCTGTTCATCCCGCTGTCGGCGATCATGTTCCCGCACATCGCCATCATGTGCATGACCGCCGAGAAGGTCACCCACTTCAAGAAGACCGTGATCTTCTATCCGCTGTGTATCGCCGCCATCTGGGTGCCGTGTGTCTACCTGGGCGTGCTCGCAGCCCAGCTCTTCCCAGGGCTGACGCCGGGCGAGACCAACGGTGTCATCCCGATGCTGCTGACCAACTACACCGAGGTGTGGGTCGCTGGCATCCTGGGCGCGGGCATCATGGCCTGCGTGATGGCGACCGACAGCCAGATCATGGCACTCACCACCATGTTCACGCAGGACGTCTATGCCCACTACTTCAAGAAGCCTGGAGTCGATCGGCTTCAGGAGGATCACCGTCAGGTGTGGGCCGGTCGCGCCTTCGTCATCGGCATCGCGGTGGTGAGTTGGCTGATCGCCTGGGCGTTGCACCGCGAAGCCGGTATCTTTGAACTCGCCATCCGCTTCGCCTTCTCGGGCTTCGCCGCACTCGCACCGATCATGCTCGCGGCGTTGTTCTGGAAACGTTCCACCGCCGCCGGTGCGTGGGCCGCGGTCCTGTGGGTGACGTTCGCGATGATCGGTTCGGCGTGGTTGCACACCTCAAGCGAAGCGCTGGTCGCGACGCTCAAACCCGGCGTGATGTATACGCAGATCTATCCCGCACTCGGCGACTTGTTCCTGCGCAGCCGTGGTGGCGTGACTGTCTACGGCTTCCTGCCCGTGATGTGGATGACGCTGGTCTGCGCCGCGTTGATGGTGGTGATCTCGCTGCTCACCAGACCGCCAAAGGCCGAGATCGTCGATAAGTATTTCCCGCCGAAGATTCCCGCTCCGACTCCGGCTACATGAACAACGATAACCACCATGACTTCTAGCCACAGAGGCCACAGAGGCCACAGAGAGCACAGAGGGGAATGCAAAGCGTCAGATGCCCTGACGCCTGTTCGCCTTTTCTCTGTGGCCTCTGTGGCCTCTGTGGCCTCTGTGGCCTCTGTGGCCTCTGTGGCCTCTGTGGCTAGAGTTTTTTCTTCTCAGAACCCCTGACTGGAGCCGTCGCCATGAGCGCCGCCGCCCTTGCCGCATCCGCCACCAAACCTGCCGCCGCCGCCGCCGTGGCGAAGGCGAAGAATGCCCTCGACGCGCACGTGCGCGACGTCGTGCAGTGGCACTTCTCGCCCGCGACCGGCTCGCCGTTCTGGCTCGAATGGGCCAAGCAGGCCGGCTGGAATCCAGCGAAAGAGGTGAAGGGCTTCAGCGACCTGCTGCGCTTCCCCAACTTCAACGATGAGTGGCTGCGTGATGAGCAGCCCGAGCGCTTCGTGCCCAAGGCCTACGCCAACAAGCCGTACATGATTTTCGAAACTGGCGGCACCACCGGCATGCCCAAGCAGCGCGTCAGCTGGACCGATCACCTGCACGACTACAGCGAGTTCAGCGACACGCTGGACGACAAGTATTTTCCCAAGAAGGCCCACTGGCTGATGGCCGGTCCCACCGGCCCGCGTCGTCTGCGTCTGGCGATCGAACACTTGGCGAATGTGCGTGGCGGCAGCGCCTACCACCTCGACCTCGATCCGCGCTGGGTGAAGCGTTTGATCGGCAAAGGCGACTACGCCCAGGCCGAGGCCTACAAGGAACACGTGGTTGACCAAGCGATCACCATTCTGCGCAATCGCAAAAACATCCACTCGCTGTTCACCACGCCGAAGATCCTTGAAGCCATGGCCGAGCGCACCTCGCTCGTCGGCCTGGGTATCAAGGGCGTGTTCTGCGGCGGTACCTCAATGACGCCGCAGGTCGTACGCTTCCTCGCCGAGGAAGTGCTCGAAGGCAAGGCGCTGTTCGTGCCGACCTACGGCAACACTCTGATGGGTTTGGCCTGCAGCCGTCCGCTGTCAGCCAAAGAAGGTTGGAGCGTCATCTATCACGCGCCCCAGCCGCGCGCGACGCTGCGCGTGGTTGATCCGGCAGACTCTACCAAGGACGTCGCCTACGGCGCCTGGGGCCGCGTCGAACTGACGACCCTGACCAAGGAATTCTTCATGCCGCGCCTGCTCGAACGCGACGAAGC
Source organism: Planctomycetota bacterium (assembly GCA_013816485.1). GTDB lineage: Bacteria > Planctomycetota > UBA11346 > UBA11346 > UBA11346 > BOG-1363. The sequence goes on from JACDEI010000073.1 coordinate 9,351, forward strand.
CATGCGCCGCGAACCGATCGTGCGCTGGCCGTGGGATGGGGTGGCCGACGTTCGGCCATTTGGGGCTTCTTCGGGGAAGATCATTGAGGGGGTTTATTGATGAGGTGCAGTCCGATGTCCGATGTCCGATGTCTATGAGTTTGTCGTTTCCCGTGGTGAAAGCAGATGTTTTGGAAGTCGGTGATGTCGGATCACAAGACATCGGACATCGGACATCGGACATCGGACCCTCCCAACTTCACGAGCGCCACCCATGACCACGACCACCACGATCCACATCCCCGCCATCCGCCTCGGCGTGCCCTACAAGAGCGTCGACCAGCTGACCACCACCGGCGCGACTGTCAGCCAGGTGAACAGTGGGCTCATCCGCCGTGACTTGCTCGGCATCAGCAAGGCGACCGAGGAGCTGGCGGCCATTCCGACGCCGCGCTTGCTCGCCATTTGCAAGAAGGCTGGCGAGTTGTTCCTGCAAGGCACGGTGCCGGTGGGTGACGATGATCGCGATCAGACGCCGCAGGATTATGTCCGCGCGGTGTCGGCGTCGTGTGGTCTGCCGCATGCGCTGGTCAGAAACAACATGGGCAAGATCGCCCTCGTGCTCACCGACATGGTGACGATTCTCAAGGGCCTGACGCGCGGCCTCGATCCGGCGATCATCGATGCCGGCATGGGCGTCCAGCAGGGCGTGCCGGTGAGTTTCTATCGCACGACGGATTCGCTCGGCGTGGTGCTGCCGTCGAATTCGCCCGGTGTGAACTCGCTGTGGATCCCCTCGATCGCACTGAAAGTCCCCGTCGTGCTCAAGCCCGGCCGCGATGATCCGTGGACGCCGTACCGCATTATCCAATCGCTGTATGCCGCCGGTTGTCCGCGCTCGGCGCTGTCGTTCTACCCCACCAGTCACGAAGGCGCGCACGCGCTGCTGGCCATCGCCGGTCGTTCGCAGTTGTTCGGCGATGCCTCGATCACCAAGCGTTACGCCGGTGATCCGCGCGTCGAACTGCATGGCCCAGGCTACAGCAAGGTGCTGATCGGTGCCGACCAGGCTGAGAACTGGCAGAAGGTCATCGATGTGCTCGTCGCCTCGGTGGCGGCCAATGGCGGACGCTCCTGCGTGAACGCTTCGTGCATCGTCACCCACGCGCATGGCAAGGAGATCGCCGCAGCGCTCGCCGAGCGTCTCGCTGCGATCGTTCCGCGCGACGCCGACGATTCCAAAGCCGGACTCGCTGGCTTCGCCAATCCGGCGATGGCCGAGAGCATCAGTGAGACCATCGACAAGGCGCTCAAAGAACCCGGCGCCGAGGACGTCACCGCGCGTTTTCGCACCGGACCGCGACTCATCCAGCACCAGGGCCGCACGTTCCTGCAACCGACGGTCGTCCACTGTGGTAGCTTTGACCATCCGCTCGCCAACCGCGAGTTCCTCTTCCCGTACTGTTCTGTCGTGGAAGTGCCGCAAGATCAGATGCTGAGCAAGATCGGCCCGTCGCTGGTGGTCAGCGCCATCGGCACCGACCCGGCGTGGCGGCGTAAGCTGCTCGATTCGTCGCTCATCCACCGCTTGAACCTGGGACCGATGGCGACCTCGCACGTGCACTGGGATCAGCCGCACGAAGGCAACCTCTTCGAATTCCTCTACCGCCGCCGCGCGGTGCAGACGGCGGGTTGAGATGAAGCCCGCGTCCGGCACTGCCGCCACGGTTGACTTCGCCGCGCGTCCGCGGCTGGTGGCCGGTGCTGGTTGCTTGGCACGGTTGGGCGAGTTGGCACGCGAGATCGGTGCGACGCGCGCGTTGCTGGTCACCGACCAGGGCATCGTCGCCGCCGGTCATGCTGCGCGCGTACGTCAGGTGTTGGAGGGGGCCGGTCTCGTCGTGGTGGTCTACGACCATGCGCACGAGAACCCCACCACTGCCGATGTCGACGCCTGCCTCGCCGTCGCCAAGGCGGGGAACGTCGATCTCATCGTCGGGCTCGGCGGCGGTAGCGCGATGGACACTGCCAAGGGCTGCAACTTCCTGCTGACCAACGGCGGACAGATGCGTGACTATTGGCACACGCACGCGGCGACCAAACCGCTGTTGCCGCTGATCGCCATCCCCACCACCGCTGGCACTGGCAGCGAGTGTCAGAGTTATGCGTTGATCGCTGACGAAGCGACGCACCAGAAGATGGCTTGTGGTGACAGCAAGGCGATGGCGCGCGTCGCTTTGTTGGACCCCACGCTGACGGTCACCCAGCCGCGCCGCGTCACCGCCTGCACCGGACTCGATGCCATCGGTCATGCGGTGGAGACCTTCGTCACTACCAAGCGCAATCCGGTGTCGCACCTGTTTGCACGCGAGGCCTTCGCGCTGCTCAACGCCAACTTCCCAGTCGTGCTCGATCGTCCGGAGGACCTCGCCGCGCGCGGCGCGATGCAACTTGGTGCGGCCTATGCCGGCTTGGCGATCGAGAACAGCATGCTCGGCGCAGCGCACGCGTGCGCCAATCCGCTGACCGCGCAGTTTGGCGTCATCCATGGTCAAGCGGTGGCGACCATGCTGCCGATCGTGGTGCGCTACAACGCGGCGGATCCGGTGGCGGCTGCGCTCTACGCGGAACTCGCGGTACACGCCGGTTTGTGCGCGCCGGGCAACGTTGACGCGGCGGTGTCGTCGCTGACGCGGCGGCTGGATGACGTGCTCAAGCTTGCGGGCCTGCCGAAGGATCTTGCCACCAGCGGTGTCACCGCTGCAGCGATCGAGGCACTGGCGGATAACGCGGCGACGCAGTGGACCGGCACGTTCAATCCACGTGCGGTGAAAGCGCCGGAGTTCCGCGAACTTTATCGCTTAGCACTCGGTGGTGTGGCGTGAGGAATGGTGCACTGCGCTTGATGGCGATGGCGGATGTGCGTCAGTTGGATCGTCGTTGCCTTCGGGCATCCCGGAGGGATGCCATGCCAATAGCCCAGCACTTCAGTGCTGGGGGAGATCAGGACGATGATCAGTCGAGTCCCGGAGGGACGACTGAACCGTGCGCGTTCAGCCGTCCCTCCGGGACTCGACTGGTTTCTACCGGTCTCTTTCCCGGCACTGAAGTGCCGGGCTATTACCAAGCTGCCCCTGACGGGGCGCTGAATACTTCTCGCTGCGTGCGACGTGTGCAGCCATTCCTAATCCAGCTTGCCGTTGTCACAGTTCTTTTCTTCTCCGCGCCGCTCGGTGCGGCAGAGAGCTGGCCGATGTCTCGCGGCAACGCGGCGCAGACCGGCGTCATCACTACCGCGCTTGCCGACAGCTACACGCTCGCCTGGACCTACAGCGCCGGTGGCGCCTGCACCTCGGCGGTGATCAGCGACGGCCTCGCGGTGGTCGGTTCCGGCAACAACCACGTTCACGCGGTCGACCTCACCACCGGCAAGGCGCGCTGGACCGTCGATCTCGGCGCGACGATTGATGCCGCGCCGCTCATCCTCGATGGCGCGGTGATCGTCGGCACGACCGAAGGACGTCTGGTCAGCCTCGCGCTCGCCGATGGCAAGCAGCGCTGGGAAGGCAAGGCCGGTGACAAGATCACCGGCGCGGCGACGTGGTTCGCGCACGACGGCGTGAAACGCCTGCTGGTCGGCAGCTACGACAATAACATCTACTGCTTCGCGGCCAGCGACGGGGCTGAGGTGTGGAAGTACGAGACCGGCAGCTATGTGAACGGCACGCCGGCGGTCGGTATGCTTGCCGATAAACAGGTAGCGGTCGCTGGTGGCTGCGACGCCAAGCTGCATGTGGTCGACCTCGCCACCGGCAAAGGCCTCCGCACCATCGAGACGTCGGCATATGTCGCAGCCTCGGTCGCGGTAGCGGACGGGCACGCCTATGTCGGCCACTATGGCAATGAAGTCATCTGCGCCGACCTCGCGGCCGGGACCATCAGCTGGACCTACAAAGACCGCGCGTTCCCGTTCTTCTCCTCGCCCGCGGTCACCAACGAGGTGGTCCTGCTCGGCGGACGTGACCGTCGCATCCACTGCCTGGAGCGTGCCACCGGCAAGCCCCGCTGGGTCGTCCCGGCGCGTGGCAATGTCGATGGTTCACCCCTCATCGGCGGCAACCGCGCGCTGATCGGCTCCGATGACGGACGTCTCTACCTGCTCGACCTCGCCGACGGCAAGGAACGCTGGTCTTATGAGATCGGTGACAAGCTCTCGGGTTCGCCGGCCATCGCCGATGGCCGGGTGCTGGTGGGTGGCGACAGCGGGAATCTCTACGCCTTTACGCCGACAACGAAATAACGCTCTGAGGACGACCCCATGACCACCGACCTCACTGAGAAACCCGCCGAGTCCACCACCGTCGGCAATTATTTCGTCAGCAACTACCCGCCGTTCTCCTTCTGGGAGCAGTCGCGTGTGCCGGAGATCAGCTCGGCGCTGAATCGTGCACCGCGTCCCGGGACCGACCTCGGGGTCTACCTGCACATCCCGTTCTGCCGCAAGCGTTGCCACTTCTGTTATTTCCGCGTCTACACCGACAAGAAGAACGACGAGATCCAGGCCTACCTCGACGCCGCGTTGCTCGAACTCAGCCTCTACGCCAAACAGCCGGCGATTGCCGGACGCAAAACCAAATTTGTCTACTTCGGCGGTGGCACGCCATCGTTCCTCTCCAGCGAGCAGCTCATCGCGCTGACCGACGGCATGAAGTACGCGGTGCCATGGGATGGCGTGGAAGAAGTCACCTTCGAGTGCGAACCGGGCACGCTCACCGACCGCAAGATCGACACCATCAAACAGATCGGCGTCACGCGCTTGAGCCTGGGGGTGGAGAACTTCGACGATCACGTGCTGACCTCGAACGGTCGCGCGCACGAATCGAAGCAGGTTTACCGCGCCTATGAACGCGCGCGCAATGCCGGCTACCATAACATCAACATCGATCTCATCGCCGGCATGATGAACGAGACCGAGGACAATTGGAAATCCTGCGTCGCCAAGACCATCGAGCTCGCGCCGGACAGCGTCACCATCTACCAGATGGAAGTGCCCTACAACACGACGATCTACAAAGAGATGAAAGCCGAAGGCAAGGTCACCGCGCCGGTTGCCGACTGGGACACCAAGCGCCGCTGGGTATCGTACGCCTTCGACGAACTGGTGAAGAACGGCTACACGGTCAAAAGCGCCTACACCGCGACCAAGAACTCGTCCAAGGTGTCGTTCGTCTACCGCGACAAACTGTGGGCCGGTGCCGATCTGCTGGGCCTGGGCGTATCGTCGTTCGGGCACATCAACGGCACGCACTACCAGAACGAACACGACTTCGCGCCGTACCTTGCCCGCCTGCAGTCAGGTGAATTGCCGCTGCACCGCGCCTACACGCCGGACAACGACGAACGCCTGATCCGCGAGTTCATCCTCCAACTCAAACTCGGCCGGGTCGACACTTCGTACTTCGCCAACAAGTTCGGCGTCGATCCGCGCGAACGCTTCAAGGCGCAGCTCGAAACGCTGGTGAAACAGGGCCATTTCGCCATCAACGGCACGATCATCACGCTGACGCGCGACGCGTTGCTCCAGGTCGATCGCCTGCTGCACGGCTTCTTCCTGACCAAGCATGCGAATGCGAGGTATGCATGAGCCGCGACCACAAGAACAGACCGCAGGAATTGGCCACAGAGTCGCAGAGACACAGAGGACAGCCCTTTAAAGTTTCTTCTCTGCGACTCTGCATCTCTGCGGCCAGTGTCTCTTCGTGTGGAGCTCGTCCATGAGCCCGGCCATCGACCACTTCGCTCCGTTCATCGGCTTCTATGCCGATGCCAAGGCCAAGCCGCCAGCGACCGCGGCGATCGATGGCGCGCAGATGCCGGAGCCGTATCGCTCGCTGCTGGTCAACGATGGCGACATGACGCCGACGCTGGAGCAGTTCCATCGCTGCAAACTGCACCTGCAGATCATGGGTCGCGTCCATGCCGGCGATGAGTACCGCCGGCAGGTGCTGCTGCTCGATCCGCAGAACCGTCCGGTGGAGTTCGGCGCCATCCGCATCCACCTCGACGTGCTGTTGCCGGCGGTGCAGAAGCTGGTGTTGGCTGGTCAGCGTCCGCTCGGTGGCGTGCTGATCGAACATAGTGTGCCGCACCGCAGCAGTCCGAGCGCCTACTTCAGCGTCATCGGCGATGAGCTGATCAATCGTGCCCTTGGCGTATCGAAGCCGTGCACCTTGTATGGTCGCTGCAACACGCTCACCGCCAAAGACGGCCGCGTGATTGCCGAGGTGGTCGAGATTCTTCCGCCCCATAAAATCTGACAGCCATGATTTTTCACCACGAAGCCACGAAGGCACGAAGAAGAACCAAACCATTCGGCCTTCCCTTCGTGCCTTCGTGCCTTCGTGGCGAAAAGTTTTCCCCCATTGGAGTTCATCCATGATCACCAATCCCGATGTCATCGTCGTCGGTGCCGGCCCCGCTGGCACCACGGCTGCCTGCGTGCTGGCCATGCACGGGCGCAAGGTCGTGTGTCTGGATAAGGCCGCATTCCCGCGCTACCACATCGGCGAGTCGCTGATCCCGTACACCTACTTCACCCTCGCCCGCATCGGCATGGTGGACAAGTTGCGCGAGTCGCACTTCACCAAGAAGTATTCGATCTGTTTCGTCAGCCAGAGCGGCAAGCAGTCGCAGCCGTTCTTCTTCGACAGCCACTTCGACCATCCGGCGACGCAGACCTGGCAGGTGCGCCGCAGCGAGTTCGACGCGATGCTGCGCGACAACGCCACGGCCAAGGGTGCGGAGATTCGCCACGACGTCGCGGCGGACAAGCTCATCGTCGAAAACAACCGCGTGGTCGGCGTTAGCGGCAAAGACGCTGATGGCAAACCGTTTGCACTGCGCGCGTCGATGACCATCGATGCCAGCGGTCGCGACGCGCTGGCGGTGAACCAGTTCGGCTGGCGTATGCCGGACAAGCCGCTCGATCGTTTCGCCATCTGGACCTACTGGAAAGGCGCGGTGCGCGATCCCGGCCGCGCTGGTGGCGCGACGACCGTCGCCTACATCCCGGACAAGGGCTGGTTCTGGTACATTCCGCTGCACGACGACATCATGAGCGTCGGCGTGGTGGCGAAGAAAGAGTACCTCTTCCGCGACCAAGCGGTGCAGGACATCGCCAAGATCTACCAGCGTGAGATCAAGGAGAACGTCTGGCTCACTGAGCACCTTGCCCCGGCGACCCAGTGCGACGAAGTGCGCATCACCAACGAATATAGCTACCGCGCCAAACACTGCGCGATGGATGGCCTGGTGCTGGCGGGTGACTCGTTCAACTTCCTCGACCCGGTGTTCAGTTCCGGCGCGTTCTTCGCGCTCAAGAGTGGCGAGATGGCCGGTGACGCGGTGCATGAGGCGCTCAAGAAAGGCGATACCTCCGGCGCGTCCTTCACCGCCTACGGCAAGCGTTACTGCGACGGCATCGAGGCCATGCGCAAGCTGGTCTACGCGTTCTATGACGAACGCGTGAACTACGGCCACTTCATCCGCAAGTATCCCGAGTTGAAGGCCGACCTCACCGACTGCATCATCGGCGCGGTGGACAAGGACTTCGGGCCGCTGTTCAAGGCCTTCGCGGAGTTCGCCGAGATTCCGGCGGAGTTGCCGTTCGGGGCGCCGCTGACAAGTGCTGTGAGCACGACGGGCAAGGGCGGGTAAAGGTGTCCGGAGTCCGGTGTCCGGAGTCCGGAGCCTTTTGGCCCGGACGTTTTTTTTTCATCCATCGTGTGTCCCACGAAGGATCCGGCGGCGTTGGTCGAAAAGACCCCGGACCCCGGACCCCGGACCCCGGACCGTGGCAATGAGGATCGTCCACCTCACCGCCGGCACCGGCGCCTATTACTGCGGCTCGTGCATGCGCGACCACGACCTGGTCGCGGGGCTGAAACGCCTCGGTCACGACGTGCTGATCGTGCCGATGTACCTGCCGCCGGTGCTAGAGGAGGGCGTCGGTGACGAGAACGTCTGCCCGATCTTCTTCGGCGGCATCAACGTCTACTTACAGCAGAAGTCGTGGGTCTTCCGCCATACCCCGGCGTGGCTCGATCGGCTGTTCGATGGCCGTCGGCTGCTGACCTGGGCGTCGGGCAAGATGCATATGACTTCGCCCAGGGATCTGGGTGAGATCCTGCTGTCGATGCTTGCCGGTGACGACGGCCAGCAGCGCAAGGAAGTGCGCAAGCTCGCACGTTACCTCGCTGCGCGTGGACCGTGGGACATCATTTCCATCTCCAACGCCATGCTCATGGGCGTGGCGCCGCACCTGCGCCTAGCGCTCCAAGCCAAGGCGGTGGTCTGCACGCTGCAAGGCGAGGACTCGTTCCTCGATAGTTTGCAGGAACCCTGGCGCACCCAGGCGTGGAGCAGTCTGGACCGCGCACTGACGGGCGCCGATCTGCTGGTGCCGGTCAGTCGCTACTACGGCGAGGTGATGTCCAAGCGCCTGCCGTCGTTGGCGACCAAGCTGGAAGTGGTGCACAACGGCATCGACCTGAGTGGCTTCGGCCCGGCGGATGAACCACCGTCGGCACCGACCCTCGGCTACCTCGCGCGGTTGCATCCGATCAAAGGCCTCAGCGTGCTGGTGGATGCCTTCATCGCCCTGGCGAAACGCCCACATCAGCAGGAGCTGCGCCTGCGCGTCGCCGGCAGCGCCACGGCGGAGGATGAGAAATACGTCAACACCCTGCGCGCTAAGCTCGCCGCCGCCGGTCTGGAGGGCCGCGCCGAGTTCCGCTCCAACCTGAGCAAGGCCGAGAAGCAGGAGTTCCTACGCTCGTTGTCAGTGTTGTCGGTCCCAGCGACGTATGGCGAGGCGTTCGGGCTCTACGTCATCGAAGCCCTGGCCAGTGGCGTACCGGTGGTGCAGCCGAGGAGCGGGGCCTTTCCCGAACTGATCGAAGCCACCACCGGCGGCGTGATCGTCGAGGGGGACGATGCCCTTTCGCTCGCCAACGCGATCGACACGCTCCTGTCCGATCCGATCCACGCCCGCGTCATGGGCGGCCACGGCCGGAAAGCGGTGCTCGACCGCTTCAGTGCCGACGCCATGGCCGAACGTTTCGCCGCGCTCTGCGCCCGTGAGATCCTCAAACGTGGACCGGTGGGAAAGGCGTCATGAAGAACGAAGATAGACAACTGACAGCCTTGCCACAGAGGCCACAGAGGCCACAGAGGCAGAGAGATGAATTCTCTGTGTCTCCCTCTGTGTCTCCCTCTGTGTCTCCCTCTGTGCTCTCTGTGCTCTCTGTGCTCTCTGTGCTCTCTGTGGCCTCTGTGGCCTCTGTGGCCTCTGTGGCCTCTGTGGCGAGGTTTCCCGCTTCGGTCTTCTGCTGTTTTTGGATTCAGCCATGACCTACGAATTCCGCCTGCGCCGTCGCGTTGAGTTCTACGAAACCGACATGGCCGGCATCGTGCACTTCGCCAATTTCTTCAAGTACATGGAGACCTGTGAACACGCGTTCGCGCGATCGCTCGGCACCATCGTCCATCCGGGTGAGAACGACCACGGCGGCGTGGTCGGCTGGCCGCGTGTGCACGCCGAGTGCGACTATCGCCGCCCGCTGAAGTACGACGAGGAGTTCGAGATCCACCTGCTGGTGCGCGAGAAGAAGGACAAGGCCATCCACTACGACTTCCATTTCTGGAAGGTCGGCGAGCAGGCCGATCGTCCGCTGGCACGCGGCAAGCTCGTGGTGGTCAGCGTCGGCCACATCAACGGCGAGGTGAAGGCGATTCCGATGCCGGCGATTTATGCGGAGAAGCTCACCGTTGCTCCGTCAGAAATCCTTGCTCGCTATGAGGTCAAAGCGTGAACTTCAATGGCCACAGACCACAGGCTACAGGTCGTGGTGCCGACGTCCGTACCGGAACCTGTGGTCTGTAGCCTGTAGTCTGTAGCCCTTCTCAGAAAGTCCCCAAATGTCTGAATCCAGTTCCATTCCCATGTGGCTGATCTTCACCCTCACCACCGTCGTGTCGTGGGGTGTGTATGGCATCATGCTGCACACCGGCCAGCTCGCGATGGGCGATCCGGTGCACGGGCGCACCAAGGCGTTCCTCTTCGTCGGCTTGGCCTACTTCCTCACCGCCGTGCTGGTGCCGCTCGCGATCCTGTATTTTGCGGGAGCGGAATGGTCGTTCCCAGGCAAGGGCCTGTGGTGGTCCCTCGGTGCCGGCATCGTCGGTGCGATCGGTGCACTGTGCGTACTGCTCGCCTTCGGTGCCAAGGGCCACCCGGTCACGGTGATGACCATCGTCTTCGCCGGCGCACCGATCGTGAACGCCTTCATCGCCATCGCCCTGCATCCACCAGCGAACGGTTGGGGCGACATCAAATGGCAGTTCGTGCTCGGCATCGTCATGGCCTGTGCCGGCGGCACACTGGTGTCGTACTACAAGCCGGCCCCGGGCGGCGCGAAGCCGGTTGCACCCGCAGTCGCGCCAGCCGGGCCAACGGCGGCGAAATGATCGTGAGCATCCGATCGTCATGATCACCAGACACGTTGGTCGGTTGTTCCGTGAGTCCCGCAGCGACGGCCCGAGTCGGTTGTTCCGTGAGTCCCGCAGCGACGGCCCGAGTCGGCTGTTCCGTGAGTCCCGCAGCGACGGCCCGAGTCGGCTGTTCTGTGAGTCCCGCAGGGACGCCCCGAGTCGGTTGTTCTGTGAGTCCCGCAGCGACGGCCCGAGTCGGTTGCTCTGTGAGTCCCGCAGGGACGCCCCGACTACAGCCCAGCACGTGAGTGCTGGGTTAGTCGATGTTGTGAAGATAAGCCCCGTCGGGGCGACCGAGCAGCCAACGCCAGCGCTCTGTCGCCCCTACAGGGCTCGGTTAGAAATAAAAACAGCTTTCCCAGCACTGACGTGCTGGGCTGGAGGCGTTCCACCCCTTCGGGGTTCTGGAGTTGGTGTGCGACGGACGGCGACGCAATCGTCGGTCGCACGGTTGCGTCGCCCCTACGGGGCTTGGGGGAATACATGCGTTATTTCCCCAGCACTGACGTGCTGGGCTGGACGCTGGATGCCCCTCCGGGGCGCAGCGTTGTTGGGTGATCGTGGGATGTCGGCGATATCGCCGATGCGTGATGGATGGACGGTCTCCCCATGATGCCCACCACCCGCGCCGGGATCATCGCCCACCAGGACACCTACCTGCGCGCGTTGCTCATCGCCATCGACGGGCGCAATCCGTTTTACACGGCGAAAATGAAGACGGCGGGTCTGCGTGGTGCGGACTGCGACCGTGCGACCTTCCTGGCGAAGTTCCCCTTCACCACCAAGGCCGAACTGGTCGCCGACCACGCCGCGCATGCGCCGTTCGGGTCGAACCTGACCTTCCCCATCGAACGCTATGTGCGCTTCAGCCAGACCAGCGGATCGACCGGAAATCCGCTGCGCTGGCTCGATACGGCGGAGAGCTGGTCGTGGATGATGGACTCGTGGTGCCATTTCTACCGCGCGGTGGGCGTGACACCGCAGGACCGCGTATTCGCGGCGTTCTCTTTCGGACCGTTCCTCGGGTTCTGGACCGCGTTTGAAGCCGCAGTGAAGTTCGGTTGCCTCGCCATTCCTGGCGGTGGTCTCAGCACGCGTGGTCGCCTTGAAGCGGTGCGCGACGCGGGCGCGACGGTGCTCTGCTGCACGCCGACCTATGCGCTGCGCCTGGGCGAAGCGGCAACCGAGGAAGAGATTCCACTTCCTGGCATTCGCTTCCTTTTCGTCGCCGGTGAACCCGGCGGCAGCATTCCGGCGGTGCGCGCACGGTTGGAAGAACTGTGGCCGATGGCGGCGATCATCGACCACCACGGCATGACCGAGGTCGGCCCGGTGTCGTGGCAACATCCGGAGCGGCCGCAGTTCCTGCATGTGCTGGAGACCGCCTACCTCGCGGAAATCATCAACTCGACGACCGGTCAACCGGCGGCGCCCGGGATGCCTGGGGAACTGGTGCTGACCACGCTCGGTCGTCTTGGCACGCCGCTGATCCGCTATCGCACCGGTGATGTGGTGAAGGCCGCGGTGAATCCACCAACGGAAGTTTCGCACCTCGCGCTCGACGGCGGTATTCTCGGGCGCACCGACGACATGGTCATCGTGCGTGGCGTGAATGTGTATCCCTCAGCCATTGAGGCAGTGGTCCGCCGTTTCAGTGAGATCGCCGAGTACCGCGTCGACCTCACCGACGAACGCGGCATGGCCGAACTCGCCATCACCGTCGAACCGGTGAAAGGTGCGGACCCGAAGGCCGTCGCCAAGGATCTGGCGGATGAATTGCGCGCCGCGCTCGCGTTGCGTATTCCCGTGACGACGGTCGGAGCCGGCACGTTGCCGCGTTTCGAAATGAAGGCCAAACGCTGGGTGAAATGGGGTGGCGGATGAATGGTGTGCTGGTGACTTCACCCCGGGAGCGCCGAGCACCAGCTCGGCATTCCGTGAGCAGCCGGACCAACCACGCGACCAGCCGAGCTGGTGCTCGGCGCTCCCAGGAAGGGGACCATGCTGCTCGACGTCCGTGATCTCTCGAAGTCCTACGGCGACACCCAGGTGTTCAGCGCGCTGTCGTTCACCATCGCTGCCGGTGAGACCGTCGCCGTGGTCGGACCATCCGGCTGTGGCAAGAGTACGTTGCTCAACTGCCTCGGTGGCCTCGACCGGCCGACTGGTGGGAGCGTGCAACTCGATGGCCGTGATCTCACCACGTTGAACGACGACGAACTCGCGGCGTTGCGCGCCAGCGCCATCGGTTTCGTCTTCCAGGATCATCACCTGCTGCCGCAGCTCAGTGCGTTGGAGAACGTGCTGTTGCCGACCTTGGCGTTGGCCAAGAAACTCGATGAAGCGCAGGTGCGCGCAGCGGCGCGTGAACTGCTCGCCAAGGTTGGACTCACTGGCAAGGAAGATCGTCGTCCGGCGCAGTTGTCCGGTGGTGAGCGTCAACGTGTGGCGTTGGCACGGGCGCTGATCAACAAGCCCAAGCTCATCCTGGCCGATGAACCGACCGGCGCGCTTGATGTTGCTAATGCCACGGCAGTGGCGGATGTGTTGCTGGCGCTCAACCGCGACACCGGCACCGCGCTGGTGGCGGTGACGCACAGCCCCGCACTCGCCGCGCGCATGTCACGTCAGATTGATTTTGCGCAGGGAGTGTCGGCGTGACGACCGACGTGTCTTTCCCTGGGGGCGTGGGCGGCTCGCCCGCGCTCGACGTGCGCG
>JACDEI010000009.1 GCA_013816485.1 Planctomycetota bacterium
GACCGAACCACAGGGAAAACATTCCCACCAGCGTCGGGCGTCTGGCGACGCGCGCGGGTGAGACCTGCGCTCAGCGGGTCGGCAGCGAGATCGCCTCAGCGAAATGCGTCGTCGCCGTCGCGCCGCCTGGAATAGCCAATTGTTTTCGATTAGCAGTCGAAAGCTCCGCACGGAAACCTTCCCGGCGATCAGAATTATCGACCACGTGACCCTTGGCCGGACTCTCGGTGATCGAACCGTCAGCATGGACGATCTGGAAGCTGATCATGGACAACTCGCAACGGTCGCCCGCGGCCAAAGGATCGGCAGCAAAGACGATCTGGTAGCGGACCACGTGCTTGGGGTCGTTCTGTTCGCTGTCGTGTTTCAGGGCGCGACCGGTGCTGCCAGCACCGTAGGGCAGGGTCAAACGTCCGGCGGTGAGGCTTTCGAGTGGGAGCTCCCGCTCGACGATCACCCATTCTCCTGGACCGGGCGGAATGTTCAGCACGGCGGGCGGCTGCGGGGTTGCGCGATGGACGTTGCCACAGCCGGTCGCGACCAAGCACAGCAAAGCGAGCGGCAGGGTGCGCATGGAAGTCCTCAATGCTCAATGGTAGGCGAAGGAGCGGACCCGGTGAGATTCGAACTCACGAGACCCTTGCGGGTCTGCCGGTTTTCAAAACCGGTGCATTCAACCGCTCTGCCACAGGTCCCTGTGTTCGCGGGCGGCGCAGGTTTAGCGACCCGATCGATGGGCGAAAGCCCAAGACTTAGGCAGGAAAGGCTGCCCCGAATGTGTTGAGGGGCAGTGTCGATGCCTCGCTGTTGGCTCTCACACACTAGGAAAATCCATCTTGTAGGCACCTTTGACCCGGCCTGGGCGCATCGCTAGTGTACGACGTCTCTGGTTTCTGGCCTTCAATCCATTGTCTGAAAGCAGCTTATGGAAAAATACCCGATCGTCTGGGGCCTTGATATCGGGCACTCCAGCATCAAGGCCGCCAAACTCTCGCGCACCGGCAACGGTGTGACGGTGATGGGCTACGCCATCGAGCCGATCAATGTCACCGAAGACGGCGATCGTGATGAGGCGGTGGTGAAGGCCCTTCAGCAGTTGGCGCAGCACGAGGAATTCGGCGGCATCCCCGTCGTCGCGTCGCTGTCCGGCCGGCAGATCTTCTCGCGCACGATCAACATCCCCGTCTTGAACCCCAAGAAGGTGGACAAGATGGTGGAGCTGGAGGCGCGCCAGCAGATCCCAGGCAACTTCGAGGAGGTCGAGTGGGGTTATCACCTCTCGCCCAATCCCGACGGCGCTTCCAACGACGTGGCGCTGTTCGCCGCCAAACGTGAACTGACCGATGAACTGGTGCGCAAATGCAAACGCGCCGGTATCAACTTGGTTGGCGTGTCGGTTTCGAGCCTCGCGCTCTACAACTTCGTGCGTTTCGACCAGGAGTTCCCTGACGACGAATCGGTCATCATCCTCGACGTCGGCGCAGAGAACACCGACCTCGTGCTCTATCAGGGTGAGACGTTGTGGATGCGTACGCTGGCGCTGTCTGGCAACGACGTGACCAAAGTCTTCATGAAGAAGTTCCGTGTCTCCTTCGAGGAGGCGGAAACCCTCAAGCGCCAGATCGGCGACAGCCGTCAGGCCGAGAAGATCCTCAAGGTGCTCGAAGGCACCCTCAATGAACTGACCAGCGAGGTGCAGCGCTCGCTCGGCTTCTACAAATCGCAGAACCCCAACGCCAAGTTGGAGAACATCGTCATCTCCGGCAACACTTTCCGCTTGCCGAACCTGCCGGAGTACATCGCCGAGCGCTTGCGCTACACGGTGAACATCCTCGAAGACCTCGACAAGATCCAAGTCGCCGGCGGCATCGATCGTGAAAACTTCCTGCGCGACCTGCCGTCGCTGGGCGTTGCCCTCGGCTTGGCTTTGCAGGGCTCTGGCATCGCCAAGGCCAACGTCAACCTGCTGTCGACCACCGAGCAGCTCGAACGCGTGCTCAAGGCGAAACGCTGGGCAGGTATCGCGCTCATCGTGATGCTGGGCGCGGCCTTCATCGTCAACCTGATGGCGGTCTCGCGCGTGATGAACGACAACATCGCCATGTCGCGGGTGATCATCTCCAAACACGATGACAACAAAAGTCGGGTGGAGGACTCGGCGAAAGTCCTTGCGGAGGTCGAGCCGCTGGCGAGCGATCTCAAGGGTTACAGTGCCTATGGCCGCAAGGGCGTGGTCCACGCCTCAATCGAGGGCGTGCTCAAGACCCTTCAGGAATTCATCGACAAGAACCCGCTGCCAGCCAGTGAGCCGCCACCTGAAAAAGGTGGTTCGCCGCGTCTTCAGGCGGTGTACGTCAACAGCATCGAGGTTCCGACCTTCCCCTACGACAAGGACAATGGCCCCTTCCGGCCCCTGATCGGCGAGCGTCTGGTGCGCGTGACGGTGCGTATTCCGCGTACTGAAAACGACACCCTCAAGGGCCTGCCACAGCAGATCGTCGACAAGTTAAAAGTGCTGCCGGTGCCTGATTACCTCAAATCTTTCTACCCGGCAGAACACCTGTTCGCCCATGCCCAGGTGAAGAACGAGGTGCTCAGCGAAGACAGCTACTGGCTCGTCGACAACACCCAAACCGACGACAAGGCCGGTACGTTCAAGAAGATCCAAGAGGAGCGCAAATTGGCCGTACGGATCCTGACCTTCGAATGCCATTTCGCCGATCCGTCGACTCCGACGGCTTCAGCCAAGTCTGCCACTGCCACTGCCACGACTGCTGCCGCTTCGGCTGCGGGCAACTGAAGGGAGCCCCAACATGGATGCCAAGCAGATCAAACCCTACACTTTCTGGATCGTTTGCGGCGTGATCGTCGTGATCGAACTGGGCCTCATCCTCTTCTGGCCGATCACCGATGAGAACGATCGTACGCCAGAAGACGTGAAGAACCAACTCGACCAGGACTTCACCAAACTCGATGACCTGCACAAACGCGCGGGCAAGACCCCGACCGGGGTGTTCGACGCGGAGAACCCCGACGACATCAAGCGCCTGACCAAGGACTACCTACTCACACCCAAGTGGAAGGGCGTGCTGCAACCGCACGTGGACAAGTACAGGGAGCAGCAGGCGGCGATCCGCAAGGACCTGTCGACCCGCAGTGCGATCCTGCGCGAGCCGGTGGCCGACAGCGGTGATCTGTTCGCGTGGTACAACGCCTACGTCGGCAAGACCAAGGAAGTGATGATCTCCTTGCGCAACGGCAAGGCCCTGATCATCGACGAGACCAAGAGGGAGGAGTCCGATTTCGAGAACGGTGCCGAGGTGCGCAACCGGGTCGGCTTCTTCACCAAGGTGGAACGGACACCCGAAGCTTCGGAACATCCCGCGCTCACCGCGCGTTTCCGCATCATGCAGAAGATCAGCGAGGCCTTGCTCGCCAGTGGCTCCAACTCCCTGGCCAACCCTGCGATCAAGACCGACCGCGCAGCTGAACTGGAAGAGAAACGTCCGGCGCATATCAAGGAGGCGTCGTGGAAGCGCAGTGGTGATCCCTCCAAGGTGCTCAATGGCCCGATCGCGGAGATCGCCGATGCGCACGAACTAACCCTGACCCTTCAGGGCAGCACGTCGTCGTTGATCGCCGCCGAGGCCGCCATCGAGGCCATCAGCCAGCCGGTGATGATCGTCGCGGGTGGCAAGCTGTCGGCTCGTGGCTCGCAACCCGCGGGCGCACGCAAAGGCATGATCGATGAACCAATGACTCTCGAACTGACCATCGCCGTGATCGATTTCACCCGCATGCCGACAACCGCCACGGTTGAGGCCGCTGCCGGAGGGACCAAGAAATGAGTGCCCAGGATCTCCTCATCGCCCATGGCGAAAAGGCTCTCGTGCTGCTGGTTGCCGCTGCCTGCGGTTATGGCCTGTACGGCACGTTCACCAATCCCGCCATCCGTCCGACCGACATCTCGATGGAGAAGATCAACGACATGGTCGGCACGGTCGAACGTGAACGTGGCAGTCAGCCTCCACCAGTGCTGAAAGCACCGTCGAACTACCTCGACGACATGCTGGCGCGCTGGGCGGTGCAGTTGCCCTCGTCCAAGTATTACGCGTCGCTCAGCGCTGCGACCGATGTCGGCCCACCGGACATCCGCAGTTCACAGTACTACATCTACGAGATCCATCCGCCGAAACTGGCGGTGATCGACAACATCGGCAACCTTGATCTGACGATCACGCTGCCGGCATCGCAGCGCACTACCGATGTGCGCATCAGCGACGCGCCGAGCAAGACCTGGTCGCTCGAAGGGCGCGCCGATAACAAGGCGCAATGGCTCGGCCTGCGCATCGAATTCCGCGTCGGTGCCGGCATGTGGCAACCGTTCACCGGCAAAGAGGTGAAGGGCGGCCTGCTGCCGCTCAAGGAAGGCGCCACCAGCGTTACCGTCAACATGCCGACGGTGGAACCATGGCAGCGGCATTACTTCCGTGCCCGTCTGATCGCCAAGGCCACCGGCCTGCCACTTGATCAGATGAAATCGAATGACCAGCAGCAGACCATCCTGGTCTCGCAGGGAACCTACCCGAATCAGGACCTCGATTGGGCCAAGCTGCAGCACCAGATCGGTGATGTGGTCACCGGCGACAAGGCCGTACTCGGCAAGTTCCAGTCTGGATCCAAAGAGGGAGCCTTCGTCGACCAACTGAAAGCCGGCGAACTGCTTTACACCAGCAATGACAGTGTTGACGTCAACGTGCTGGCGACCGACAGCATCCGCTTCGTCTTCGACAAGGTGAACCAGGATTTCCAGAATCCGGCCAATAGCGGCGCAACCATCTTGCTGTCGAAATACCTGCGCGATCCCAGGGCACAGGAGAAGAACGCCGGGAAATGGATGGATCCACCGCATGCCTTTAAGCTGGCTCCAGGTGAGGGGCTGGGCGGTGATGTCGACATCCAGGACCAATTCGGCGACAAGAAACTCAAGGTTCGTGAGAACCTCATGACGTCCTATGTTTTGACCGAGGTGAAGACCGGCGTCAAACGCGTCATCTATTATGAACTCTACCCGCAGTCCCGACCGATGGGTGGACGTTCCAAGGACCTCAAGCTGAACACGAAAGAGATCGACACCGAGGTCGCCATCCTGACCAACACCAAGACCGGGAAGGTGTTGGAATTGCCCAGGTGCGAACGCCTGAACAAACCCAACAAGCCGCTATCGGTCTTCTACCCGGACTTCGCCGGCACGCTCTATAATGAGACCGACGAATTCAAAAAGAACCCTGCGCGCTTCAAGCAGAACGACCTGCAGCCCAAGGAACCGCTCGCCCATGAACCGGGTACCGGTCCCCTGGAAGACCTGCGTAAACGCACCAACGATCCGCTCAAGCGCACCGATACGGTCTACTACGAACTGCCCGATGGACGCCTCGTCTACTGGGAGGACGTCAACAATCGCATGGTGGTGATCGTCAGGGAAGGTTCCGAGGCCGCCGCCGACAAGGAGGCCGCCGACAAGGAAGCTGCGGACAAGGCCGCTGCCGAGGCTGCCGCCAAGGCCGCCGAGGAGGCCAAAGCCGCCGCTGACGCGCCGAAGGAAACCAAGCCGGCTCCCAAGTGAACGCCTGCCGCTTGTCGGACGGGTCCACTTCCCACCCCCGCCAGGTCCTGGCGGGGGTGGTTGTTTTTTGAGCCGCCCGCATCCACGGATGCAAACGGTGCGTCGCACGGTCGGCTTCGTGGGTGCATCACCGGGGCCAAAACCGCGTCACCGTGAGTGACACGAACTACACCGGTCGGAGGGCAGGGGTTTTTTCCTGGGCGCTCACACCTACTTTGCCGCACGATCCTCTAACCCCCGGATTCACGCAGACCTAGTGTCGACTGTGAGCTTGGCGGAACCCCCAGGAATCTGGTGGCGACGTCGGTGGCCAGTAGCGGATCCAACCTGTCTTGCGGCGATCATCGCCGCCTTCGAGCCAAGGAGTTGCAATGAACAGTCCCCGGCTGACCGCCCTCGTCCCGGTCCTCATGGCCATGACCGTGCCGCTTGGCGCACTGAGCGCCGGTGAGGCGGAAAAGGTCCCGGCACCAGCGCCGCTGAACCCCGAACAGGAAGCCTTCTGGAAGGAGTTCCAGGGCGGTGCCCTGTCCAAGGCCCAGATCGAGGCGGAAGCCAAGTACGTCACGGCGCGCGCGGCCTTCCAGGATGCGCGATTCGTCGAGGCCCGCGAGCTGGTGGACGAAGCGATCAAGATATTCCCCTCGCACGTCGGTGCCCAGCAGTTGCGCCAGGATGTGCTCGCGGTGCTGAGCCGCCGCGACAACCGCCTGCAGATGGCAGCGACGTGGTATCACGCCCAGCAGGACGTGAAGACCCAGGAGATCGCTGTCCGTCTCGCTGCGCTGATGGAAAGCGGCGATAAGAAGATGGCCGCTGGCGACTACGCCGGGGCCGAACTGGACTACGACCGCGTCGAAGTGGGTCTACGCAGCTTCCCGTACCAATTCGACTGGGGTACGCTGCCCACGCAGGTCGAATCCAAGAAGCAGGATGCGCGCAACAACGCCCGTGAAGCACGGGTGAAGAAAGAATCGCAGCAGCGCGACGACGCGGCCGAACGCGCGCGTCAGCAGACCGATGCACAGGCCGCCGCCCTCAAGGCCAAGGTCGACGAACTCATGGCTCGCGCCAAGACCTCGTATGCGCGCAAGGACTACAAGCGCGCCGAAGTCGACGCCTGGAACGCCTACGAACTCGACCGCCGTCGCGAAGATGCGCGCGGCCTCTACCTCGATTCCCGTCGCGCTGGCCACAACCAGTTCGACACGCGCTACCGCGAGACTCGCTTGGAGAAGCTCGCGCGCGTGCATGAGGAACTGCACAAGTCGCTGATCCCGCAGAACGAACTGCTGGTGTACCCAGAGGACTGGCAGATCCGCGCGTTGCGCAAGCCGCAGGAGCTCGGTTCGTCGAAGCAGGAGCCCTGGGTCGCCCAGCTCACCGAGCGCCTCAATCAGCGCATCACCTTCGAGTTCCAGGACACCGCGCTCGAAGATGTCATCAACTTCCTGCGCCAGGTCACCGGCACCACCATCGTGGTCGCGCCGGATGTTGCCGCCGCAGGTGGCGGCACCGTGACGCTCAAGGTCAAGGACATGCGCTTCGGTGACGCGCTGAAGTGGATCCTCGAACTGACCACCCTGAAGATGGCGCTGCAGAACCAGGCCATCTACATCAGTTCGCAGCCGATCGTCGGCTCGATCGCCCTGCGCATGTACGACGTGACCGACCTAGTCTCACCGGTGCGCGATTTCCCCGGCCGTGAACTGGCGTTCAACGCCGGTGCCGGCGGCGGCGGCGGCGGCGGCTTCTCACTCTTCAAGATGGATGCGGCGGAAGATGCTCCGGCGGTCGATCCTGAGGAACTGGTCGAGTTCATCCGCAACAACGTCTCCCCGACCACCTGGGAGAACGAAGGGGTGGGCGTCGAGCAGCGCGGTGGTTCGACCCTGTTCGTCAGCCAGACCCCAGAAGTCCATGGCCTGATCGAGCAGTTGCTGGCGAACATGCGCAACCAGCAGTCGCTCCAGGTCAACATCAGCGTGCAGATCCTCGATGTGAAGAAGGGCTTCTTTGAAGAGATCGGCTTCGATTTCAGCGATCAGCTCAACGGCGACCCTGCAGTCCCGACCGACAGCATCGCTCCCAACGCGGGAACTCCGCCGAATGGTGGTAACATCATCGACGGCAACGGGACGGTGAACTCGGGCGGCGATGGTTACGTGCGTTTGAACAACACCCTCGCCTACAATAGCGCGGTCACCAACCTCGGCCGCATGCCGACCAACCAGTCGTCGTCGACTAGCCAGAACCTCGCTCAGCGTGGCCTGTTCATCGACGGGTCGTTCAACCCCGGCAACTTCCTGGGCGTGGATCAGGTCAATGCGCTGTTCTCGGCCTTCGAGCAGGAGACAGATGCGCAACTTCTTGAGCATCCGACTATCACTTGTTTCAACGGCCAGCGGGCGCACACCGCGTTCATCAACCAGTACGCGTACATCGCCGACTACGACATCGTCAACTACACCTTCGATCCCAAGATCGAGGTGCTCAACTACGGCAACATCCTCGATGTCCGTCCGGTGGTCAGCTCGGACCGCAAGTACATCACCATGGAGATCCGGCCGACCTCCGTGCTGCCGGTCGACTTCATCATCGAGAACATCGTCGCACCGCGCATCGGCGCGGCGGGCAACGTGCTGATCGTGTACGGCTTCTTCAACTACCCGATCGAACTGCCGAACGTCGAGGTACGTGAACTCCGCTCCACCGTGATGATGCCTGACAAGGGCACCCTGATGGTTGGTGGATTCAACAACACCTTGCGCCAACGCACCCACACGGGCATCCCGTTCCTCAGCCACATCCCGTTCTTGGGCCGTCTGTTCAGCCAGAACGGTGTCTACGACGAGAACCGCAAGATCTTCTTCCTGCTCAATGCCGAGATCCTCGATCTGGGTGAGAAGGAAAGCTTGCAGTGATCCGACGGGAACAACGTCACCTGTCCCAGAGCTGTGCTCCGGGTCTGACCATGGTCGGCATCATGCCGGCCATGCTGGGCGTTGTTCTCGCTCTCGGCAGTCCGCTGATCGACAGTCCGCTGACCAGCAATCTGCTGATCGGCGGCGAGGCGGTCGTCCCAGGTGGTGCGACGGCGTCCATCGCGGCTGATGCCCTGGTCGCCCAGGCGCAGGCATTGCGCCAAGCGGGCGATCTGGTGACCGCTCGCGACCTGTTGCTGACGGCGTTGCAGCGTGACCCGTCGCATGTGTCGGCGCGCACCCTGCTAGCCGCCATCGATAGCCAGGATGCCGGCCGGCCGGCTCCCTTGGATGGCGATCCTGCTGGCGGTGATCTTCAGGTCCAAGCCACCCTGGCCGAAGCCCGCATGCAGTCCGCGCGTGCGGAGTTGCTCGCCGCGGGGAACCGTTTCGAGGATGCCGGTGTGCTCCTGGCCCAGTCGCTGGAAGCGCTGAAGCCGCTGAGTGAAAACCAGATGGTCCGTGCCGAAGCACAGCGCATCGCTGCGTTGCAGGTGCAGTACCAGGAACGCCAGCTCACCACTCGTGATAGTGATGCCCGGGCTGCCCGGCAGTCCGACCGTCAATCGGCCGAAGCGCGTACGCGGCGCCATCAGAACGGTGAAACCGCCCTGTTGTCCGAGCGCATCGCGCGCATCGAAGAGCTGGAGCGCAAGGGCTTCATCGAGTCGGCCCTGGCCTCCTGTCGTCGCTTGGTCGATGCCTATCCGAGCGAGCGGCGGGTGGGCGATCTGTTCGCTCGACTGCTCAAGCGTTCGCACGTCCAGCGCGATTTGACCATCGAAGAACAGCGCGCTGAGTTGCTGCAAGAGACCCACGAACGCTTGGAGCGTTCGCTTATCCCAAGCGGTTTCGATGGCTGGCCGGACTTCCCAGTGGATTGGCATACGCGCCATACCGTGCGCGGCGATCTGGATGCCCCGGTGAAACTCGAATCGTGGGAAGCCGCGATTAATGAGAAACTCGCCGCGCGCCTGAGCTACAACCTCGTCGAACAGAATGCCGTCGAAGTGCTCACGGCGCTGGCCAAGCAGGTCGGCGTCAACCTCGTCATCGATCCAGCGGTGTTCGCCACTGGCGATGTGGTCGTGACGCTCAAAGCCAACGACATCACCTTCCGCAACACCCTGTCGTGGATCTGCCGGCTCGCCAACACCCGCTGGTATGTCGATCGCGGCGCGGTCTATGTTGGCGGCACGCAGGAATCCGCGCCGGTGCTGGCGATCTACGACGTCAGCGAGTTACTGTTCGTGCCGAAGGATCAGGCCGGCAAGCAACTGGCGTTCGGTGGGGGTGCCTCCGGCGGTGCGGGTGGCAACCCGGGATTCAGCCTGTTCGCGGCACCCACGGACGAGGATTCCGCCCCCGCGCTTTCTCCCGAGGATCTCGTCGACCTCATCCAGCAGGCGGTATCGCCGACGGTGTGGGAGAACGAGGCCTACAACATCGCCATCCGCGGTACCACGCTGCTGGTGAACGCGCCTACCTCGACCCACCTGCTCATCCAGGAATTCATCCGTTCGCAGGCCAACCAGAAGAGCCTGCTGGTGCGCGTGAATGCGCGCTGGCTGACGATCAAGGATGGTTACCTGGAAGAAATCGGCGTGGATTGGCGCAGCGACCTCTTCCTCCAGCCCAATGCGTTCGCGCCCACGCCGCTGCAGGTTCCCAACGTGGGACGACACGCCGGAGTGACGTCGACCAGCAGCGGCTACCACCGTCTGACCAACCAGTTCGATCACGGCGGCTCGCTGGTCAATACCTTACCGGCTAACGCGTCGACGCCGAATTCGGCGATCCAGGCCGCTGGCGGTGGCCTCAACCTCCAGGCGATGCTGGTCGATTCGACGCTATCGTCCGCAATCCTCAGCGCGGTCGAACGCAGCACCAAGGTCAGCATCCTCGAAGCTCCTGAAGTCGTCACCATGAGCGGGGTACGCGCGAACACCTTCATGGGTACGCAGTACGCCTACATCAGTGACTACGAGGCATCGCCGCCAGCGGGCGCGCTCAGCGGCACGCTCGATCCTGATATCGGGGTCCTCAATCTGGGAGCAGCCCTCGATATCAAGCCGTACGTCAGCGCCGATGGCAAATACGTGACGATGGAATTCCGTCCGGCGATCGCCTCGCTCCAGGGATCCCTGCTGGAGACCATCACCACCCAGCGCTTCATCCCGACCGGCGTCGACCCCGGAGTCGGCAACGGCAATGACGTCATCACTGGCAATATCATCAATCAAGCGTTCATCATCGAACTGCCCAACGTGCTCGTGCGTTCGGTCGCGACCAACATCATGGTACCCGATGGCGGCACCATCCTGGTAGGCGGCTTCGGCAACGTCATCGAGCAGTCGACGTCGACCAAGATCCCTTTCCTCGGCCACATCCCATTCCTGGGTCGGCTCTTCGGCAAACGCGGTCGCTTTTCGGACCGTTATCAGCTCTACCTGCTGGCCGACATCAACATCATCAACTACGCTGAACTGGAGGCGAAACTGTGAGCTCACGTCACCTGATCCCCACCACCCTGGCCCCCATCACCCGTGTCACCGCGCTGACCGCGACCATGCTCGCGTTCGCCGGCCTTTCCGGCCAAGCCTGGAGCGAGGACAAGCCCAATCCGGCTGCGGACCAGGCACTCAAGGAGTACGCCGACGCCGGTGGTGCCCAGCCGCAGGGTGCGGCCGCCGCGGCGAACTACTACTACGATCGCGGCATGAAGGCGATGAGCGAAGGGCGCATGGATGACGCCCTGCGCGACTTGACCATCGCGGTCGACTGGCAGCCGCAGGAAGCCAAATACCGCACGGCGCTCAGCCAGGCCCAGGCCATCGCCGGTGTCAGCCGCGATCCGCGCACGGTGCAGATCAACCGCACGGCGGATGAGTTGCACGTGAAGCAGCAGCAGTTGCGCGTCGAAGCCAGCGCCAAGAAGAATGACGGCAAGAAGGCGCTCGAAGCCGGTGACTTCGCCGAAGCCGAGCGCCTCCTCAGCTTGGCGCTCACCCGCCTGGAAAGCCTGCCGTTCGCCGATCCCAGCCGTGAAGCCGAGCAGCGTGAGGTTGAGAGCCTGCAGAACATCGCGCGTGAACGTCGCGAGAAGCAGGAACTGAAGGATGCCGCCAGTCGCAACGACCAGGCGGCCGGACGTCAGCAGGAACTGCGTGACATCGGTCTCAAGATCGAACGCGATCGTATCGACGCGATGCTCAAGCGTGCGCAGAAGGCGCGCGAACGTCGCGACTACGACGACGCGATCCTGCTGTGCGAGCAGATCCTCAAGATCAACCGCGCCGAGGACCGGGCCCACGGCCTGCTGATCAAGTGCCGGCGTGAACGCCATGTCTACCTGCGCCAGATCACAGCCGATCGCTGGGACGAGGAGCATAAGCTGCTCTCCGAGTCGATCCGCACCGCCATGCTGCCCCAGCTCGAACTGATCACCTACTCACCGGAATGGCCGGAGATCGACGCGCGTCGCAGTGCTCCCGTTCGCGGCCTGGAAGAGCAGGGCGAAGCGTGGCGCAAGGAGATCGCCAATCAGCTCGAACAGGAAGTGACCCTGGATTTCCAGGACCACGATCTGGTCGACGTGGTCGACTTCCTCCAGCGCATCACCAACGTCAACATCGTGCTCGATCCGCAGGTGATCGCCGCGGCGCCGCCGCCTGTGACCCTGCGTGTCGAAGCGATGAAGCTGCGCTATGTGGTCGAATTCATCATGAAGCTCACCGGGCTCAATTACGCCCTGCGTGATGAGGCGCTCTACATCACCAACGCCGCAGGCCTGCGTGGTGACGTGTTCATGAAGCTCTATGACATCCGCGATCTGACCCATGCGATGGCGAGCTTCCCCGGCCCGGATCTCGACATCCCGGAACCGGGTGGCGTGGGTTCGCGACTGTTGCCGCCCATCGAGGCCGATACCGCACCGGAGATCAACGAGTTCATCGAGATCATCCAGCGCGTGGTGTCGCCCGCGACGTGGGAGAACGAAGGTGTCGCCATCGAGGACTACAACGGTTCGATGGTGATCACCCAGACCACCGACGTGCACAAGCAGGTCGAAGAACTGCTGCGCACGCTGCGTAACCAAAAGGGCACCCAGATCCACGTGAAGGTGAAGTTCCTCAGCGTGGAAAACAGCCTCCTGGAAGAGATCGGCGTCAATTGGCAGAACTTCAACTTCCCTGGCGGTCTGCCGCCGAATGCCAACGCGAATGGCGCCCTACCCAACCAGGGCACCAATCCGCCTGTGGCTCCGGCGGTGAATCCCACCCCGGTGCCCTTCGGAGGATATTATGCGAATGGTCGCACCACCGCCGCTGGCAACGTCATCAACACGCTGCAACCGTATACCACGGCCAATTCGCTGCCGGGTCAAAACCTCGGCGGGTTGACCTTCCAGTCGCAGTACTGGCGCGTCGCTGACGACTTCTACGTCTCGGCGATCCTCCGAGCGGTCGAGCAGGAACGTCGCGGCAACGTCACCTTCGAGCCGGACATCACGCTCTTCAACGGCCAGCAGGCCCACATCGTTCACATCAATCAGCAGGCGTACATCGCCGACTACGATGTGAACCAGGGCCAGTACGATCCGATCGTCAGCACCTTGTCGTACGGCACCGTGCTCGATGTGCAGGCGATCGCCTCGGCCGACAAGAAATACATCACGCTGACCCTGCGTCCGACCAACGCGCAGGTGCGCAGTTGGCGTCGCTTCGGTCCGGCGCTCGGCAGTGGTCAAGGCCAGATCGACGGCACGCCGATCGTCGACCCGACCAATCCGAACGCCGCGCCAGGCAGCACCAG
Organism: Planctomycetota bacterium; assembly: GCA_013816485.1. Lineage (GTDB taxonomy): Bacteria > Planctomycetota > UBA11346 > UBA11346 > UBA11346 > BOG-1363. Next base: position 13,426 of record JACDEI010000009.1, read on the forward strand.
CGGCATCGCCGATGGCAACCCGCTGTTGATTCCCGAGATCAGCTACCAGTCGGTGCGCACCTCGGTCACCATTCCCGATGGTGGCTCGCTCCTGCTGGCCGGCATGACCAATGGCGAAAGCGCACGGTCGCACGCAGGCATCCCGTTCCTCAGCCACATCCCGTTCCTTGGCCGTCTGTTCAGCAGCAACGGTCGCAGCGAGACCGAGCTGAAGACGCTCATCCTGCTCCAGGCCGACGTGGTGGTGTTCGAGGAAATCGAGTCCCGCCTGTAAGACCGCTAGCGGTTTGTCGACGATGAAAACCCAGGCTCCGGCCTGGGTTTTCTCGTTTCCATGTGCAGCGGATGATGTGCGCGGCGTCTACCTCTGGCCCTCATCGGCACCTCCACTAGTCTCCCGCCGCCATGAACGACAGCAGCGATCAATACCGTGCCGCCCGCGCCGAAAAGGCTTCCCGTCTGCGGGCGCTGGGGCTCGATCCCTACGGTCGCACCTTCGTCCCCACCCATTCGGTGGCCCAGGCGCGCGGTCTGTGCCCGGCCTTCGTCGAAGGCGCTGCCGAGCAGGCCAAGGGTGAGCAGGTGGTGTTGGCGGGTCGGGTGGGCAATCTTCGCGCTTCCGGTAAGTTGTGGTTCGCCACTTTGTTCGATCGCAGCCGGGCCGACCTCTATCGTGAGCAACGTCTGGCGGGCCACACGGACCTGGAAGGGGCGGAGGCCAAGAAGGCTCGCGGCATCCAGCTCATGCTCGACTTCAAGGTCCTGGGCGAGGCGCAATGGCAAGCCATCCAGTGTCTGGACCTCGCTGACTGGATCGGCGTCACGGGTCGTCTGGGGCGCAGCAAACGCGGCGAGATCAGCGTGTTCGTCGAACAGGTTACCATCCTCGGCAAAAGCATGCTGCCGCCGCCACACCAGGCGGGTGCCGACAGCGGTGAACTGTCAGCCGAGACGCGCAGCCGTCAGCGTTATCTCGACCTGATGATGTCGGACGCCAGTCTGGCAACCTTCGTTATGCGCAGTCGTCTGGTGGCGGGCATCCGTCGATTTTTCACCGATCGCGATTTCCTCGAAGTGGAAACGCCGATGATGCAGCCGATCCCAGGTGGCGCGTCGGCACGTCCTTTCGTCACCCACCACAATGCGCTCGATCTAGATCTGTTTCTGCGCATCGCGCCGGAGCTATACCTCAAGCGGCTGATCGTCGGTGGCATGGAACGGGTGTTCGAACTCAACCGCAACTTCCGCAATGAAGGCATCAGTCCGCGGCACAATCCTGAGTTCACCATGATCGAATGGTACCAGGCCTACGCCGACCACGAACGCATGATGGTGCTCAGCGAAGAATTGTTCCGTCACCTCGCTGACGAGGTGCTCGGTACCCGGGTCCTGCGTTTCGGCGAACATGTGATCGATCTCGGCAAGCCGTGGCGTCGGTTCACCTACCATCAGGCGCTCAAGGAACTCGGTGGTCTCGATTATGCAGATCAAGCTGGCGTGACGGCGAAGGCGCGCGAACTCGGCATCCACCTCGACGACTATCCGACTTACGATCGTCTGGCCAATGCAGTGTGGGAAGAAGTCGTCGAGCCGCACCTGGTCGAGCCGACCTTCATCACCGATCAGCCGACCTGGCTGACACCGTTGTGCAAAGCGCATCCTGAGGATCCATCGCGTACGCTGCGCTTCGAATTGTTCATGGCCCGCATGGAATTGGGCAATGCCTACAGCGAACTGAACGATCCAGACCTCCAACGCTCGCGTTTCGCCGAGCAGGTGGCCGAAGCCACCGCCGCTGACGACGACGAGGCGGGTGTGGTCGGTGGCAAGATCGACGACGACTACTGCACTGCGCTCGACCATGGGCTGCCGGTCTGTGGCGGTCAGGGCATCGGCATCGATCGCTTGGTGATGCTCTTCACTGGTCAGCCCAACATCCGTGATGTCATCCTCTTCCCGACTATGCGTCCGACTCTCTGAAGGGGCTGGTAGGAGGCTCCTGGAAAATACCCGTGAACCTTTCGCGGGGACGTCCGTTTAACCGGCCGATTGGGTCCAAGTGTCTGCTACACATAACGTTGCATGACTTCGGCTGGTGACACACAAAGCCGCATCGTGCTTCGCCGACGCTAGCCGACCCCCGTGGGCCTTTTCATACTCCGCGCCACCAAAACGAACCCAATCAGCAGGAAGCGGTCGGTCCCCGCTCCGAGATTGGTCCATCCAAGGGAGTTCCCATGCGTCGTTTCCTCCGCGTTCATGCGCCCATCCTGGCCCTGCTCTGTATGGTTTCGGCCGCTGCCCAACTGGGGGCTGCTGAGGCGGGGGGGGGGCACTCCGATCTGAGCCTGCTCGACCTGGTGATCCTCGCCGGTCCGGTGGAGTACTTCCTCATCGTCATGTCGATCGTCTCCTACTCGCTCGGCATCCAGTGGGTCTTCACCATCAAGCGCGAGACCCTGATCCCCGACGGTCTGGCTGATGAACTGCACAACATCATGGCGGAAGGTCCGACCGACGAAGCGGTGGAGAACGCCCGTACGCTGGTCGCCAACGACCGCAGCATGCTCGGCAACATCATCGCCGCGCTGCTCGACAAGAAGGACTACGGCTACGACACCATGCGTGAAGCGGCCGAAGTGGTCGGTGCTTCGGAAACCAACAAGTACATGGGCAAGGTCGGTTGGCTTTCGCTGTTCGCCAGCACCGCAACCCTGATCGGTCTGCTCGGTACGGTGTCCGGCATCATCAAGGCGTTTCTCACGATGTCGTCCGCTCCGGGCGGTGCCGATCCGGCGATGCTCGCCGGTGCCATTGGTGAAGCGCTCGTCTGTACCGCTACCGGTCTCTTCATCGCCATCGGCAACCTGTTCCTGTTCTTCATGCTGCGTGGTCGTGTGACCAGTTGCTCGCTCGAATCGGCAGTCGTCAGCAACGAAGTCCTGGACTACTTCCGCAATCGCTAAGCGCTGGTAGCCGCCCTGGCTGGTTGGCCAGGGCGGATGATCATTTCCCAGATGGACGAGGTCTCACCCCATGTCGAGCAATGCACACAAGAAGGCCCGGCTGAAGATCCCGATCGACGACATCGAAATCGATCTCGTACCGATGATTGATGTGGTCTTCCTCCTGTTGCTGTTCTTCATGCTGTGTGGTCACATCACGTTGGAAACGCGTGTCGAGCAGATCACCGTTCCGCCGACCAAAACGGGGCAGAAGCTGGATACCCAGGAAAACTGGGAACGTATCGTAGTCAACGTGTACGGCAGTACTGCGTCGGGCAATCCGCCGCGCAACACCATCCGTATCAACAACGTCAACTACGTCTCCAGCGGTATCGACAGCTTCGAAGCGTATCAAAAGCTGCGTCAGGTACTTGATCAGGCGTACGACCGTGCGGAGAAGTTCCCAGATCCCAAGAACACCGGTTTCATGCTGCCCAAGGTGGTTCTTGAGATCCGCGCTGACGCGGACACCGAGTACCGCGTGGTGCAGGAGGTCCAACAGGTGGTCTCCGGCTCGATCAATCCCTTCGATGCGATGAAGCCGATGACCATTTCCAGTCCCGCCCAGGCCAAGCCGTTTGTCTTCCTCAACTTCACCACGCGCAAGCCTGGCGATAAATGATCTCGGAAGCAGCTCGCCTCGTTGAGCAGGCTAGTTAGTAAGTAAACCATAGGAGCCAGCCATGTCAGAAGATCCAACCGAAGCGATGGCAAAAGGTAAGGTCGATCTCGTTCCGATGATCGACACCGTCATGCTCCTGTTGCTGTTCTTCATCCTGACAACCAAGTTCACCGCGGATGAGAAGGCGATCGCCAGCTTGTTGCCGACTGACAAGGGCCAAGCCCCGTCACCGCAAACCAAGCCGGTCGAACCGCCGAAGATGATCAACGTCTGCATCTACCCCGAAGGACTGGTGAAAGGATTCCAGCCGTCGGAATACCAAGCCAAGTACGAGTCGCTTAAGAAGACGGTAGGCGATGTGTTGCCCACCGCCTACCTGCGCATGGGCGGTTCAGAGGCGATCATCCTCGATGGCAACAGCTTCAGCAAGAAGGGGCATAAGGACCTGGAGAAGAACCTCGAAATGGCGCATCAGTACATCCATCAGAAACTGCTCGAACGTGAAAATTCCGCGGTCGCCCAACGCAAAGAACAGGATCCGGTCGTCATCCACTGCTTCAGCGGCATGTCGTGGAAGTTCGCCTTGGTGGCCTATGATGCGATTCGCGACTACGAAGGTTCCAAGATGGGTTCCAAGATGGCGAAAGACCCCAGCCAGTGGGACAATGCCCGTGAGGTGTCCTTCGCACCGCCGCGCATCCGCAACTACAGCGCCCGGGAACTGGGCAACGAGCTGTACGAAATCGTCAATATGCAGTAACCCTCAGGCCGACAGTGGCTTGAGACTGCGGCTTGAGACGGCGGCTTGAGACTGCGGCTTGAGACTGCGGCTTGAAGTGGTTCCCCAGCAGGGGCAGGCAAATCGCCTGCCCCTGCTGCATTTGACACGCCTTGACACAGCAATGGACACCAGCGGAAACGTCTGCGACATGCAGGTTGTTCCCCAGACATGGGCGGCCTATCCTCCCACCATCGGCCAATCCATTCCCATCCGGCCGACTTCATAAACCCCGCTTCGAAAGGAGCCTCCCATGTTGTCACTTCCCCATAATCATCGATCCAAGGGTTTTACCCTGATCGAACTGCTGGTGGTGATCTCGATCATCGCCATCCTCGCCGGCATGCTGCTACCGGTGATCGGCGTCGTCCGTGAAATGGCCCGTCAGTCCCAGTGCGGCAAGAACCAAAGTCAGATCATCGGCGCGATGGTGGCCTACGCCACGCAGGAAGAGACGTCCTGGCCGGATCCCCGCGGCACCTCCTGGAAGGTGCCCCTGGTCGCCACTGGCGTGGTGGCCACGACTGATGCTCCCGCGTTCACCGCTGGTGCTTTCGAATTGCTCGCTGCGACGCAGTCGATCGGTAACAGTTTGTTCAAGTGCCCGAGTTCGGCCGTCGGCGGCCCGAATAGGAACGTCAAAGCCACTGTTTCAGCCGCCAATACCGATTGGGGCTGGAGTGGCTCCAATGTGGCGGCGGTCTCCTACGCCTTCGACTGGGCGGCGCCTGCCGACCCGGCTTCGTCCCGCGTCGTGCTGGCCGACCGCGATACCAAGTACCACTCAGATGCCTCGATGGCCTGCTTCGGTGACGCCCACGTCAAGAAGCTCAAGAAGCACCCGACTGCCACCTCGGGCGGCAACCGTACGACCGGCGTGATCCAGACGTCGGTCATTCTCTTCATCGAGAACCCGGACGCCAAGGGCGCTGCTGGCAAAGAAGACGACGCGAACGACATCGTTCCCGACAACATCTACGATGATGTGAGCGATGTCGACACCGCTGGCGGCGGCGTAGCTGAAGACGTGTTCAAGCCGGGTGGCGGTCACGCCAAGCGCGCTTTCGTGAAGTAATCCTCCATCAGGTGTGGATCAAAAGACCCCTGGAGTGATCCAGGGGTCTTTTTTTGTATCATTGGGTATCGTCAAACCGCGCTGGATGGGTTATATAACCGTATCGCGCTCGTTTTTCTGGCGCTCCCGTGCGTCCGGTAGTTTGTCATCCCTCATCTTCAGGAGCCTCCCATGTCCTGGTTCCCCACATCTACCCTGCGATGCCGGGGCTTCACCCTGATCGAATTGCTGGTGGTGGTCTCCATCATCGCCATTCTCGCCGGGATGTTATTGCCGGTGATCGGCATCGTCCGTGAATCCGCGCGCCAGTCGCAGTGCGGGAAGAACCAGAGCCAGATCCTTGGCGCGATGGTGGCCTATTCGTCGCAGGAGGACACCGGTTGGCCTGATCCGCGGGGTGCGTCGTGGAAGGTGCCCTACGCGGCTTCCGGGGTGGTGGCGGCGAGCGATGCTCCGCGATTCACTGCCGGTGCTTTCGAATTGGTCGCGGTCAAACAATCGATGGTCAATGGCATGTTCCGCTGTCCCAGTGCAGCGGTCGGCGGTCCGAACAACAACGTCAAAGCGTCGCTCTCGGCCGCCAACACCGATTGGGGCTGGAGTGGCAGCAACGCCGCCGCGGTGTCCTACGCTTTCGATTGGTCTGCTCCGCCTGATCCCGGCTCGGCGCGTGTCATCATGGCGGATCGTGACGCGAAGTACCATTCCGATGTCGCGGTGGCCTGCTTCGGTGACGCCCACGTCAAGAAACTGAAGAAACACACCGCAGCGACCTCGGGCGGCAATCGCACCACTGGCGTGATCCAGTCGTCGGTCACCGTCTTCATCGAAAACCCCGACGCCAAAGGTGCGGCCGGTGTCGATGACAACGCTGCCAACGTCGTACCGGACAACATCTATGACGACGTCAGCGATGTCGATACGGCCGCTGGTGGCACACCTGAGGATGTGTTCAAGGTCGGCGGCGGCCATCCCCGGCGCGCCTTCGTCAAGTAGAGCCGACCTCATCGCGTCAGCGTCGGAACGCGATCGCCCAAGGTTTGCCGGTCCGTCGTGCTTCGCTCAGACGATCCCACCATCGCTGATGGAGATGCCACGCATCGCCATGCGCAATTCTTCGGGATTCGGCGCGGCGTTGAGCGCAGTTTCCATGGTGATCTTGTGCTCTTTGTAGAGCTGGGTCAGCACGCGGTTATAGTTCTGGCAGCCGTTCTCGGTGTCCTTGCCAAGTGCGTCCGCGACCTTCATGTCCTCGCCTTCCAGGATCATCTTTTTGATCACCGGGGTGATGAACATGACTTCCACGGCGGGCACCTGCGGGACGTCCTTGGTGGCGCCTTGCAGCAATTTTTGGTTGATCACGCAGCGCAGATTGAACGCCAGAGCGGTGCGGATCTGTTCGTGTTTCGCGACCGGAAAGAGATCGAGGATACGCCCGATGGTCTGGGCTGCACCGGACGAGTGAATGGTGCCGAACACCAGATGGCCGGTTTCCGCAGCGGTCAGCGCGGTCTCAAAAGTTTCCGCATCACGCATCTCACCCAGCAGCATGACATCCGGATCCTCGCGCACCGCCGAGCGCAGGGCCTCGGCGAAATTGACCACATCGATGCCGATTTCGCGCTGATTGATCAGCGCCTTGTCGTCAGTGAAGAGGAACTCGACCGGATCTTCGATGGTGATGATGTGGGCGCGACGCTTGTGATTGATGTCATTCAGGACCGAGGCGATGGTGGTCGATTTCCCCGACCCGGTGATGCCGCCGATCAGCACCAGCCCTTGTTCGTAGGCGGCGCATTTCGCCAGCTGCGGCGGTAGGTGAAGCTGGTCATAGGTGGGGACTTCAAGCTTCACCCGGCGAATAGCCCCTGACAAGCGACCACAGCTGCGGAAGACGTTGCAGCGGTAGCGTCCGGCACCTTCGAGCGCCTGCGAAAAGTCGGCGTAGCCACGGGATTCCAGCTCCGCCTTCGCCCGGTCGCCCATGATCGGTATGAGCAGGGCGTCGGTATCCTCCGTGGTCAGCACGGCGCTTTTCATGCGCACCAATTCGCCGTTGATGCGGAAGATCGGCGGTTCACCGACCTTCAGGTGCAGATCGCTGGCGTTGTGTTTGGACATCGCGAGGAACAGTTCGTGGATGCGCATAGGACACCTGCTCAGGGGTGGACACGTCGGACCGGTGCGGGGCAGCGGTCCGCCCATGATCCCCGCCGGTCGTACGATGGTAGCCTGCGTGCATCGGCTTCCTGGGGGCGTGTATGCGTCTCTTTTGCCAGCGCTGGCTTGAGTCCCTGCGCGGGTAGCGGATCATCGCCGCGATCATGCCCTGGCTGAGTATCATTTCCGGTCCCGGTGCCGGGCAGCGCCATGAGCTGCGTCCGCCACGGACCACCATCGGTCGTGACCCGACGAATCCGATCCAGATCGCCGACCCCAAGTCCAGTCGCGTCCATGCCGAGGTGGTGGTTGACGGTGGACGCTATCACGTGCGCGACCTCGACAGTTCGAACGGTACCTGGGCTGGAGATGGCCGCATCGCCAGCCTGCCATTGATCGACGGATCCGAATTCCGCATCGGAGCGACCCGCTTCCGCTTTGAGAGTGTGGTGTCACCCAGTGACAGCGAGTGGTCGGACCCGGCGAGCATCCAAGGACTCGAACAGCACAAGACCGTGCTGTTCACCCAGGTAAGCGATGCCGACAACCATACCCTTGCCCGTGCCAACGCCTACCTGGTGCTGCTCCATCACCTGATCCGGCGCAGCAACGTCGCGCCGGATCGTGAGGCCTTGTTCGAACTGTTGGACGACGCTGCGGCGGAGGTGCTCGAAGGTGATCGCTGCGCGGTTTTCCTGCCGGCGGAGAGCGGCAACGGCTGGTCGTTGTGGCCAGCACATGAACGCCGTCTGCGCGCGCGTTTTGGCGCGGTGCCTTTCGCTCGCACCTTGCTGGCCGCGGTACGCAGTCGTGGTGAGCCGCTGTTGTGCACCAGCGACGGTGATCTGGCGCCGTCCGCCAGCATGGTCCAGGCTGGAGTACAGAGCGCGATGTCGGCCCCGGTGCGGATCGGCGCTGACATCCATGCGCTGCTCTACGTTGATCGCCTGACTGTGGGGCAACCGTTCACTCGCACTGATCTGGAGTTCCTCGCGGCGGTGGCCAACCAGATGGCGGTGCGTCTTGCCAGCCGGGTTGCTGACGAGGCCGTGCCGCTCACCCAGGTGGTATCACCAGCGCCCAGCGCAGTGATCGACCTGATCGGTGAGGATCCGGCCATCGTCCAGGTACGTGATCAGGCCGGACGTCTGGCCGCAGTGACGATCCCGGTGCTCATCACCGGTGAATCCGGCACCGGCAAGGATTTGCTCGCCCGTTTCATCCACACCCGTTCGGCACGTCGCGGGCGACCATTCCAGGTCGTCACCTGTGCCGCCCTCGACGATCAGACGGCTGAGGCGGTATTGTTCGGGCGGGCGAACGGCGCTCCTGGGATCTTCGAACTGGCGGATGGCGGCACGGTCTACCTTGATGGGATCGCCGAATTGCCGCGGTCAGTCCAGGCACGCGTGCAACGCGTCATCGAGACCGGCGAGGTGCAACGTCCGGGGCTGGCGAGCGCACACCATGTCGATGTGCGGGTGATCGCCGCGAACGTTCAGGAGATGCCGCTGGGCGCGCTCGACGCGGGCCTGTTCCATGCGTTCGCCGGACGCCCGCTGCACCTTCCGCCGCTGCGGCATCGTGCTGGCGACATCGAGGTGTTGGCGCACTGCCTTCTGAAGCAGCATGCAGTGCAACACGGCCAACCAGCGAAACGTCTGGCAGCAGAGACCACGGCGGTGTTGTTGCGCTATGGTTGGCCGGGGAATGCCCGCGAATTGCGCCACGCGCTGGAGCATGCGGCCATCGCTGCGACGGGTGCGATTATCGCGCCGAAGGATCTGCCGGAAGCGTTGATGAAGGGGACTGCTGGAACTGACGCGGTGACCGGAGCGGCAATCGAAAGCCTCGCCGTGGTGGAACGCTCACACATCCTGCGGGTGCTGGAGCACTGTGGCGGCAACAAGAAGGCCGCTGCCGAATTGCTCGAAATCGACCGCAGTACGCTCTACGCCAAGCTCAGACAGTACGGTGTTGGCTGATGCGGTGAACGGTCAGGTGAGTTGACCGTTGGCCAAGCGGTAGAAAGCGCCCTGCTTGGCCATCAGTTCATCATAGGTTCCGCTTTCGACCACGCGCCCTTCCTCGAGGACGGCGATGCGGTGGGCATTGCGCACCGTCGACAAGCGGTGCGCGATGATCAGTGTGCTGCGCCCGTGCATCAGCACGTCGAGCGCCTGCTGCACCAGCCGTTCGCTTTCAGGATCGAGCGCACTAGTGGCTTCATCGAGGATCAGCAGCTTAGGATCGCGGTAGAGCGCACGGGCGATCGCTAAACGTTGGCGTTGTCCACCGGATAGGCCCATGCCGCGATCACCGAGCACGGTCTGGTAGCCGTTCGGCAACTGACGGATGAACTCCTCGGCATTGGCGCGGACAGCAGCTTCCTCGATACGTTTGGGATCCGGGTTCTCGTCGCCCCAGGCGATGTTGCCGGCGACGGAGTCATGGAAGAGCACGACATCCTGGCTGACCACTCCGACGTGGCGGCGCACGGTGCGGCGATCGACTTGGCGCAGATCGTTGCCGTCGATGGCGACGGTGCCCTGCTCGGGATCATAGAAGCCGAGCATCAAGCTGGCGATGGTGCTCTTGCCCGAACCCGACGGACCGACCAGCGCGAGTGAGCTGCCCACGGGTATGCGCAGATCGACCCCTGCAAGGCTGTGCCGCTGGCTGCCGGCGTAGCGGAAATGCACGTTGTCCAGGCGTACGTCGCCCTGCACCGCCGACAGCGCCGGCTTGCCATCATTGCGTTCTTCCGACTCGCTTTCGTAGAGCTCCGAGAGCGATTGCAGCGCGTCGCTGGCGCCAGCGACCGTGGGCATGCCGTAGATGATGCCGCTCACCGCACCAGAGATGATCCCGTAGTAGCTCCAGAAGATGAAGAGCGCGCCGTAGCTGATCTCATCGCGTACACACAGCCACGCGCCGACGCCGATGACGGCCATGTTGAGCAACGAACCGACGGCCCAGCCGGTGGAGCCGAAGAACGCATGGGTCACGTCAACCCGCACACCACTGGTGGCGACCTTGCGTGCCGCGGATTCCAGACGTTTTTCCGCGTATTCCTCCACCGCGTGGGCACGCGTCACGCGCACGCCGTGCAGCGCTTCGTTGAGCGACGAGACGAAACCCGACTCGGCGACGCGGAACTCCTCGCTGCGACGGCGCATCGGTGGCCACAGCAGGTGGGCGGTGATGAGGTTGGCTGGCACGATCAGACCGAGGACCAGCAGGAACCAGGGATTGTACATCGCCACGATCGCCAGGGTGATGATGATGGTCGTGCCCTGCATCAGGATGCATTCGGCCAGGTAGTTCTGCATCCCCTCCAGGCGACCGATATCGAGCAGGAACTTGTTCTGCAGGATGCCGGCCTGCGCCCGATCGTGAAAAGCGAAAGTCAGCTTGTGCAGACGGCGCACCAGAGAACGACGTAGTGCGGCCGCCAGTGCGCGGCCCTGGATCGAGCGCAGACGGCGTTCACCGACGGTGGTGATGACGTTCATCACGCAGAGCAAGAACGACACGGTCATCACCCACCACAGATCCCCCATCACCGCAGCACGACGCTCAGGGGTGGCGAGCAGATCGAACACGTGACCGATCAGCAGCGGGAAGATCCACACCGGAGAATTACGCAGATTGATCAGCGTCCACACCACTGGCACTAGGAAACGTTTGTTCTGCACCAGGTGCATGTAGGCGGAGAGCGGATTGCGCCGCTCACCGGCCGTGACCGAGGTGATCGACGCGAGGCGTTCCGACACTTGTTCGATGGAGGCCGCGTCGCGCAGAGGAGAACGGTGATCAGCCAAGGGGCGGGCTCCTCCCTGTGGATCAGGGAAGAGCGCAGTGTCCCGCGCGCAGGCGTGGGTCAATCCTGCGGCGCAAAACGCTTTGCATCAGCGGGTGGCTGCCGCATTGCGACGCCGCCAATCGCCTGGGCTCATCTGGTGGTGGCTGCGGAAGAAGCGTCCGAACACGGTCGGGTCGCGATAACCGACCAGTTCACCAACCTTGGCGATGGGCAGTTCCGGCCGGCTGAGCAGTGTTTCCGCCAGGCGCAGGCGTTCACTGCGCAGGAACGCACCTGGGCTGGTGCCACGCACCTGCTGATAGAGCGCGCTGAAACGGGTGCGGCTGTAACCGGCGGCGGCGGCGAACTCCTCGACATCGAAACCGGTGTCGAGGCTGCGCAACGCGGTGGCCTCGGCCCGGGCGATGCGCGCCTCCAGGCTGAGTGTCGGCGAGGTGGAGGACGCCTCCCACACATGGCTCACCAGGGTTGTCAGCAGCGACGCGAGTTGCGCGGTCGCATCGAGCACGGCGATCGGCGAGCCATCCTTCCAGCGGCGCACCAGACGCGGCACGCCATCGCGGAACAACTGCGTCAGCGCGGGAGGAATAACGATCGGCAGGTCGACGCCCCACACCGCCTTCGGCGTCGGTTGCAACAGCGCGGTACGTTCACCCAGGTCGGATTCATAGGCACCGGCGTGGGGGTGGTCCTTCCGCCGCTCATCGAAACGCACGTCGAAGTGGATCCACACTGGTGTGTTACCGGCAATGGACCCAACATCCGCCAGTGCTCCCGGTGGAATGAGGTACGAACTCCCGAGCGGGATCAGGTGATCCTTGCCCTCGACGCGCAGATGTTCACTGCCGAGCAGCGAGGTCGCCAACAGGTAGTGCGCCAGCCGACGCTGCGGGATGCCCCAGGCGATCTGCCGCGGGCGATCATCCGCCGCGTGGATGTACGGGCTATAGGGGCCATCCCAGGCGAGCATGTGGACTGCTTCACCGACTCAGTGCGCCACGCCAGTGGCGTGTTGCCACGCGTGCAGGATGTGCTCGATGATCACGTCGACACCGACCCCAGCCTTCACCTGCGCGAAGACGTAGGGACCGCCACCACGAATTTTCACCGTGTCGCGTTCCATCACCCCCAGGTCAGCGCCAACGGCCGCGGCCAGGTCGGTTTTATTGATCACGAACATATCCGACTGGGTGATGCCGGGACCGCCTTTGCGCGGGACCTTGTCGCCACCAGCGACATCGATGACGTAGATGATGTAGTCCGCCAGTTCGCGGCTGTAGTTCGCCGCCAGGTTGTCGCCGCCGGATTCGATCAGCAGGATCTGCGGCGTGAACTGGGCGTGCAGTTCTTCCAGCGCATGCAGGTTGGCGGTGATGTCCTCTCGGATCGCCGCATGTGGGCAACCACCGGTTTCCACCGCACGGATACGCTCCGCCGGCAGCGCCTGATTGCGGATGAGGAACTCGCCGTCCTCCTTGGTGAAGATGTCATTGGTCACCGCGGCGATGTTGTAGTTCTCACGCAGGCGCCGGCAGAGTTGCAGCATCAGTGCAGTCTTGCCACTGCCCACCGGCCCGCCGATGCCGACGGTGAAGGCACGTTCGCTAAAGTTGCGGTTGAGCGGCTTTTCCCGCAGGTGGAAAAGGCCTGGGCCATCCAACTTTTCGTGCGTGTGGCCGTGTCCATGATCATCCCCCATGCCATGAGCGTGATGATCGTGAGGGTGTCCGCCGTGCATGGTTCAAACCTTGGGTTGAAGGGGATGCTGCCAACGCAGCCCAGGGAAACGCGCGAAGTCACCGTCGCAGGTGATGAAGGTGCAGCCATGTTCGATCGCTAACGCGGCGAGCCATGCGTCGGCTGTCAGATTGCCGGCCGCTGGCGTTTGACGACAGAGGGAGGCGAAGACCTCCCACGCCCGCACACCAGGTTCGACCCGCACTGCATTCGGCCGGCTACGGATCAGCTCACAAAAACGCAGCGCTGTGTCGATCGGCGTTGCCGGCCGCCACACTGGCAGGGTGACCACCCGCACAAAGCTGGCGAGCAACGCGTCGCAGTAGGCGTAACGCGTGGGTCCGTTCACCTGCTCCAGCAGCCACGCGCGGTACCGCGAATGGTCGTCGACCTCGCCCCGCAGGGCATAGACCAGTACGTTGACGTCAGCCAGGTGCATCGTTCACCGACGGCGGTTTGAGATGCGGACCGTACAGGCGCAGATCATCGTCATTCAAGGCTGCCCGGATGATTTCCCAGGTCGGCGCAGGTCCCTGTCCGTTGATGACCGGCAGATCGACCGGGGTGACGCTGGTGGCTTTGGTGGCAAGGCCTGCACGCAGGGCTTCCTCCATCACCTGGCTCAAGGTCCGATGGCTTTCCAGCGCCCGCTTGCGTGCCAGTCGCAGCAGGGCCTGATCAAGATCGATGGTCGTTCTCATGCCGTGATGCTATCACTATGCATCATGATGCAACCATGTGGCATCCCCATGCCAATCGTGGCCCGAACCGATCTGAGCACAAACGCCTGCCCGAAGGGCAGGCCACCGGAGCGCGGACCTCCAGGTCCGCCAAGGCGTCCGTACCAACGAGAGCGTTCCCAGGGGAGAGCCGTCGGTCGCCCACCAAGCGGATCTGGAGGTCCGCGCTCCGTGTGCGCGCCTCGTTGGGCGCGCTTTTATACATGATCACTGGCGTGTTCATGGTCATGGACAGCGACCTCATGACATGAACAGGCGGGAATACAGGCGATCGTGGTGCCCTTGGAACAGGTCGTGCAGCGGCATGGTCCCGGCGGCGTCCGCCGGAGCGAGATCGGCGCAGCGACCCAACACGCCTTCAGCCACCGGCCCCATCCGGTGCTGGACCGCTTGGGCTTCCAGAGGGCCGATGATGCCAAGACGGATGGCGGTGGAGACCAGCGCACGCAGATGCAGGAACAAGAACAGTCGCTGGCTGCCAGCGAGCGGAAGGCCGACCTCGGCGCCCACCATGCCGGTGATGGTGGGCAGATGACCGGCCAGACGCTCGCGCCGTATGCTGGCCTTGAGCGTACTCAGGGCCTCGCGCCCGAAGGCCGCAACCGCACCGCTGAGCAGGCCCTGGCCGAGCGCCCGGCTGGCGCGATTGGCGACGTGGTTCGCCACCGTCGCATCGTACCAGTGGTCCCATTCCGTGAAGCGTGCCGGCTCGCGATGGACCGCGCCGACGAATGGGAGACTGGCATGGCCACACTGGTCCAGGCTGTCGGCCAGATGGTGCTCCAGTCCTTCGCGACCACGCACTTCGCCGAGTTGCCACGCGGTTTCCAGACCACCGGAGTGTGCGAAGCCTCCGGTGGGAAAGGCGGAGTCGGCGAGTTGCCACAGCAGCCAGTCGGGATTGACGGTCATGGTCAGAACAGGAAATACCGCTGCGCCAACGGCAGCTTGGTCGCGGGCGCGCAGGTCAGGTGTTCGCCATCCGCGGTGACCTTGTAGGTCTCCGGATCGACGGTTATTTTCGGCGTCGCGTCGTTGAGCTTCATGTCCTTCTTACCGATGCCGCGGCAGCGTTTGACCGCTTCGAGGCGTTTGCCCAGGCCGTAGCTCGCGGCGGCGCCGTTGGCGAGCGATGCCTGGCTGACGAAGGCGATGCTGCATGGACCGGTGGCCTTGCCGAAGCTGGCGAACATCGGGCGCATGATCACTGGCTGCGGCGTCGGGATTGAAGCGTTGGGATCGCCCATCTGCGCCCAAGCAATCACGCCGCCCTTCACCACCAGCTCCGGTTTTGCACCGAACAACGCCGGTTTCCACAGCACCAGATCGGCGAGTTTGCCGACCTCCACCGAACCGATGACGTGGCTCATGCCGTGGGCGATGGCGGGATTGATGGTGTACTTGGCGATGTAGCGGCGGATGCGCAGGTTGTCGTTGGCGCCTTTTTCACCGGCAAGCCGACCGCGCTGGTCACGCATCTTGTCCGCGGTCTGCCACGTGCGCGTGATGACCTCGCCGACGCGGCCCATGGCCTGGGAGTCGGAGGAGATGATCGAGATCGCCCCCAGGTCCTGGAGCAGGTCTTCGGCGGCGATGGTCTCGGCGCGGATGCGGCTTTCGGCAAACGCGACGTCTTCCGGGATCGAAGAATCGAGGTGATGGCAGACCATCAGCATGTCGAGGTGTTCATCGATGGTGTTGACCGTAAACGGCCGCGTCGGATTGGTCGACGAGGGGATGACGTTCGGTTCGGCGCAGACGCGCAGGATGTCCGGCGCGTGGCCGCCACCGGCGCCTTCTGAATGGTAGGTATGAATCGTGCGGCCCTTGAACGCCGCAATGGAATGCTCGACCGCGCAGGATTCGTTGAGCGTGTCGGTGTGGATGGTCACTTGGACATCGGTATTTTCCGCCACCTCCAGGCAGCAGTCGATGGCGGCGGGCGTGGTGCCCCAGTCCTCGTGCAGTTTCAATCCGACCGCGCCAGCATCGATCTGCTCGGTCAGGCCCTGTGGTTTGGCACTGTTGCCCTTGCCGGTGAAACCGAAGTTCATCGGCAGGTTGTCGGTTGCCTGCAACATCATGCGCAGGTGGAACTGCCCAGGCGTGCAGGTTGTCGCCTTGCTGCCGGTGGCAGGGCCGGTGCCGCCACCGACAAAGGTGGTGACGCCGCTCGCGAGCGCGTCGAACACCTGCTGCGGACAGATGTAGTGGATGTGCGTGTCGATGCCGCCGGCGGTCAAAATCAGGCCTTCACCCGCGATGACTTCCGTGGTGACGCCAACGATCATGCCCTTAGTCACGCCCGCCATCACGTCGGGATTGCCGGCCTTGCCGATGCCGGCGATGACCCCGTGTTTGATGCCGATGTCGGCCTTGATGATGCCGGTGTGGTCGATGATCAGCGCATTGGTGATGACGCAGTCGAGCGCGTCCGCTTGGCCGATGCCGGCGGCTTGGCCCATGCCTTCGCGCAGCACCTTCCCGCCACCGAATTTGCACTCGTCGCCATAGACCGTGTGGTCGCGCTCGACTTCGGCGATCAGACCAGTGTCGCCGAGACGGATATGGTCGCCCGTCGTTGGTCCGAAGATGTCGGCGTAGGTCTGGCGGGAGATGTTACGGCTCATGACTGCACCTCGTGAGCGAATCCCTGTTTCTGCACGCGTTCCATCGCGATCTTCAACCCTGCGTCGGACACCGGTCCATCGGCAAGATTGTTGCCGCCACGGATGACGTTGGAGCCAGCGATGTCGACCAGTTGCACGGTCTTGGTCTCGCCCGGCTCGAAACGAACCGCGGTGCCGGCGATGATGTCGAGGCGTTTGCCGTAGGATTTCGCGCGATCGAAGCGCAGGTAGGGATTGGTTTCGATGAAGTGGTAGTGGCTGCCGACCTGGATCGGTCGGTCGGCGAGGTTGGTCACCGACAGGGACAACGTCGGACGGTTGGCGTTGATGGTGATCTCCCCCGCAGCGACGGTGACGGCACCGGGCTCGGGTTCCTCTGGCAATGCGGGGAAACGATCGATGGACGGCACCGGTAGGAAGCTGCCGTAGAGCGCCAGCGACAGATCACCGTGTTCCGCCGCGATCGGATGATGGACGGTGACCAGCTTGGTGCCGTCGGGGAACGTGCCTTCGACCTGGACCTCGGCGACCATCTCCGGCACGCCGGGCATCACCTGCCGGCGACCGATCAGCTTCTGCCCGAGCGCCATCAGGTCGGCGACGGACTGGTTGCCATCGCGGATGAACTCCAGCACCACCGTGGCGATCAGCGCGACGGCTTCCGGATGGTTCAGGCGCACGCCACGCGCCAGACGCTTCTGCGCTAAACAGCCGACCTGGTGCAGCATCAACTTGTCGAGTTCACGGGGACTCAGGTGCATGGGATCCTCACGGTGGACGAATGACCGGGACTGACATGGAGAACCGGAGGACCGGAGAAGAGCTCGGACAGTTCTTGCCTTCCTCCGGTCCTCCGGTCCTCCGGTCCTCCATGTGCAATTGGTTGTTACTCACGGTTTGCGGCTCCAGTGATCACCGAAGCCGGCGGCGGGAGCATGCAGATGCTCGCGTAGCCAGCGGTCGATGGGTTCGTAGGCGATTCCGGCGAGGCGCAACAGCACGCCGTCCGCGAGTGGGCTGGCGGCGACGAGCAGCGGGGCGCCGCGTTCGATCGGTTGTGCGGCACACCACGTCAGCAGACGAGCCGTGTCGGCAGCGAAGCGCGGCCCCAGTAGCAGTGCGGTGCTCAGGGATTGGAAACGTCCCATGCGCTCGACCACGCCGCGGTTGGCGGTGTGGTCCAGGCGGGTCGCGTCGATCAGCAGGGGGACACTGGCCCGGCGCACCGTGATCCGGCTGTCGTAGGCGGTGAACGCCCAGCGTTCATCGCGTGCGGCGCGGCCGCTGGTGATGGAGTCAACCAGCAACAGCGAGGCATTCTCCGCCAGATCCACTTCCAAACGCTGGCGGTAGCGGCTGGCGGCAAAGGGCGTAACGGGATCCGGCAGCAAGGCCAAGGCTCCGTCGGCACCCACCTGGGCACACACGCTCTGCTGCGCCCACGCGTCCACCGCATCGCGGTAAACCTTGGTCGATGATTGGGTCCCGATCGCGGCTGATGCACCGTCACCGACAGTGACCTCCAGCGCGATGTGGTCGCCAGCGACCAGTCCGCCACCGAACGACGAGGCGAACGCCCACACCGCCGGACCGCGCGGACTCGGCACGAGCAGCTTCATCGGTGCGTGCGCGGCGATGACCGTGGCTGACGATTGGCCGTCGATCAGGTCGACGTGAAGACGGCCAGCACCGGGCGGCAGACGTCCGGAGTCCGGAGTCCGGAGTCCGGAGTCGCTCCTGACTGGAGTCGCCGGTGTGATCGCTGAGTCGGGAAAGTTCGGCACGATGGCCGGAGAATGGCGAGGTGCGGCGAGGACCCCGGACCCCGGACCCCGGACCTCGGACCCCATCATCACACGCTCAGATGCTCTGACACATGCGCGTCGCTCAGTTCGCTGCACGCGCCATTGGCCACCACTAGGCCGCGATTCATGATGTAGAAACGCGAACCGAACTCCTTAATGAAGTCGAGGTACTGCTCCACCAGCACAATGGTCATCTTGCGCTCGGTGACCAGTTTGCGCAGCACCACGCCGATCTCCTGGATGATGTTCGGTTGGATGCCTTCGGTCGGCTCGTCGAGCAGTAGCACCTTGGGATCGCCGGCCAGGGCACGACCGATGGAAAGCTGTTGCTGCTGGCCGCCCGAGAGATCGCCGCCCATGCGGTTGGCAAATTTTTTGAGGATGGGGAACATCTGGAAGATCTCGTCCGGAATGGTGCGCAGCTTGTCCGTGCGCGCTTCTAGGCCGATGCGCAGATTGTCCGCCACCGTCAACTTTGGGAAGATGTCGCGGCCCTGTGGCACCAGCGCCAGACCGGTTTTTGCCCGACGATGTGCAGGCATGGGCGTGACATCGACACCACTCAGATCGATACGCCCCTTCGCCGCACGGTAGTTGCCCATGATGGTGCGCATCAGCGTGGTCTTGCCCACACCGTTGCGGCCCATGACGCAGGTGATCTCACCGGGCTTGAACTCCATGGTCAGGCCGTTCAGGGCGCGGACGGAGCCGTAGGAGAAGTGGAGGTCGGAGATGGTTAGCATGGGAAAACGTCCGATGTCCGATGTCTTCTGATGTCCGATGTCGGTTCGGAATCGAAGCGGGAGGAAAAAGTTTCATGTGGCGGACCAGGCCACGTCCACGAGACATCGGACATCGGACATCGGACATCGGACATCGAAATCATTTCCGTTCCTTCCCACGTCCCAAGTACGCCTCGATCACCTTCGGATCCGTCTGCACCTTATCGAGCGGACCGTCCGCCAGCACCTTGCCTTCACAGAGAACGGTGACGCGGCTGCCGAGTTGGCGCACAAACTCCATGTCGTGTTCGATGACCATGATGGTGTGGCTGCCCTTGAGTTCGTTGAGTAGTTCGGCAGTCAGCGCGGTCTCCTTGTCCGTCAGGCCGGCAGCCGGTTCATCGACCAGCAGCAGCTTCGGTTTCGACACCATCAACATGCTGATCTCCAGCCACTGGCGCTGGCCGTGACTGAGGGACTTGGCCGGCAGATCGCGCACCTCGTACAGGTGCACGCGTTCCAGCAGGTGGTGGATGTGCTCGCGCTGTTCCTTGGACTCAGTGCCCCACAGGTTCTGCCACACCTTCCAACGGCGTGGCAGGGCCAGCTCCATGTTCTCGTAAACGGTCAGGCTTTCGAACACCGTCGGCGTTTGGAATTTTCGGCCGACTCCCAGGCCAGCGATGTCGGTCTCGCGCCGCCACGTGATGTCGACATCGTCGAACACCACGCGTCCACTCGCGACGCGGGTCTTACCGCTGATGACATCGCACAGTGTGGTCTTGCCCGCGCCGTTGGGTCCGACGACCACCCGCAGTTCGTTGCGGTCGATCCCGAAATAGGTGATGTCGAGCGCCTTGAAGCCATCGAACTGGACGACGACGTTCTCCACCTGCACTAGGTCGAGCTTATTCGGTGGATACAGCGTTTCGTGTTTTATCTGCGCAGTAACGGGCTTGCTGGTCATGGCGAGGTCTCCTTCGCCGTCACCGGTTCTGCAGGAGCACGCTGACTGCGCGCGGTCAGCCACAGACCGAGGCGGCGCCATGCGCCCACCAGACCATCGGGCATGACCAAGATGACGAACACAAACAGCGAACCGAGGATGATCAGCCACCAGTCGGCGAACTTGGTCGATAGCCACGAGTACGAGAAGCTGAAGATCAGACTGCCAAGGATCGCGCCGGTGAGCGTGCCGCGACCACCAAGGGCGACCATCGCTACGATGTAGATCGATTCTTCCGGGTTCATCTTGAACGGTGTGATGATGCCGTTCTGCGGCGTGTAGAGCATGCCACCGACGGCACCGAGCACGGCGGCTACCGCAAAGGCGAAAGTTTTGTAGGCGACTGGCTGATACCCGGCGAAACGTAGGCGCGATTCGCTATCACGGATCGCGATCAGCACCCGACCAGCGCGTGAGGTCACCAACCACTTGCAGGCCAGGAAGCCGACGGCGAGTGCCGCCACCGAGGCGAGGTACAAGCCGACTTTGGTCGAATTTTCGTTCAGGGGGAAACCAAAGAGCGTTACGAAATTGGTCAGCCCGTTGGTGCCACAAAGCTGCAGATCGTTGAGGCGGAACACCTGCGTTGCCGCCACGGTGGTGGCTTGGGTGATGATGGAAAAATACACCCCACGTACCCGGCTGCGGAACGCCAACCAGCCATACAGGTAGGCGAATCCGCCTGGGACGACGAACACCAACAGGATCGATAACCACACGCTATCAAACGGCATCCAGAACCACGGCAGGGTCATGCCGCTGACTTGTGACGACACCACGTAGAGCGCTAGCGGGATGCCATCACCCTGCAGCGGACCCTTCATCGCCAGGTGCATGCCCATGCAGTAACCACCCAGGGTGAAGAACATCATCTGACAGAGGCTGAGGATGCCGGTGTAGCCCCAGATCAGATCCAACCCGAGCGCGACCAGCGCAATACACAGGTAGCGTCCGAATTGGTTGAGGGTGGTGATGTCGATCACGCCAGCACCGTAGCTCAGCGGAATGACCAACGCGAAAAACGCGAAGGCGAGCCACAGGCTGGATTTGGTGGCGAGGCGGTGAGTGGTGGCGAGTGCCGACAGCGGTCCGATGTCCGATGTCCGATGTCCGATGTCATTGGGCACGGGAGTTCCAGGTGAGGCAGTCATCGCGGACTCGACAAACGTGAGGTCAGGCAGGTGGCGTAGTGATGGGAGGCATCGGACATCGGACATCGGACATCGGACGGCCGGTTGCAGAAATCACGCATCAGCCAACCGCCCCTTCGCCGGGAACAGGCCCGACGGCCTCCATTGCAGGAAGATCACCACCGCGGCGAGCATCAACACCTGACCCCACACTGCGCCAAACCACGGCTCCATGGTCTTGGTGAAACAGCCCAGGCCGATGCCGGCGATGATCGCGCCGGCAAGTTTGCCCACACCACCAGCGACCACGACCATGAACGAGTCGACGATCACCGCCTGGCCCATGTCGGGAGTGATATTGCTGATCAGCGTCAGTGCGCAGCCCGCCATGCCGGCGATGCCGGATCCCAGCGCGAAGGTCAGACCGTCAATACGGCGGGTGTTCACGCCGAGCGATGCAGCCATGGTGCGGTTCTGCGTCGTCGCGCGCAGCAGCAGCCCGAGCCGGGTCTTGGTGATCAGCAGGTACATGGCGCAGACGATCACCGCGCAGAAGACGATGATGAAGATGCGGTTGTAGGGGAAGATCACGTCCGGAGCGATTTCCCAACCGCCTTGCAACCAACTGGGATTGTTCACCGAGCGGTTGTTGCCGAAGATCAGGCGCACCGACTGGATGAGGATGAACGACACGCCGAAGGTGGCGAGTAAAGTCTCCAGCGGTCGTCCGTAGAGGTGGCGGATCACCGCCCATTCAAGGAATAGCCCGACACCACCCGCGACCACCACCGCCATCGGAATGGCGAACAGGAAGTAGATTTCGAAGGCCCACGGCGGGAGCACACCGGCACCGACCGCCCACTTGAAGGCCTCCTGCGTCAGGAAGGTGGCATAAGCGCCGATCATCAGCATCTCGCCGTGCGCCATGTTGATGACGCCCATCAGGCCGAAGACGATCGACAGGCCGAGCGCCATCAGCACCAGCACCGAGCCGAGCGAGATGCCGCTGAACACATGGCCGATCCCGCGCGCAACGGTCTGCCAGCGTTCGATGGCGCCGATGGATTCACGGCAGACCGCGAGCATCGCCGCGTCGTTGGGTTTCTGCCCGTCGAGTGTCTTGGCCAGGTCCTGGATACGTGACAGCGCGCGGATCGATACCAGTTCACCAAGTTGTTTGACGGCGGCGACGCGGATCTCCTGTTCGCTGCTGGTGAGGTTGATGATCGCCAAGCTCTCGGTGATCGCGCGGCGCACCCGTTCGTCGCGTTCGCTTTCCTGGAGCGTCTTCAAGGCAGCGACGTTGATCTCGCCGCCGGTATCACCGGCCTTCTTTACCGCCGATAAACGTTGTTCCGGCTTGGGATCGAACAGTTTGAGCAGGGTGATGGCGTCGGCGACGGTTTTGCGCTCGGCGCGCGCGGCGCCGAAACTTTTAGACTTGGCTTCCTCTTCTGAGATGGACCAGGGTTTTCCTTCACGTTCGAGCGGGTCGCGGGTGAGGGGATGCAGCAGATCGATGACCTTGGTGTCACCGACCTCACGTGTCTGCGGGCCGACGGCCAGGGTGTCGTCGACCTTGAGCACAGAGCCCTGGGAGAAATCAGTCAGGAATGGCACCAGGCGTCCATCGCGGCTCTGGCCGAGCGTGGCGATGGCGGCTTTACGTTTGGCGGCGTCACTGTCGGTGAGCTCGGCCATGGTGGCGAGCAGCGCGGCGTCACTGGGCGTGAGAATGGTTGGGGGAGCAGTCTCGGGTTCAGCGGCGTGGACGGTGGCCACGGCGAACAACGCGAGGAACAGCATGGAGCGGAAAGACACGGCGAGCGACGGACGGATAGGCACGCAGACTCCGGATGAGATCATCAGTGAAAACAGCAGGTTGATCGAGTGTTGCACGCAGCAGCAAACCATTCGCCGCCAACAAGCGGGCCCCGTCGTTCGTCACCACGGGGCCCACAGGGCCGTGCGCTGGCCCACACCCAGCGCACGGCGGAATCTCTCAGCGATTACTTCTTCGGGCCGCCGGTCGGCTTCGGGTAGTCGCCCTTGGGCCACAGGTAGCTGCTGTAGCTGTCCGGCTTCACCAGACCCTTGGACTGCCAGACGATCTTGAACTGGCCATCCTTGAGGATCTCGCCGATGTAGACCGGCTTGTAGGTGTGCTGGTTCTTCTCATCCATCTTCTTCTTGCCGCCCGGAGCGTCGAATTCGAGGCCGTAGACCGCAGCGCGGACCTTGTCGACTTCAAAGCTCTTGGCCTTCTCGACGGCAGCCTTCCACACGTAGACGCCGAAGTAGGCGGCTTCGATGGGATCACTCACCACGCGGTCCTTGCCGTATTCCGCTTTGAACGCAGCGGCGAAGGCCTTGTTCGCCGGGGTGTCGACCGACATGAAGTAATTCCACGCGGCGAGGTGGCCGACGAGCGGCGGGACGTCCATGGCGCGCAGTTCGTCTTCAGCGACCGAGAACGCCATCACTGGGCATTCGGCAGCGGTCAAACCCTGGTTGGCGAATTCCTTGTAGAACGGCACGTTCGAGTCGCCGTTGATGGTCGAGAGCACGCAGGCTTTGCCGCCGGCGGCGAACTTCTTGATGTTGCCGACGATGGTCTGGTAGTCCTTGTGACCGAACGGGGTATAGTCTTCCATGATGTCGGCTTCTTTGACGCCCTTGGCCATCAAGAACGCCTTCAGCACTTTGTTCGCCGTGCGCGGGAACACGTAGTCGGTGCCCAGCAGGAAGAACTTTTTGCACGCGCCGCCTTCTTCGCTCATCAGGTACTCGGCCGCGGGGACGAGCTGCTGATTGGGCGACGCTGCGGTGTAGAACACGTTGAGCGACTGCTCTTCGCCTTCGTACTGCACCGGGTAAAATAACAGCGCGTTGTTCGATTCATAAACCGGCAACACCGACTTGCGACTGACCGAGGTCCAGCAGCCGAAGGTCACGGCGACTTTGTCCTGCGTCACCAGCTGCTTCGCCTTCTCAGCGAACAAATCCCAGTTCGACGCGGGGTCAACAACCACGGGCTCGATCATCTTGCCGAGTACGCCGCCCTTGGCGTTGATCTCTTTCACGGCCAGCAGGGTGCCGTCTTTGCAGGAGATCTCCGAGATCGCCATGGTGCCCGAGAGCGAGTGCAGCACGCCGATTTTAACGGTGTCGGCCGCAGTCATCAGTGAGATGGAGCCGAGCGAGGCGAGGACGCCTGCCGCAGTACCACGCAGGAACGTGCGCAGCTTGGTAGAGAGGGACATCGAGAGGTCTCCGTGGAGTGCGGACCCCGAAATGGGGTACCGGGTGAAGCCCAAAGGCCGCCCTGGTTACGAGCGACGGCAGACCCCACACGGGCCGACATCAGGCTTTGGACCACGGAGCACGCCCGGTGCCAGTTGTAGACTGTTCGTAAGTGCTGATTTCCCCGTCGATGTGCTGCGCACCACAGCGTTCACCCGAAGAGGATGCTCGGCTTTTGAGCGATTGGTGGGAAGGCCGCGCTGCTAAACAGCGGCTGCAATCGGGAACGACCCAACCAATTCCGATACGAATGACGGAAGTGCGGTCATCCAAGACCGAGGATCGGGATGTCGGTGACCCGACTGAAATCCCGATCGTGGGAAACGATCGCGTAACAACCGGATTGGAGTGCTGCTCCCAATTGCAGGGCATCGGGCAACTTCAATCGATACTTCAACCGCAGGCGTGCTGACAACAGCGCAAGGTCGGCATCAATCGGAAACAAAGTCCATCCACGGTTGGCGGTCAGCAATTGAAGATAGCGTTGGGCCAAGGCTTCCTTGCCAGCCTTGAGTGGGCCAGTCACGACTTCGGCCACGGTGATCGGTGTGACCATTGCTCGGATCCGCCCGCGATCCACGGCAGCAAAAATGGGAGCGAAACGCTCGGCGAGCGGATTGCCTTCCAGGTGATAGATCAGCGGATTGGTGTCGATCAGAACGCTGGCGCCATCCGGAATGCCACTGGCGAGGGTCATTCCCATTCAGCCCGCAGGGCGTCGATGGTCGCGCTGGAATCCGTACCCCACAATCCTGTTCCAGTGCCTTTCATACTTGTCAGCGACAGGCGTGGCGATTCATCGGCGGTGCCGATTGGGACCAGGGCGGCATATGGCCGGCCACGTTTGGTGATCACCGTCGTTGAGCCATGGTGTGCCCGCTCCAGCAATTCCGGCAAATGGGCACGGGCATCATCGGCTCCGCACATTTTGGGCACGGTGGTCTTCATGGCCAAGACCGTACGGAACGTACGGTTCGCATGCAACCGGCAAATGCTCGCAGCTTCACCTCGGACAGTGCCAATCTGCGGTTAAAACAAAGAACCCCGGCGTTGCCGCCGGGGTTCCAGGTTCGTCCGTGAGGACGGAAGCGATCAGACGATCAGAAGGTCACGAGACCTTCGACTGAGACCACGAAGCCAGTGGCGTCAGGACCGAAGGCCGAATCGAACACATCATCGGTCGAATTGTCAGTCACATCCCAGTAGCCGATCTCGAAGTTCAGGCCGAAGTTCGACGAACCGAGCGGGTTCGTGAGCAGGGCCGCGGTAACGCCCAGGCGTCCTTCCGCATCCGCTGCGGCGTCCGAATCGATCTGCATGTACTGGATCATGCCGGTGACCGACATGGGGATCGACGCACCTTCGATGGCGTAGTTGCCCATCAGCATGAACTGCAGGATATCAACGGCATCGCCACCGGCCGGCGAGGGATCGCTGTCATCGACCATCTGGTACATGACTTCAGCACCGATCGTCAGGGGCTTGATCGGCATGACGGTGGCATTGAGGCCGACGAGGAACACGTCGCCGCCCATATCAGCAGTGCCTTTATCCGAGTGCATGTCGTAGACGAGGTCGAGATTGACGTTGCCCTTGTCGCCGAACTTGTAGGTCAGGTCGAGGCCGAAACCCAGGTCGGTGTTCTCACGGCTGTCGCTGGGAGCGCCGTTGAAGGCGTCCGAGGGGGTGAAGTAACCGTTGGTGATGTGGAACGAGCCGCTGAAGCGCGAGCCCTTGGGCGCGACGGCGATCGAGGTGCCGATCACGTCGTTGCCGTAGATGTCCAAGTACCCGATGTTCGAGTCGTTGACGGTGTACAGGCCGGTGGGTTCGGCAGCGATCCAGCCGACGGTGTTGATGTACTTACCCATCGACCAAGTGACAGTGTCGTTGAGGGCCCAGGCGAAGTAGGCTTCGCGCATCCAGACTTCGGCGGTTTCGGATTGGAACCACAGGTTGACGCGGGCGGCCAGGGCGTCGGTGACCTTCCAGTTGGCCTTGAGCGAGGCGACCGAGCTGAAGCGGATGGTGGCGGCTTCCTCGTCCTTCTCAGTAGCGCCAACATCGTCTTTGATGTCGTCGCTGGTAAAGGTGAGGATGGTGTCAACCCAGCCTTCAAAGCTGACGGCGGGAGCGGCATCGGCGGCCATCGCCGGAGCGGCGGTAAAGGCTGCGAGTGCGAGGGCGGGAACGATATTACGAAGATTCACGTCTATCCTCCTTAAGGGGATGTTTGGACGAGGGTTCAACAACATGGTCTCTCCCACACAGAGCGACCATTTCGTGGGCCAAACAGGGAACTGCTGTGTGACGGGATGACCCGAGCTGTTCCCCACCTGGTCCGCTTGGCAGGCGGGGACCATGGGGATCGCGCACAGGTTTTCAATTGCATACTTGGTGGGCAGTGGCCTTCACGGCACCTTCGCATTATCCTAAGGCATTGTGACAATTGAGGATGAAGCGGTGTCATCGGGTGTCACCGGGTGGAGACGGCCTCCCGCACCTCTGACCGTAACTGGCTAACGGGACGTGACTTTCATGGCGAGCACCGGCTTTTTGCGGGAAATACCGATTTTGCAGCGAGGCAATGACCCCGCGCCGGGCAGTCGACCGTGGCATGGGCGTCTCGCCCATGAGGGGCTGTCAAGTGAACGCGAAGCTGTCGCCACCGGGTGAGGAACACGGATCGGCACCCAACCACGGGCGAGACGCCCGTGCCACGTCCTGGGGCGATGGTTCCCGCGCGGCTCCATGCCCATGCGAACCGGGCGGCTGTGATGACAATCCCGCCTGCCAGCACAGGATGCCGCGCCACCTGGAATCGCCGCCCCATGACTCCCGACCGCGCCGCCGTCACCGCTCTCGCTGCCGAGGGCTACACGCTCATCCCCGTGGTCCGTCGGTTGGTAGCGGATGAACTGACACCGGTGGGTGCGCTCGCGCGGCTCAGCGACGAACCGTACGGATTCCTGTTCGAGAGCGTGGTCGGCGGTGAGCGTGTGGCGCGTTACAGCATGCTCGGCGCTGCGCCGCGCGAGCGTCTGGTCGGTGATTTGCAGCAGGTGACGTTGCACCGCGCCGATGGTTCGCGCGAAGTGTTATCCGGTGATCCGTATGCGGCGGTGCGTGCCTACGTGCGGCGTTATCGCACGCCGCATCTTCCCGGTCTTCCACGTTTCAGCGGCGGTCTCGTCGGTTACCTGTCGTACGACACCGTGCGCATGATGGAGCCGTTGCCGCATTGTCCGCCGGATGTGCTCGGCCTGCCGGATCTGCACCTGTGCCGCTACGACACCGTGTTGGTGTTCGATCACAGCTACAACCATCTGCTGCTCATCACGCATCTGGATCTGACGGGCGGCGTGAGCGTCGACGTCGCGTACACGCGGGCCATCGCCGAACTGGATGCGTTACAGGAACGCCTGGAAAAACCGCATGCGTCGCACCTGGTCGAAGCGCAGCCCGGTGTTGACCCGACGTATCATCAGCACACCGGTAAGGACCGTTTTGAAGCCGGCGTGCGCCGCATCCAGGAATACGTCAAAGCCGGCGACGCCTTCCAGGTGGTGCTCAGCCAACGTCTGACCGCTGACTGCGCGCTGACGCCCTTCCAGGTCTACCGCAGCCTGCGTAGTCTGAATCCCAGCCCGTATTTGTTCTGCCTGAAACTCGGCGACTCCGCGCTGGTCGGTGCCAGTCCCGAATTGCTCGTGCGGGTCGAAGACGGTCGCGTCGCCGTGCGTCCGATCGCCGGCACCACGCTGCGCGGTGCGACGCCGGCGGAGGACGATCGTCTGGCCAAGGAACTGCTGGCTGATCCCAAGGAACTCGCCGAGCACACCATGCTCATCGATCTTGGTCGCAACGATGTCGGTCGCGTGTGCAAACCCGGCAGCGTGAAGCTGACCGAACGCATGGTCATCGAGCGCTACAGCCACGTGCAGCACATCGTCAGCCATGTCGAAGGCACGCTCCGCGATGACCTCGACGCGCTCGACGCGCTGCGCTGCTGCCATCCCGCCGGCACCGTCAGCGGCGCGCCGAAGGTGCGCGCCATGCAAATCATCGACGAACTCGAACCAGTGAAACGCGGCCCGTACGCGGGTGCCGTGGGTTACCTTGATTTCCGCGGCAACCTCGACACCTGCATCGCGCTACGCACGGCGATCCTGACACCGGGCAAGGTGCACGTGCAGGCCGGCGCCGGCGTGGTGGCCGACAGCGTGCCGGCGGCGGAGTATGAAGAGACGCTGCGCAAAGCGCGGGGGACGCTGATGGCGATTGCGCGGGCGGGGCAGTTTTAGCTGGAACTTGAAGCTACGAGCTACGAGCTGCGAGCTTCGAGTCGAAAGGCAGTCGCTGAGCCGGGGTATACGAACTCGTAGCTCGTAGCTCGAAGCTCCTCTTGGCCGCCAGCCACCAGCCATAACGTCCGGCCATGCTCCAGCCCGGCATCATCCTTGGTGGTATCCGTATCGATTCGCTGCTCGGACGTGGTGCCATGGGTGAGGTTTACCTGGGGCAGCAGATGTCGCTCAAACGTCCGGTGGCGGTCAAACGCATCGCCGAGCACCTCTTGGGCAACGAAGATGCCATCGGTCGTTTCGCCCGCGAGGCGCAATGTGTCGCGCGCATCCAAAGCCCGCACGTCGTCGCGGTGCATGACTTCATGCGCGTGCATGACGAGCGGGGCAACGAACACGCGTTGCTGGTGATGGAACTGGTCGACGGCGGATCGAGCCTGCGCGCGCTGCTCGCCAACCGCAGCCAGTCCTTCGATTGGCGCACTGCCTCCGCGTTGATCCTGCATGCTGCGGAAGGACTCGCCGCCGCCGCCGAACACGGCGTGGTGCATCGCGACATCAAACCCGACAACATCATGGTCACGCGCAAGGGCGTGGCGAAACTCGCGGATTTCGGTTTGGCCAAGTCGGTGGATTCATCCGCCATGACCCTTGAAGGCACGGTCATGGGCACGCCGCTCTACCTGCCGCCCGAAGCCTGTCGTGGTCATGCGGTGGATGCGCGCGGCGATCTCTATTCGCTTGGCTGCACGTGGTTCCACCTGCTCGCCGGGCGCCCGCCGTTCCAGGCCGCCAGTACCGTGGCGTTGCTACGCGCGCACCTCGACGATGCACCGCCCGACCTGCGTTCGCTGGTGTCGGGTCTGCCGGAGGCCATCGCCGCACTGGTGCATCGCCTGCTGGCGAAGGATCCCGCGCAGCGTTTGCCGTCGGCCCAGGCCCTGGTCGATGAGATGCACGCGCTCGCCGCACAGGGCATCATCCTGCCGCGCACGGTGGCGGAGATCTTCGCCGTCGACGCCGCCACCACCGTCACGCGTCTGGCGGATGCCGGCAGGGACGACGCCACCCAGTCACCGGTCGGGGCACCCTCGTCGGCCGCGACGCTGCCGATGGGCTCGACCGCGGCGACGGTGCTGGCCGAGCCGACCGATCGCGTCGCACCGCCATCCGCATTGACGGCGAAAACCATGTCGCCAGCGGGTGCTGGCGCAGGGGCACCGCTCTCGCCGCCCGCTGGCCCGCCGCCCGCTGGCCCGCCGCCGGCGAGCACCGCTGCGCCTGCTCCACGCCGTCGTCTGCCGGTGGCGTTGCTGATCGGTGGCGCGGTCCTGGTGCTCGCACTGGTCGGTGGCGTGGTGGTTGCCGGTGGCAACACCAATGCCCGCCCCCTGGTCGAACAGGCTCTTGCCGCGAAGGACTACGGTCTCGCGCTGCAACGTGCGGCGACCAATTTGACCGAGCGTCCAAGCGATGCCGACGCCGTGACGTTGGTGCGCGACGCGGTACACGCCGAGGTCCGCGCGCTGATCGCCGCCGGCCGGGTAGAGGACGCACGCAAACGTGTGATCGACCACCGCACCGCCTTCACTTGGCTCGACACCGGCACGCTCGACGGCGAGATCGCCATTGCCTCGGCGATGTGGCTGGCGACGCACCACCAGGAAAAGGAAGCGGTCGCGGCCTTCGCCAAGTTGCGTCAGGACGGCGTCGATGCAAAAGCGCTCGATCGCGCGATGGTCGAGAGCCTGATCGACAGTAACCGTCCGGCGGAAGCGATCGGCGCGGCTTGGCGCTTGGCGGAAGGTTCGCAGGGTGCGCTCGATCCCAAGATCCTCCACCTGCTGACGTATGCCCTGACCTGGGAAGGACCGTTCGGCGAGAGCACCAAAGAACTGCGCACGTTGCTGCGCACACGCCATCCGCCGATCATCGACACCGTGCGGCCCTGGCTGGGCGAAGGCGATTACGAGAAACGCTTCAACGGCTTCCTGCTGTTGCAGGAGGCCGACAAGCTCTCCGATCCGGAAATCATCCGCTTCCACGTCCACACCGTGATGACGTTGAGTTCGTCGCACACTGTAACCAGCGAGGCGGTCGCCTGGCTCAGCGCAGAGGCTGAAAAACCTGGGTGGAACGAGCGCAAGCAGGCCGCGGCACTGCCGGCGATCAACGAGGTGCCACCACTGCTCAAGAGTTGGAACGAACACGCCGACAAGTTCATTGCCCTGCTCGCCAGCGCATTCCTGCCGGAGGTCGAGGAGAAAGCGGTCGCCTGGACCGGCCCGATCCCTGGGTGGACCGGAGATGATGATGAGACCCTGCGTTGGAACGCGCTGAAGCTGCTGATCGCGGCCAAGCGGATCCAGCGCGTCGATGTCGCCGCCTTCCATGCGAAGACCCTGGCGAACTTCAATCCGCTCTACGAATCAGCGCCATTCACTGCGGCGTTGGCGTTCTTTGCCGCCAAGGCCGGATCTGATGATGCGCCGGCGGCAAAAAAGGCGCTCCTCGACGGCATCAACCACATCCAGAAGCAGATCGACGCTTACGAGAAATCGGGCGGCAACTTCATGCAGATGCGCGCCAACACCTGCAAGGAACGGTGGCAGCAGGTTAGTGGCGCGTTGTCGAAGTTCTGAGTCTACGGCTTGTTAGGCTCGCGATGCTCGCGTGCGAGGTGCGAGGTGCGAGGTGCGAGGTTGGACACCAAACCGGCATGACGTGCACCTCGCACGTCGCACCTCGCACGTCGCACCTCGCACGCAAGCGCAGCGAGCTATCTCACATACGGCTCGATCTGTTCCCATACCCGCGCAGTGACCGCATCCGGTAACTGGTGTGCGTCGATCTCCACCAGGCCATCGCTGGTGACGAGCGCGCGATAACCGTCATGAACCTTCTGTTGGTAGGCCAAACCACGGGCTTCGATGCGATCCTGGCCGCGCGCGGCGGCGCGCCGGCGCTGGGCCTCTGTCGGATCGACGCTGAGCCACAACACCAGATCCGGCCGCACGCCGTTGGTCGCGAGGTGGATCGCCGCGCGTACCTGCGCCAGATCCAAGCCCAGGCCGTACGCCTGATACGCCAGCGTCGAATGGTAGAAGCGGTCGAGGATCACCAGTTCCCTCGCGGCCAACGCCGGCGCGATAACCTCATGGCAGAGTTGCGCGCGCGCCTGCAGGTAGCCGAACAATTCCGCCGTCGGACAGGCCTTGGTCGCGGGATCGAGCAACAGCGCGCGTTGGCGTTCTCCCAACTCGGTGCCGCCGGGTTCGCGCAGATGCCGGAAGGTCACGCCTGCTGACGCCAAGCGTGCGGTGAGGCGTTGCACCTGCGTGGTCTTGCCACAGCCATCGATGCCTTCGAAGACGATCAAGGGCATGGTGTGCTCCGCACGGGCAATGCAGTATGCTGCACTCTGCATGCTGCATTCGTGTCGATCATTCCTTCCATCCCACGACGCCGGCCACCAGCAGTCCCAGCAAAATCAGCCCGGCGACGATGCGATACCAACCGAAGATGACGAAGCTGTGACTGGCGAGGAACCGCAGCAGCCACGCCACCACCGCCCACGCGACCACGAAGGTGGTGACGAAGCCGATCGCCAGGAGCGGCATGCGTGGATCATCGAAGCCGCCCGGATGTTTCAGCAGCGAGTAGGTCGAAGCCGCGAGCATGGTCGGGATGGCGAGAAAGAATGAGAACTCCGCCGCCGCTTTGCGACTGAGGCCAAGCAACACGCCACCCAGGATGGTCGCCGCCGAGCGCGATGCCCCAGGCAGCAGGATGGAGAAACACTGGCAACAGCCGACCGCGATAGCGATGCCCCACGGCAGATTCATCGCATCGTCGTGGACCGGCGGATCACTGCGTTTCGCTTGGCGACGTTCCACCAGCAGGATCACCACACCGCCGATCACCAGCATCGCCGCGACGGTGCCGGTGTTCATCAGATGATCCTGCACGAAGCGATTGGTCAGGAGGCCGATGATGCCGACCGGGATGAATCCCACCGCCAGCTTGGCGACGAAGGAGCGGGATGCGGGATCACGGTGGAAGGTCGACACCACCCGCCAGACCCGTTCACGGAACACCACCAGGATGGCGAGGATCGCGCCGAACTGGATGACGATCGAGAACATCTTACGGAACGCCTCATCCGCCGGATCGCGCATGAAACCGATCAGCGCACTGATCGCGATCAGGTGCCCGGTCGAGGAGACCGGCAGGAACTCAGTCAGTCCCTCGACCGCCCCCATCACTACCGCCTTGAGGGCGTCCGTCAGATCCATCCATGCTCCTGCGCGCCATGACGCGTGAGGCGCATGCTTCCGGCGACGGTCAGGGGTCAAGGGTGCGACTGGCCTAGTCGCGGATTGCCCGACTTCCGGTCTTCCGGTCGTGCGGACTGGTCGTTACCCTCCCGCATGCGCGTCCTGCACCTCATCGCGCGCCTGAATGATGGCGGACCGGCACGGGTGATTGCGCAGTTGGCGCGGACCTTGCCGGCGCACGGTATCACGCTGGAGGTCGCCGCCGGACGCTGTGCGGCCGACGAGGGCGATCTGGCGCCGCGCCTGCGTGCGGAGGGCCTGCACCTGACCGACGTGCCGGAGCTTGGCCGCGCACCGGCGCTGCTTGGCGATGTGCGGGCGTTGGCGGCGGTGCTGCGCCTGATCCGTGCGCGCCGTCCGGCGCTGGTGCATACCCACACAGCCAAGGCTGGCGCGCTCGGACGCATCGCCTGTCGCCTGCTCGGCGTGCCGTGCCTGCACACCTACCATGGCCACGTGCTCGACGGGTATTTCAGCGCCGCGGCGAACCTCGCGCTGCACACCGTCGAACGTCTACTCGCTGGCGGCTGCCATCACCATGCCCTGACGCCGGGTCAGCTCCACGAGCTGCGTGATCTCCATGCGATCGGTCGTCCACAGCGGTGGCACCTGCTGCCGATCCCGGTGGCACCCGTGGTGCGTACGCGTGCGGCGTGGCACCAGACGCTCATCCCAGGGGTGCCGGTGCTCGGTTTCCTCGGTCGCCTGACCGCGGTGAAGGATGTCGATCTGTGGCTCGCCACGTTGGCTGAGCTGCGGCGTCGCCAGCCGCTGCAAGGCCTGGTGTGCGGCGACGGACAGGAACGTGCACGCTTGGAGAGCGCCGCGCGCGCGCTGGATTTGCCGGTGCGTTTCACCGGCACCGTGCCGGCGGGAGAGGCCTTGGCGGCGATGGATGTCCTGCTCATGACCAGCCGCAACGAAGGCCTGCCGTTGGTGGCGATCGAGGCCGCCTCCGCACAGGTGCCGGTGGTGGCACCCGCGGTCGGCGGACTGGCGGACCTCATCCGCTGGGGCGTGGTGGCAGGGGGCGAACGGACCGCGGTGGCGCTGGCAGCGGCCTGCCAGCGGCTGTTGCTCGCCGGCCCGCTGCGCCAAGCACGTCTCGCGGTCGCCGGACGTGTGGCCGAACACCTGACCCCAGACCGTCTTGCACCGGCCTATGCGGCGTTGTATCGCACCATCAGCGAAGTGCATCGTCCTGGGGTACAGACATGGTGATGTGGTCACGCCTGTCATTGCTGTTGTGTGTGTTCCTGTGCCAGGCCATGGCCCTGGAGTTGGCGGGCGTCGAAGTGGTCCAGCTCACCAAGTCGCCCGCCGCTGACGACCTGGTGTCATGGGAGGTCCGCGGTGCGCCGGCCGAGTGGCTAGTGACCGATGTCGAGCGCACGCCGGTGCTGACCATCACCTCACCGAGCGGCAAACAGTGGGAACGCCGCGCGTTCCTTCATCACGACTGCCAGCCACCCGTCGCGGACGGCGCACCCCAACTCATCGGCGAAGCGACCCTGCAGATCCGCCATACCGCGCGCGTGGCGGGCAATCACGCGTGGGTCCTGCGCAGCGCCGACCAGCAGGAGCTGGCGCGCGGCTCGCTCACCGTCGGCGCGGCCCGTGGCAAACGTCCGGTCGGCATGTTGCAGGTCAGCCAGGACAATCCGCGACTGCTGGCGTTCCGCGACGGCACCATCTTCATCCCCATCGGTCCCAATGTCTGCTGGACCGTTGCGCCGGATCAACTCGGCAAGTTCGCGCGACATTTCGCCAATCTCGCCAAGGAAGGCGGCACGCACGTGCGCCTGTGGTGCGCCAGTTGGTGCGGCCAAATCGAAGGCGAGCAGGCGGATGCCTATCGCCTGGAACAGGCGTGGCTGCTCGACCGCATCCTGGCCCTGGCGCGCGAGCACGGCCTGATGGCGACGGTGGTGCTCGACAACCACCACGACATGGGACTGGGCAAGTTCTTCCCCTATGGCGCGACGTACCAGGAACGTGTGCAGCGTTTCCTTACTGCCACGCCCGGCGACCAGCAGCGTCGTCGCCTGCGCTACGTCCTCGCGCGCTGGGGCGCGGACGACAGCATCGCGGCGTGGGAACTGTTCAATGAACTCGACCTCGCCCAACCGGTGCGCGATGCTGCGCTGCGCTGGGCGGGCGGGACCTCGACGTTGTTCAAAACGCTCGATGCCGACAACCGCCTGCTGACCATCAGTTGGGCCGGCGACGACTGGGATCCGTTGGCCAAGCTGCCAGCGATCAATCTCGGCCAGGTGCACAGCTACGTGGTCGAATGGAGCGACAAGCTCGGCCTGCGCAAAGCGGCCACGCGTGATGGCGTCGGCATGCTGCTATCCGCCGCCGAGCGCGGCATGTCGCTGGGCAAACCCTACTGTTTCAGCGAGGTCGGTTACCAGGGCACCAACGAGGACAACAAGGGCAACGATCTCGACATCCAGGGCTTACTGCTGCGTCAGCAGGCGTGGGCAGGTTTCATGCTCGGTGGCTACGGCAGCGGCATGAACTGGTGGTGGGACGTCTACATCGAGCCGAAACAATTGTGGTCGGGTTACCGCGGCCTGGCACGCGTGCTGCCGAAGATCGACTGGCGTGATCGCGACCTGTCGCCGCTGATCCCCAACCGCGACTCGCCTCTGCGCATCATCGGCTGGCAGAGTCCGACCCAGGCCCTGGTGTGGCCGCAGGTGCGCGCCGACACCTGGCACGCGCATCTGGTCGAAGGGAAGGGTCGTCCGCAACTGACACGCGAACTGTTGGCGCGCGTCGGCGGCATGAAGGCCGGCGCGACCTATCGTCTGCATTACCTCGACATGCTCAGCGGTGAAGAACGTTCGCGCCGTGAACTCAAGGCCGGCGCCGACGGCGTGCTCGATGTCGCGGTCCTGCCGCCCAACCTCGATGTGGTGATCTGGGTGGCGACGGTCAAATAGGCCGCGTGCTGCTGGTCGCCCCCGCGCTGCTGGTCGCCCCCGCGCTGCTTGTCGCCAGAGTGGAAGGGCCTACACCGCAGCCCTGCCCCCGGAGCACCGCATGCGTATATTCGCCTCGTTCACCGCCATCCTGACCATCGCCATTGCCATGGTGGTGGGCTTTACGTCCTGCGGCAGCGTCCAGCGCTACGCCGACAAGGTGAATATCTACGGCGAAGGCGAAGAGAACCAGATGGGCGTCGACGCCTACAAGGAAGTCCTCGCGAGCGAGAAGCGCTGCACCGATGCCGAAGCCAACGCCATGATCGAACGCGTCGGCAAACGCCTGGCGGCAATCGTGCCCGGGGGCGACAAGTTCGCTTGGGAGTTCACCCTGCTCGAAAGCGAGCAGATCAACGCCTTCTGTCTGCCCGGCGGCAAGGTCGCGTTCTACACCGGCATCCTCGCTTACTGCCAGAACGAAGCCGCGGTCGCCGCGGTCATGGGCCACGAGATCGGCCACGCGGTCGCGCGCCACGGTGGCAAGCGCATGACCCAGGGTGTGATCCTCAACGGAGCCACGGCGACGTTGGGCGAAGTGCTGAAGGCCAAGGGCTACAGCGACTCCACCACCAACCTGAGCCTGGCTGCGGCCGGCGGCCTGGCGAACGTCGGCGTCGTCCTGCCGTTCAGTCGCGGACACGAACTCGAAGCCGACAGCATGGGCTTGGAGTACATGGCCAAGGCCGGTTACGATCCGCAAGAAGCGGTGGCGTTCTGGCAGCGTTTCGCCGCACTCGGCAGCAGCGGCCCGGCATTCATGAGCACCCATCCGCAGTCCGAAGACCGCGCCAAAGAACTCGGCAAGCAGATGCCCAAGGCCACGGAGCAGTACACCGCGTCAGCGCAGAAATACGGCCTGGGTGCGAAGGTGCCGGCGAAGTACCTGACGGCACCCAAGCCGGCAGCGCCGGCGAAGTAAGCGCGACGACAACCACCGTGACACCGGTGAAAACTCCGGTGTCCCTGCCAAAAGTAACGCCGGGACACACAGAGCGGCTGAAAATGCAATCCGTCCGTCTACCGAACGATCACTGCCATCGGTGATGGCTCTACGCCTCTGCGCATCTCGGCGTCGGGTTTCATGCGTACCAGTAGTAAGTCGCGATCACGGTGATGAGCAGGACGATGAGCACCACGATCGGGAGCGCCCGGCTGCTCAAGGCACGCTCTGAGGTGTCACGATCAGCGGACGGGTGGTCAAGATGATGGTCAGAACGATGGTCGGGATGTTGGGGAATAGCCATATCGCCTCCTTGGTGGGTTCACCCGAAGTGTTGTCATAGGTGTGCCAACAAAGGGGATTCACCACTTGGTCCTGACGGCGCGTGGAAGCCCCGGCGAAACCAGCGTGGAATTGGCGTGGGATCTTGGTCACGGGGAGTTCGAGCGAAGCGCTCATGCTCGTGGCACAACAATCCTCAGCGTGCGCGGCGCAATTGTTCCCGCAGCGCCCGTGGGCTGACGCCCGCGACGCGGCTGACGAAACGTGAGAACGCGAACACGTCCGGGAATTCCAGCAGCTCGGCGATCTCACTGATGGGATGATCGGTTTCAGCCAGCAAGCGCGCGGCGGCTTCTTGGCGTGCCTGGTCGAGGAACGACTTGAGCGTCATGGCAGCCTGCGTGCGGAACACCGCCGAGGCGTGCCCAGGCGATAACCCCAGCGCACGTGCCACCGCGGCGACGCTCCAGCGGCGGTTCTCACCGTGCTCGACCAAGGCGCGCACCTGTTCGACGATCGATGGCGGTTCCTCGTGCTCCGCGCGCGGTGCGACGGCGAGTGCGATGATCGCCTCCAGCAGATGGCCGGTGGCATGTTGCCGTGCGCGATCCGGACGATCCTGGTCGACCAGCGCCACCAGCGCCTCGCGCATTGCCGGCCAACCAGGTAGCTCGGTGAGCAACAGGATGCCTACGGGTGGCACCACCCCGTCGACCCGCACCTTGAGCGACACATGGCGACTGCGCCGGTCGTAGCGGAAGCCGTGCTCGACCTGCGCCGGGATCAGCAGGCCGTCACCCGGACGCAGAGGGACCTCCTGATCAGCCGTACGGCAGCGGAAGGCCCCGGCCTGGGCGATCTCCACCTGCCAGAAGGGATGGGCGTGGCTGGCGAACTCGTGCCGCGCGGGCGAGGTGCCGCGCTGGACGTACAGCACCTCGCAGCGCACCGGCGACGGGGGGATGCGCGCGACCATCGATTTTGCCAAATCCTGGCGCTGTCTTGCCATGTATTCGCGTCCGTGCCGGTTATATTGCCAAAAGCCGCCCGCGTCCGCCAGCGCTTCCTCCGATCATCTCTGGAGCCGTCATGACCACCGCGACCAAGAACTACCTCTTCGCCCAGCTCAATGACATCAAGGCCGTGCGCTGTCCCTGCGGTTGGACCAAACGCGCGTTCGCCCAGCCCGACAACCAGGTGGCGACCATCCACTACGTCGACATCCAGGAAGACGCGCGCACGCACTACCACAAGAAGCTCACCGAGATCTACCTGATCCTGGAAGGTGAAGGGTTCATGGAACTCGATGGCGAGATGATCCCGGTGAAGCCGATGTCGACGGTCTTGATCAAGCCCGGCTGCCGGCATCGCGCGATCGGGAAGCTGAAGATCGTGAACATTCCCGTGCCGGCGTTTGATCCGCACGACGAACATTTTGACTGAATCCCAAACGTCGCGCAGCGACCACCGTCAAGCGGACCTCCAGGTCCGCTTGACGTCATCTGCTCATGGGCGATGGCGATCCCAGGAAACGTGCCGGGTGGATGCGGGCATGGGTTGAGTCCATGACGTCAGGCGGACCTGGAGGTCCGCGCTCCGGTGGCCCATTGCGTGGCGAAGCCACGCAATGGGCGTTTGTCACGGAGTTCGGCGGGCGAGTTCGGCGGTGATCGTCGTCGCCACTTGCGTCAGCAACCGCGTCGGTGCCTGGCCATAGCGCGCCCGGATCATCAGGTCGCGTAGGTCACCTTGATGCGTGCGCACGAAGGTGTCGAGGTGGTCGATGGCCGCGTCCGGATCACGAGCGACCTCAGCGCGGGTGGCGTCCCAGGCGTTTATGACGTCAGCATCAGCAGGGTGGTAATCGCCGCCGGGCCAATCTTCCTGGCCGATTAGGTCCAGGGTGGCGCGCAGGCGGTCGAGCGGTGTCGGCGCGGTGTCGACCGTCGCCCGGAACGGCCCAGCGGTGGCGGTCAGACGGCGCAGCGTCCGGGTGGTGATGGGAGTCGTGCGGTGGGTGGTTTCAGCGGTGGTGTTCATGGGTTGGTCCGTCGGGAAACGTGGTGGTAGGGGTGGGATGCGGCTGGGGTTTGAGGCTGCGCGATGCAGCGACGCATACGACGGCGACGGCGGAAATAAGGCGGGACATGGGATGCTCCTTTCGAGCTGTGGTTGGAATGAAGCGTGATGAAGGCGGGATTTACGCGAGGCCCTGAAACGAAAGCGGGGCGACCTTCTTGGAAGGCCGCCCCGCGCAAAATCGTGCAGTGGGAGTCCTTCCGGTGCTAGGCACTGGAGAGCTTGGAGGCCACCATAACGACGATGCGCTGCGTGTTCATGACGAGTTGGATGCTGAGCGATGAGCCGGTGAAGACAAGCATGCGGTCGTTGGCTTTCCTCGTGGCACGGGCGTCTCGCGCGTCTCGCCCGTGATCGCATGACCAACGACCACGGGCGAGACGCCCGTGCCACGGTGAAGGCAGGTAACCGCCTGTGCCGACGTGCCATACCTGGATGGCGGAAAACCTTTCCCGGTTTCCGGCCGATAGCGGTGGTGGAACAAACCACTGCGCAACACCTTCCTCTGGCGATGGCTGCGGAGGCTGGTTCAGCGTCCAAAGCCCGTCACCGTACCTCTCCCACACGCTCACCCGTCCAAGGAATCCCATGCGCATCCTGTCCGCCCTCGCCCTCTCGTTCACTCTTGCCGCCGGCTCATTCGGTGTGCTCAACGCCGCCGACGAGGGCTTCGTCAGCCTGTTCGACGGCAAGAGCCTCGACGGCTGGAAGATCAACGAGAACCCCGCCGGTTTGAAACTGGAAGACGGCTGTCTGGTGGTGAAGGGTGATCGCGCGCACGTCTTCTACGATGGCGCGGTTGCTAACCACGACTTCAAGAACTTCCACCTCAAGGCCGAGGTGATGACCGCCAAGAACGCCAACAGCGGCATCTATTTCCACACCAAGTTCCAGAAGGACGGCTGGCCCGGCAAGGGCTACGAGGCGCAGGTCAACAACACCCACGGCGACCCGAAGAAAACCGCCGGCCTTTACAACGTGAAGGACAACTTCGAAGCGCCGGCGAAGGACGACGTGTGGTTCCTCTATGAGATCATCGTCAACGGCAAGAACATCGTGGTGAAGATCGACGGCAAAGTCATCACCGACTACACCGAGCCCGCCGATCTGAACCGTCCGGATCGTCAGCTCTCCAGCGGCACCTTCGCGCTGCAGATCCACGATCCGGGCAGCCTGGTGAAATACAAAAACATCCAGGTGAAGGTCCTGCCGTAAGCAGCGCATCATCGCGGATGAAGACCAACCCCAGGGCCGATGGTCCTGGGGTTGGTTGTTGGTGGAGGCGGATCACTAGGTCGCCCACTCGCTAGCCGCAGAGACGCTCCACAGTGATGTGCCCGACAAATTTCAGGTGTCCATACCACCCCATTTGTAGGTGTGGGAGAATCCACCAGCGACACGGAGGCTCTGGTGGCACTATTACCCATCAAGCGCGGGCGATGCCTGCCTGAACGAGGTTTCCCATGCAGCAGCTCATGAAGCTTAGTGTGCCCCTGGTCCTGGGGTTCGCGATCCTGGGATGGCAATGGCCGAGCGATCGCGTTGCCTTGCCGGTGGTGCACCTCGATGACCAAGCGCCGGCCGCCGCTCCGGCCCAGCCGGCAGTGCAGACGCTCGACGCTGCGGCGCTGAAAAGCGCCAGCGCGACGATCGACAAGTTGGTGAACGCGCAGCTCGGCAAACAGAACATCAAGCCGCTCGGTCGCGTCAGCGACGAGGTGTTCGTTCGCCGCGCCTATCTCGACCTCGTCGGACGTATCCCGACGCTCGATGAAACCCAGGCCTTCCTCGGCCAGAAGACCAGCGACAAGCGTGAGAAGCTGGTGAAGAAACTCATCGGCAGCGAAGGCTACCTCTCGCATCAGTTCACCTTCTGGGCCGATCTGCTGCGCGCGACCACACGTTTGCAGGATCGCTACCCAGGTCAGGCCTACATCGACTGGATCAAGCAGTCGCTGCGCGACAACAAACCCTACGACAAGCTGGTGAGCGAACTGCTCCAGGCCGAAGGCGCAGCGCTTGCGCGCGGCAACGGCGCGACCGGTTACTACGTGCGCGATACCGGCATGCCGCTCGACAACATGTCGAACACCATCCAGGTGTTTCTCGGCACCCAGCTTGCGTGCGCCCAGTGCCACAACCATCCCACCGACAAGTGGACGCGGATGGACTACTTTGAAATGGCGGCGTTCACCGCCGGTACCGCGGTCAAGAAGGGCTACCGCGACGATCCGAAGGTGAAACGCGGACCGGAGATGCGCGAACTGGCGCAGAAGATCAAAGACGCCCCGCCGCAGGTGCGCAACACCATGCGCATGCTGACGGAAACCGTCGGCCTGGGCGTGGCCGACAACGACACGGCAACGATTAAGCTGCCGCACGACTACCAGTACGTCGATGCCAAGCCGGGCGCAAAGGTCGAGGCGCATGCGATGTTCGGCGAGGCCGATATCAGCAACGCCGCCAAGGGCACCGCGCCGCGCGCGTCCTATGCGAGTTGGATGGTCAACCAGCCGCGTTTCGCCCAGGTCATCGCCAACCGCATGTGGAAGAAGTCGATGGGCACCGGCCTGATCGAGCCAGTGGACAACCTCAAGGACGACACCGTCGCGTCGAACCCGGAGCTGATGGATTTCCTCACCCGCGTGATGGTGTCGGTGAAGTTCGACCTGCGGAAGTTCCAGGAGATCCTCTACACCACCGACGCCTACCAGCGCGACAGCGTGAAACAGGATATCGCCGAGGACGCCTATGCCTTCCAGGGCATGAAGCTGCGCCGCCTGACCGGCGAGCAGGTGTGGGATTCGCTGATGACGCTCGCGGTGTCCGACATCGACACCCACAAGGGCATCGATGCGACGCACCTGCACGAGATGTACGAGAAGCACAAAGACGAGTCGCCTGCCGAGCTGTTCGAACTGGCGTCGTCGATGTCGAACAAGCGGGAGGAGGCGGGGAAACTACGTGCCGACTTCCAGGCCTTGAAGGAGAAGATCAACAAAGCCCCCAACGGTGCGGAAAAAGCCAAGCTGATGCAGGAGATGAAGTCGCTCGCCGATCGCCGTGATGAACTGATGTCAGAGGCTGACCCGTTGGCCAAGAAGAAGATCCTTGGCGAGGGTAAGGGCACTGGTGCGCGCGACGCCAAGGGCGGCGTGGGCAACCTGCTGCGCGCGTCCGAACTCGGATCGCCCGCACCCAATAGCCACTTCCTGCGCACCTTCGGTCAGAGCGATCGCCAACTGATCGACAACGGCAGCGATGGCGCGGCGGTGACGCAGGCCCTGGCGATGATGAACGGCCTGATCGAACCGGATCTGTTGTCGAATCGTTCGGTGCTGACGGCGAACGTGCTCAAAGGCAGCAACGCCGAGGCCAAGGCCAAACAGTTGTGGCTGACCATCCTGTCGCGCGAACCGACGTCCAAAGAAGTGTCGCTGGCCGCGAAGGTGATCGCAGCGCACGGTCCTGAGGGTGCTAAGGATCTCGCCTGGGCGCTGATCAACTCCAACGAATTCCTCTTCCTGCGCTGAGCCTTGAAGGAACGACCATGAGCCTCAAACACCTCGCCCATCGTCTGGATGACTGTTCGCGCCGCGCGTTCCTGGGAGGCGTGGCCAAGGCCGCCTTCGGGGTGTCATTGCTGCCATGGCTGACGCCGCTGGCCAGCGCTGCCGATCCGCTTGCTGCCATCGCACGGCGACCGACCGCGCGCAACTGCATCTTCCTCAACATGAACGGCGGCATGAGCCACCTCGATACCTGGGATCCCAAACCCGGCACCGAGACTGGCGGCCCGACGCAGGCGCTGAAGACCAACGCCGACGGCGTGCAAGTCAGCCAGTACCTGCCGCGCATGGCCGAACAGATGGACAAGGTGGCGGTGATCCGCGGCATGACTTCGACGCAGGGCGCACACGAGCCGGCGCAGTACCTGATGCACACCAGTTTCACTCAACGCGGCACCATTCGCCACCCGACCATGGGTGCGTGGATGTCGTACTTCACCGGTCGCGGCAATCCGACACTGCCCACCAGCGTGGTGGTTGGTGGTGGTGGCCGTCATCCGGGTGCCGGGTTCCTCGAAGCGAAATTCGCACCGTTGCCGCTCGGTAATTCCAAGGCCGGTCTGCAACACAGCGCGCGCGCGCGTGGTGTCACCGAAGAATCCTTCGATCGCCGCATGGGCCTGCTCTCGCAACTGAACGAGGGCTTCGCGAAGGAGTTCCCGCAGAAGGCCGTGCGTGGGTATCAGGATCTTTACCAGGAAGCGATCGCGCTGATGGGCAGCAAGGATCTTGCCGCGTTTGACTTGGCGCAGGAACCGGAGGACCTCAAGGACCGCTACGGTGACAACGAGTTCGGGCAGGGTTGCTTGCTGGCACGCCGTCTGATCGAACACGATGTGCGTTTCGTCGAGGTCAATCTGGGCGGCTGGGACACCCACGACGACAACTTCGACCGCGTGGGGGAACGCGCCAACATCCTCGATGAAGGTCTCGCCGCCCTGCTGCCCGACCTGGAAAGCCGCGGCCTGCTGGAGGAGACGCTGGTGGTCGTCGCCACCGAGTTCGGCCGCACGCCGCGCATCAACCAGAACAACGGTCGCGACCACTATCCCAAGGCCTTCAGCATGGCGCTTGCCGGCGGCGGCGTGCGCGGTGGACAGGTCTACGGCGCGACGGATCCGACTGGCAGCGAGGTCGCCGCGGGAAAAACCCAGGTCACCGACTTCAATGCCACCATCGCGTACGGCCTCGGTCTGCCGCTGGAGA
Organism: Planctomycetota bacterium; assembly: GCA_013816485.1. Classification (GTDB taxonomy): domain Bacteria; phylum Planctomycetota; class UBA11346; order UBA11346; family UBA11346; genus BOG-1363. Next base: position 57,675 of record JACDEI010000009.1, read on the forward strand.
AGGTGGTGATGTCGCCCTCGGGCCGGCCATTCACCGTCGCCGACAAGGGGCGTCCGATCACCGCGCTGTTCGGGTGAACAACAGCATGGGATTGGCCGCAGAGACGCAGAGCCGCAGAGCCGGACAACCAGCAAGGACCTGCATCATGACGTCAGCCATCACCGCTCAGCGCATGTTATCTCCCCGTCTTCCTCTGCGACTCTGTGCCTCTGCGGCCAGTCTGCTGTTTCCGCTCGTGGGGTTGTCCGCCGCCGACACGCCGACCTACGCCAAAAACATCCAGCCGATCCTCGCCGACCGCTGCTATTCGTGCCATGGGCCGGAGAAACAGAAAGGCGAGCTGCGACTCGACTCGCCGGAGGCGATCAAGAAGGGCGGAAAAAACGGCGCTATCCTGACCTCTGGCGATCCGGCGAAGAGCACGCTCTATTCGCTGACGCTGCTGCCGGCGGGTGATGACGATCGCATGCCGGCGAAGGGCGATTCGTTGACGCAGGCGCAGACCGATGCGATCCGCGATTGGATCAAGTCCGGTGCGGCCTTCGATGGCGTGGCGGGTGTCGTCGCCAAACCCGAACCGGTGAATGGCCCGCTGCACCTGGGACCGAGTGATATCGATCTGGCCAGCGGGAAACTCAGCAAGCCCGATGCCGCGGCGCTCAAGGCACTGAGCGATGCGGGCGCGATCATCACCCTCATCAGCAGCAACGGCGCGGCGCTCGATGTCGACCTCAGCCACCTGACCGAGCCGCTCACGGCCGGCCATCTAAAGGAACTCGACCGCCTTGCCGCCAACGTCTTCTGGCTCGATCTCCAAGGCAGCGCGCTCACCGATGCCGGGCTCGCCAGCGTGGCGAAGTGCCGCAACCTGACGCGTCTGCACCTCAACCGTACGGCGGTGAGCGATGCGGGGCTCGGCGCGCTCAAGGGCCTCGCTGGATTGGAGTACCTCAACCTAGTGGGCACCAGTGTCGGTGATGCCGGCCTCGCGCACTTCGCGGGCCTGACGAAACTGCAACGCCTCTACGTCTGGCAGACCAAGGTCACCGATGCGGGCGGTGCGAAACTGAAAGCGGCCAATGCCGCGCTGGTGATCAACCGCGGTCCGGCCTTTTCCAAGGTCGATGTGCCGGATCCCGAAGGTGGCCGTCGCCGTCGCTGACCTGCCGCCGCCGTGCTCGCCAAAGCAGAACGCCGCCCGTTGCCGGGCGGCGTTCTCGTTCTTCCGCGTATCAGACGACGCTTACGGCTGATCGTAACCCTTCAGCGGACGCACCCAGATATTGCGGTATTTCACCGGGTTGCCGTGGTCCTGCATTGAGATCGGACCGGTTGCGCTGTGCGGGGTGTAGGCCGCCGCGGCCTTGTGGTTGGTGCGACCCTTCAGCTCAGTGCGATGGTGCACCACGATGCCGTTGTGGATCACCGTGACGAACGCCGGCTTCACCACTTTTTTGTCGCCGTCGAACTTCGGGCATTCCCAGATGATGTCGTACATCTGCCACTCGCCGGGTTTGCGGTTGGCGTTCACCAGCGGAGGGAAGCTGCCGTAGATCGCTGCGGTCTGGCCGTCGGGATAGGTCTGGTTCTCGAAGCAGTCGAGCACCTGGATTTCATAGATGCCCATCAGGAACACGCCGCTGTTGCCGCGGCCCTGTCCTTCACCTTTCCCAGGAACCGGTGAAGTCCATTCGATGTGCAACTGGATGTCGCCGAAGGAATCCTTCGAGGTCTGCTGACCCTTGGCGGCTTCCATGTAACCGTTTTCCAACTTCCAGTTCTGGTTCTGCCACTTGTCGAGGTTGGTGCCGTCGAACAACACGATGGCGTCACTCGGCGGTTTGCCCGGCTGGTCCTGCGTGCTGAAGGTCCCCGGCGTCACGACAGTCGGCTGCGGACGTTCGCCGTCATGCACGTGCCAGGTGGTGCCAGGAACCAGCGGGGTGTCCTGGTAGCCCAGGTTCTTCTTCGGCTTGGGCGCGTCCTCAGCGAAGGCGGGCGCGCCGACGGCGACGAACAGGGCGAGGGAGGCGACGACATACTTCATGTGGGGAATCCTTGTGGGGCAGATGGTACGGGATGGGAACGGATTGGTTGGCTGATGACACGTCGAGCGATTTACGAAGGACTGACATGGAGGACCGGAGAACCGGAGGGGGGAGGCAGCGGTGCGAATTCCTCCGGTTCTCCGGTCCTCCATGTCCGATCCAGTCATCCCTGCTCACACATCGCACACCCGCGCCGCGTGGCGCAGGGCTTTGACCTTGTCCGGCCACGTCGGAATGAACTCCTGGCCGACGAAACCTTTGTACCCGGTGGCGAGGATCGCCTTCATCACTGCCGGATAATTGATTTCCTGCGTATCGTCGAGTTCGCCGCGTCCAGGCACGCCGGCGGTGTGGTAGTGGCCGACGTATTCGTGGTACTGCTTGATGCGGGTGATGACGTCGCCCTGCATGATCTGCGTGTGGTAGATGTCGAAGAGGATCTTCATGCGTGGGCTGCCGACCTGCTTGCAGATCTCGACCGCGAACTCGATACGGTCGGCCTGGTAGTCGGGATGGCCCTTCATGTTCTCATTCACGCGGCTGTTGAGCACTTCCATGCAGATGGTGATGCCCTTCTGCTCGGCGAGGCCGACCACCTGCTTGATACCGGCGACGCAGTTCTTGATCCCTTCCTCATCGCTGATGCCTTCGCGCATGCCGGAGAAGGTGATGACGTTGGGGCATCCGAACGCTGCCGAGCGTTCGATCTGCTCGCTGATCTTCTGCACGCACATCTGATGGTTCTCGACGTGGTTGAAGCCTTTGACGAAACCATGGCTGCCGGCGATGGCACAGGTGAGGCCCGCTTCTTTCAGCATCGGCCAGTGTTTGGGATCGACCAGTTCGACCGATTTGAATCCGAGCTGGGCTGCGGCCTTGGCCAGCGTGACGGTCTCCATCGGGTTGAAACACCAGCCGACCACCGACTGATTGATCCGACCGTTGGTGATGCGCCAGGTGGATTCATCGGGCGTGGTGGTCGCAGGTACCGCCGCGTTGGTGGCCCGCGTCGTGCTGTCGGTACATCCGGCGCTGAGCAACGCAGCGCCACCCAGGGCGCCGCCCAGCAGCGTGCGACGGGACAGGGCGGGAGAAACGGCGGATGTTGCGGTGCGCATGAGGCCTCCAAGGTCGGGGGTGCACACCGTGTGCCGTCTCGTTTCGCGAGGCAAGCGCTTGCCGCCGCTCCGCCAGGAAGACCCTGGGACACATGGCCGCCGGTTCCTCCACTATCGCCCTGCGCGTCACCGCCCGGCGCATCGCGATCGTCCGCCAGGACCGCACTGCCGGCCAGGATCGCGCCGCCCGCAGCCGCTGGGAGATGGTCGGGCACCTCGACCGCGCCAAGGCCTTGGCCGGCGCGGATCTGACACCCGCGATCGTCCAACGCCTGAGCCCAGGCGAAGCCATGCAGGCACGCATCGCCCTCGAACGCTGGCGCGCGGAGCAGGCGCAGGAGGCCCGCCGTGGCGCGATGGCGCAGGCCGCCGCCGACCTCGATCGCCTTGCCGCGTTGTTCGCCGCCGAGGAACTGACCGCCAGCGACCTAATGGCCGCGGTCGAACAGGTACGCCTGCGCACGGTGATCACCGCCTGGGAATCGCTGGGCGTCGCCCTGCGCGACCGCGCCCGCCGCCATGGCCTGGAACACCTCTTCACCCCCGCGCCGCGTCAGCCATTGTCGGACGAGGATCCGGTGGTGATTGCGAGTGACGAGAACGAGACGCAGACGCTTAGCGAACGGGATGCGGAGCGGTTGAGAAGAGAGTGAAACCTCAACCGGGCAGCCAGCCGTCACGCAGGAGCTTCCGCTCCTTCGCCGACTCGCCGAAAATCCGTCCATGATGGAACATTCCCAGGTAGGCCACGTAGCTGTCGCCTTTGCCGATCTCTCGCATCTGCCCAGGAACCAGGTCCTCAGCTGACGTGTCACCGGCGATGAAGATGTTGTCGAGCTCTGCGATCTTCAATTTCTTGCAACGTGCGATCAGGACCTCCTTCTCCAGTTCGTAAAGGCCGATATCCGGCTGTGGCAGGGCGAAAAAATCTGTGGGATTGGTCGGCTTGGGTGACCACAGACGCAGGAAATAGTCCTCCTCCACAAAGTTGAGGCCGAATAGTTCGCCGAGCCCGGAGTTGAAGACGTCCGCATCGGCCTCGTCATCGCCGCTGAAGTCCACTTCCCGGAACAACAGGCCCTGTACTTCGGCGGGTGTCGCTTTGGCGGCAAAGACAGAGGTGATGCCTTCCATCGCTGATTCTCCTGACGGTCGTGCGTGCGGCAGTAGAGCATGTGAGGTTGCTGCCGCCACTCTTTGGTCAGGGTGGAAGCGTCCACGGCTTCTTCGGGGTGCCCCTGCGGGGATCAGAACAGATCAGGCTCCTACAACGATTTCAGTGCCGATGCCCCGGTACCTCACAATGTTCCTCGCTCTCCTCCTGGTGATGATGCACCGGACGCAGGAACCACCGTAGCAAGCCGTGTCGTGGGCCGATGACGCACGACACCGCGAAGCCTGCGCCGAGCACCAGCACCATCGCCGGACCTGAGGCCAAGCCCGCCTGGACGCTGACCCACAAGCCGATGAGCGCGCCGCTTACCGCATAGATCGCGGCGAACGCCAGCATGCGGCCCCAGCGGTCGCACCACAGGTACGCCGTCACCGCCGGCAGCATGAACAGGCCGAGCGCGAGCACGCCACCGAGCGCGTGCAGTGCCGCCACCAGGTTGAGCACCACCAGCGCCAGCAATCCCAGGTGCGTCACCGTGCTGCGGCCGCCGCTCGCGCGGTGATAAGCGGGGTCGAAACACTCCAACAAGATGCTGCGGTAAAAGACGGCAAAGATCGTGATCGTCAGGGTGCTGACGCCGGCGGCGAGCCACAGGTCCTGCGGTCCGACCGCGAGAATGTTGCCGAACAAAAAGTGCAGCAGATCGATCGGCGTGCCGGCCTTGCTCACCAGCGCCACACCCAAACCGAACAAGGTGATGAACAACGCGGCGAAGGCGGCGTCTTCTTTCACGCGTGTCAGGCGGCTGATCAATCCACTCGCCATCGCGGTGACCAAACCGGCGGTGAGTCCACCGACCAACAACGCCGGCAGGCTGGTGCCGACCATCAGCCAGGCGATGCCGACACCCGGCAGCAGTGAATGCGCGAGTGCATCGCCCATCAGCGACAACCGCCGCACCACCAACACGCAGCCAAGCATGCTCGCGCTGACGCCGAGCAGCACGCACAGCAATGCCGCGCGCCACAGGAAGCGGTTCTCCGGCGCGATAAGCGTGGCGAGCCAGTCGCTCATGGTGTTCTCACCGCGACATCGAACACAGAGGACCAGAGCACCAGAGGAGCGGACGGTATCTTCGCCGAGAGAAAGCCCTCGGTTTGTCCAGGAATATTGGCCGTCACTCGGCTGTCGCCGCCCCGCCGGGGCGGCATGGGAATAGCCCGGCACTTCAGTGCCGGGAGCGTGCATCGATCTTTGCAGAGTCCCGGAGGGACGGCTGAACTTTTGTGCGGTTCAGCCGTCCCTCCGGGACTATGGTCGTGGGTATCGCTGTTCCCGGCACTGAAGTGCCGGGCTATTGCCAAGTCATCCCTGCGGGACGCCCGAGATGGACGAGGGCCAGCTCTGCCGCCGAGGCGGGCAACCACGGGACGGTTCGGCCGATTCCCCGCAGTTCTGCTCTGGTGTTCTGGTGCTCTGTGCTCTACCCGTTTCTCTCTACTCATGGCGCGGCCTTCCGCGCCATCGGCTTCACCCGTGGATCCTTGAGCGACAGGCCGAGGGCCGGAGCGGGCGCGGGTTTCGGCACCGCCACCATCGAACGTTCGGAGGCGTAGCTGGCGCCGTAGGCGCGCGTGAGGTTGCGTGGGTTCAGCACTTCGGCGGTCGGCCCCGCGGCAATCAGGCTCGCGCGCACCAGCAGGGCCTGCGGGAAATACCGCCGCGCCAGATCGAGATCATGCACCACCGTCACCACCAGCCGTCCGGCTTTCGCCCAGGTCTGCAAACGCCGCACGAGGTCGGCAGACGAACTCGGATCGAGTCCGGCGAATGGCTCATCGAGCAGGAAAATGTCCGCGCCACTCGCCACCGCACGCGCAAGAAAAGTGCGTTGCTGTTGTCCACCAGACAGCGCAGCGATCTGACGATCGGCGAGCCATTCCAGACCCATCTCGGTGATCGCAGCGTCGACCGCGGCGTGATCTTCGGTGCGGAAACCACGGAAGGGACCGAGCACCTGGTAACGTCCCATCGCCACCACGTCGCGCACGGTCACCGGGAAATCCCAGTCGACCGCGGTACGTTGCGGCAGGTAGCCGATGCGCCGGCTGGCCTTGCGGCACGGCACGCCGCCGATGGTGATGCTGCCCGTCGTCAGGCGATGCCAGCCGAGGATGGTGCGCAGTAACGTACTTTTTCCGGCGCCGTTGGGGCCCATCAGCGCGACCAGCGAACCGCACGGCAGCTCAGCCGAGAGGTGGTGCACCGCCGGCGTCGGGCCGTAACACACCGTCACGTCATCAAAACGCAGCGCGTCGGTCGGCATCAGCGTCCCCGCTCCGGGGCACTCGAACGCTCTGCGCCCAGGGTGCCGGCGACAGCGCCCTCGCCCCACAACACGCCGCTTTTGCCGGCCAAGCTCCAGCGCAGCGCCGCAGGTGCGCTGCTGGACGGATCCACCTGCTCGGCCTGGACGAAGATGGTCGCGCCATCGCCGCTGACGTCGGCTTCGAAGCGTTGCGCCGTGATCTGGGTGGCGACCACATCCTTGCCCTGCACCTGCACGGTCCAGCGCGTGACGGGATAGGTGGTCTCCAACACCAGACGACCACTGATGGTCGAGGCCACCGGTGCCGTCGGGATGATCGCGGGCGGATTGCCGCCGCGTTCGACCACCAGCACCGCGACGAGTGCGAACACCGCAAAGGCCGCCACGCCGATCAACCGCATGCCGACGCCACCAGCAAATCCACCGCTGATCATCAGTGATGGACGCAGTCGTGTTTGACCGTTTTGCCGTCGCAGGTGAACACCAGTTCGTGGCACTTGCGGCACTCGGTCATCGGATGGCTGTGGCTGAACGATTCCCAGTCGTGGCGTCGGCGGGCATCAAGAATGCCGGTACCGTTGCAGAGGGGGCAGGTCTCTTTGAGCGCCGCCAACACCGCATTGCGGATAAACTCGCTGCGGTTGCGTACGCTCTTCAGCAGCATGACCAGATCGTGGTCGGCCTTGAAGGAGATAACTTCCTGCTCACTCATGGGGACTCCTGGGCTGCTGCTCTGCTGTAACCGCCCGTATGACGTTGTATTACGAGGGGCAGGAGTCAACCAAGCGTGCGGCCAGCCTCCCATGCGGGGGCGGGAGCTGGGCGGCAAGCATCTCGCGCCGAGCGCGTCCATGCTGGCAACAACTTGCCAGAAACGCGCAGGCGTAACCGCGCGCGCCCAGCCGTAGGGCGTGGCGTCCCGTGTGGTCGCGGCCTATCGTACTGCTGGCACTCACACCACATGCCTACCGCTTCCATCACGCTTGAACCCGGACCGGACCTGCTGGCGCATGGCGCGACAGCGCGTGGTCAGGTGTCACTGCCGGTCCCCCAGGTTGATTGCAGCCCCCGCGCCGTGGGGCTAGCGTGCTGGACATGACCGGTCCCACGCCTTCTTCCACTGTGCTGCCTGTGGCTTCCGCGGCGTTGCCGCTGGCGGTCGAACGCGCGGCGCGTTGGCATGGACTTTTGGCGGCGATGGCGTGGTCCACCCTGGTGCTCGGCGTCGGCCTCGCGCTGGCGATCCCGGCCATCCGTCTGCTCGGCTCGCCATTGCTCGCCGCGGCCTTGGCGCCGGCCTGCGCCAGTCTGCTGCTCGCCGCCGCTGCGCTGCTGCCCGCACTGTTGTTGGCCTCAGCCCGTCGGCGCGTCGCGGAAGCGGCGGAGGCGGCGCTGGTTGCGCGTCAGCAGCGTCACGCGGTCGCCGAACGCACGGCCGGCGGCGATGCGCCACAGGCGCTGTTCGCCGGCAACGACGATCCCGATCTGCTGGTGCAGGCCGAACAGGCACGCGTGCTGCGGGTTGCTGGCTGGCCGCAGACCGTCATCGCGCTGCCGCTCGCGCTTGCCGCCGGCGCGCTGGTCTGCTGGGCCTGGCCGCAACCGGGCATGGTCCCGGGTGGTATGGGCATCGGCATCGCCCTGCTGTGCCTCGCCTTCCCGGTCCTGGTGGTCGAACGGCGGCTGACGCTGGTCGCGGCCGGTGTCCCGGCAGCGTCGGAACTGCCGGAAGCCGGCGGCCTGTCGCGCGTGCTGCGTCTTTTGTTGTGGACCCTGGTGGTGGTCGGCGCGGCTGAGGTCGCTCGCGCCCTCGGTGCCGGTCCGGCGGTGTGGGTGCTGCGTGTGCTCGCCGGTCTGGTGGTGTTGGTGGCGGGCGAGATCGCGCTGCGCGTCATCGCCGCGCCGTTCCTGCCGGCGGCGGCGTTGGCCGAAGCGCGTGGTCTGGCCGACAGCGCGCTCGCGGGCCTGGTGCTGCCGCGCCTTGGTGGCGTCGCCGCTGGCGGTGCCGAGATCAAGGAACGCTTCGGCATCGACCTGTCGCAGAGCTGGGCACTGACCTTCGTGCGCGCCGCAGCGATGCCGCTGTTGCTGGTGCTGCTGGTGCTCGGCTGGCTGCTCTCCGGCGTGACCAGCTTGTCGTTGCAGGAACGCGGGGTGTACGAACGCCTGGGTGCGCCGGTGACGGTGTTCAGGAGTGGCCTGCACCTGCACCTGCCGTGGCCCTTCGGCATCGTGCGTCGCATCGAAGACGGCGCGGTACACGAACTGGCGGTCGGACTCGAAGCGGACGAGCAGGCCAAGGCCTTGCCGCGGTTGGCTGCCGACGCCCTCGACATGCGCCTGTACGACCGCGTGTGGCGTGTCGATCACGCCGCCGATGCGCTGTATGTCGTGCCCGACCATGGTGACGCAGCGACCGCCCGCGCGGTGCAGGTGCTCAACAGCGATGTGCGGGTGTTCTACCGCATCGGGCTCGACGACGCCTCGGCGCGTGCCGCGCTCTACGGTCTGGCCGCGCCCGACGACACCGTGCGTCTCGCCGCCCGTCGTCAGTTGCTGCGGGTCTTCGCCACCCGTCCGCTGATGTCTGCCATTGGCGAGGACCGTGCGCAACTCGGCATCGCGGTGCGCGCGGCGCTCCAAGCGGATCTCGCCGGCAGCGGCAGCGGTCTGGAGGTCATCGCGGTGGCTATCGACAGCATCCATCCGCCATCCGCTGCCGCCGCGGCGTACCATGGTGTGCAGGATGCCGCGATCATCAGTGCGCGTGAGGTCGCCGATGCGCGGCGCAACGCCACCGAAGCCATGAGCGAGAAGATCATCGACGCCATCGGCACACGTGCGAACGGCACCTCGCAGGCCGCCATCCGCGTGGCCGAAGCCCGGGTCGACACCACGCGTTTCGCCGGTGAGGCCGAGGCCTGGCGCATCGCGCCCAAGGCGTTGGCGCTCGAACGCTGGCTGGAAGCGATCGGCAAGGGTTTGTCGAGCGCGCAAATCGACATCATTGATCACCGCCTGCGCCTGGTCGATGGACCGGTGCTCGACATGCGGCGTTATGCCGCCCCCGTGGACTCCGCCGAATGAACGACCAATCGCATCACCATCACGATCACGGCCATGATCACGGCCATGACCACGGACCGCAGACCCAGGGCGGTAGCCGGCGGCTGCGTATGGCGATCGCCGGCGCTCTGGTGGTGGTCGCGATCCTCGCCGCGACCCTCGCCGTCGTGCCGCAGGGCACCGCCCTGGTGGTCACGCGTTTCGGCAATCCCGTGCGTGTCGAGGTCAGCCCAGGTCTGGTGTGGCGTCTGCCAGCGCCGGTGGAACGCACGGTCGCCGTCGATCTGCGCCTGCACACCACCGCTACCGGCCTGCACGATGTCGGCACCAAGGATGGTCTGCGCATCCAGATCGCGGCTTTCGCCGCCTGGCGTGTGCCGGGCCAGCCGGACGCGATTCTGGGCTATCTGCGCGCGGTGCGCGGCGACGCCGACGAGGCCGCCGGTCACCTGCGTTCGTTCCTCGGCTCGGCGCTCGAGACCGAGGCCAGCCGTTTCGCGCTGAGCGAACTGGTGAACACCGATCCCGCGCAGGTGCGGCTCGACGCGCTCGAACAGGCGCTGGTCAAACGCCTCGCTGAGCAGGCACGCGCGACCTATGGCGTCGAACTGGTGCAGGTCGGCATCGAACGTCTCGGCCTGCCAGAGAGCACCATCAAGGTCACCGTCGAACGTATGATCGCCGAACGCCAGACCGCCGCCGCCGAACGCAAGGCCAAGGGCGCGCAGCTCGCCGCCGAAATCAACCAGGCGGCATTCCGTGATTCGCGCATCGTCATCGCCCAGGCGCAAGAGGAAGCGAGCGCGGTGGAGGCCAAGGCGCGCACCGAGGCCGCTGCGATCTATGCCAAGGCGCACGCCGCCGATCCCGAACTCTACGCCTTCCTGCGTGGGCTCGACACCCTGGAGCAGATCATCACCAGCGGCACACGTCTGGTGCTGCGCACCGACGCGGCACCGTTCAAGGCGCTGGTCGAAGCGCCGGTGTTGCCGGCAGTGAAAAGCGACAAGCCATGAGGGAGATGGTGCGAGGTGCGAGGTGCGAGGTGCGAGGTTTTTTCGTACGGGAGCAAGAGGTCTTCCCATTCGCCGCCCGGCATTCGATCGCTCGTGTTGATCAGTACGGAACCTGGTGGGGTAACGCCTCGCACCTCGCACCTCGCACCTCGCACCCGCTGCGCGGAGCGCAGCGATGAAAAAAGATCCCGCTTCCCGTCGCGCGCTCGAACAATCGGTCGATCTCGCCTTCCGCTTCCTCTTCATCGGCGTCGCGGTGCTGGCGGTGGTGTGGTTGGCGTCCGGTTTCGTCAGCGTCGAGTCCGGCAGTCGCGCGGTGGTAATGCGGTTCGGCAAAATCGATCGTGTACACGACAGTGGACTGGTGTGGGCGTGGCCCCGTCCAATCGAGACAGTGGTGTTGGTACCGTCCTCAGAACGGCAGTTGACCCAGGAGGTTGGCGCGCTCGATCTGATCAAACGCAAGCCCAATGAGACCCCCGTCGAGGTGCCGCTCGATCTGCGCGACGGCGGTTATGTCATCAGCGGTGATGGCGGCGCAGCGCATCTCACCGGTGTGGTGACCTACCACGTCACCGATGCGGCGACCTACCTGCTGGCGCAGGAGCGCTTGGCACCGGTCTTGGAGCGCACCTTCTGCGCCAGCGCCATCGCCGCGATCGCCGGTCGCGGCCTCGATGGTGTGCTGGCGATCCGCAGTGCCGAAGAGGTCGGTGCCGAGGCGCTCGCTGCCGCCGGTCGGCGTGAAGCCCTGCGCGGGGACATCCGTTCGCTGATGAACCGTCGCCTCGCTCTGCTGGCGCTCGGTGTCGAAGTCAGCCGCGTCGATCTGACCATGGTATTGCCGGCGCGGGCCAAACCGGCCTTCGACGCGGTGCTGGCGTCGGAGTCGGAAGCCGCGCGGGTGGTGGCCAGGGCGCGGACCAGTTCTGAGCAGTTCCGGCAACAGGGCGAACGCGATCGCACGGAGATCCTGCAGAAGGTCGAAGCCAAGGCCAAGGAGACCATCGCCAAGGCGCGCATCACCACCGATCGCATCACCGCGTTGGCGGCGGAGTCCGCGCCCGAACGGCGTGCGCTGCTGCTCACCCGGCTCTACCGCGAACGCATGCAGACCATCCTGCGCCGTGCAGGTTTGGTGACGCTGGTCGACGGCAAGGAACCGATACGGCTGCTGCTCCCCGGTGGATCGGTGAAGAAATGAACGACGGAAAGCCGACTCCCGGGTTCAAGCCCGCCCCGCTCGCCTGGGCGGCAAGCATGAAGCCGATGTCCCCGGCGGAGGATCCGCACGGGAACGTCCAGCAGGGCCACCAGCACCACGACGGCTGCTGTGATCACACCCACATCAGCTTCGGCCAGAGCGGCGATCTGTTGTCGTCGACGGAAAAACGTGCACTCGGCATCCGCCTGCTGTTGGCCTTGGTGTCTGCCGGACTGCTGGTGCTGGCGCTGATCATTCACTTGGCGATCCCAGCCCAGCGCGAACTCGCCAACCTGGTCGCCGGTGCGGCCGCGATCCTGGTCGCGGTGCCGGTGTTGCTGGAAGCGTGGAGCAGCCTGCGGCGTCCGAGCCTGCACGGCGTCACCGATCAACTCGTCGCGGTCGCGTTGATCGCCGCCTGGGTGGTGGGCGATCTGGAGACCGCCGCGTTGGTGCCGTTGGCGATGGTCATCGGTCACGTGTTGGAGGAACGCAGCCTGCTCGGCTCGCGCGAGGCCATCGCCGCGCTCGGACGTCTGTCCGCCACGCATGCGCGCCGCATCGCCGAGGATGGTGCGGTCAACGAGGTGGCGGTCGAATCGCTCGCTGCCGGCATGCGCGTCGAGGTCCGCCCTGGTGACCGCTGCCCGGCTGACGGCATCGTGCGTGACGGCACCTCAAGCCTCGACACCGCGCCGATTACCGGCGAATCGGTACCAGTCGAAGTCACGGTCGGCAACACGGTGTTCGCCGGCACCATCAATCAGTACGGTCGACTGATCGTCGAGGTCACCCGCACCGGCTCCGACACCGCGCTCGGCAAGGTCGTGTCACTGCTGCATGAAGCAGAACAGGCCAAGCCGCCGGTGACGCGCCTGCTCGAACGCTACGCCCAACCCTATTTGGTCGCGGTGCTGCTGTTCGCCTGTGCGACGTGGTTCTTCACCGGCTCGGTCGACTCGATGATGTCGGTGCTGGTCGCGTCGTGTCCGTGCGCCTTGGTGCTCGCTGCTCCGGCGACCGCCATCGCCGCGCTCGCCGTCGCTGGTCGGCACGGCATCCTGGTCAAAGGCACAGCCTTCCTGGAAGAACTCGCCGAGGTCGATTCGCTGATCCTCGACAAAACCGGTACGGTGACGCTCGGGCGTCTGTCGCTTACGGGAACCGCGCCGGCAGAGGGGGTCGATGCCGCCGACCTGACGCGCATCGCCGGCAGCCTGGGTGCGGCGAGCAGCCATCCGGTCAGCCGTGCCGTTAGCGGTGCGTTGGCCAATGAAGATCGTCTCGCACTCAGCGCCGTGCAGGAGATCGGCGGCAAAGGTCTGACCGGTACCTTGCCCGATGGTCGCGCGGTGCTCATGGGCCGCGCGAGCTACCTCAGCGAATCCGGAGTGGTGGTGCCGACGGCTCCCGCCCATGACGGCCCGTTGGTGGCGGTCGCGGTCGCCGGGCGTTTCCACGGCTGGCTGCTGCTTGCCGACGAGCCGCGTCCGGAAGCCGCACGTGCGCTCGCCGACCTGCGTGCGCTGGGTCTGACGCGTCAGGTGATGGTCACCGGTGATCGCCGTGCGGTGGCGGAGTCTATGGCCGCACGCCTCGGCATCGACGTGGTCGAAGCCGAAGTCCTGCCGCAGCAGAAACTCGACCGGGTGCTCGCCGAGATCAAAGCCGGGCGTCACCCGCTGGTGGTCGGCGACGGCGTCAACGACGCGCTGGCGCTCAAGGCCGGTGCCGTCGGCGTCGCCATCGGCGGCCTGACCGCGGATGGTCGTGGCGGCGGCACCGACGTGGCGATGGCATCGAGCGATCTGGTGCTGATGTCGAGCGACCTGCGTCGTCTTGGCACCTGCATCCGCCTGAGCCGTCTGTGCCGGCGCACCATCAACATCAACGTGCTGATCGGTCTCGGCTGGACCGTGGTCATCATCGCCGGCGCCGCGATCGGCTGGTATGGCCCGGTGGCAGCGGTGCTGCTGCACAATCTCGGAACCCTCGCGGTGATGATCAATGCCGGGCGGTTGCTGCGGTTTGATGAGACCGGGCGGTAGGCAATGGGCGGCGCGATTGGCCGCCGTCCAAAGCGTGGCACGGGCGTCCCGCCCGTGGTCGGTGACGTAGGACACGCGCAAGACACTCCTGCCACCACGTTACAACGTCGTCAGGGTGCCTATTTACCGCACTGGACTCTTACCGCCGGCGGAATTTATGCTGTCACCTTCCGTTTGGTGGATTCACTGCCGGCGGAAGTGCTTGAGCGGCTCACCCGAGAACGAGATGAACTGGAGCGGGAAGCCAGGAATGATCCGGAAGGATTTGTTGATGATGCTCAGCACAGGCTTGCCCATCTACGTTCCAAACGGATTGAAGATTTTCTTGATGCTGGATCAGGTGCATGCTGGATGAAACAAGCGCGCATTGCGCATATGGTTGCCCAATCACTTCAGTATTTTGATCATGTGCGGTATCATTTGCACGCGTGGTGTGTCGTGCCGAACCATGTGCATGTCTTGGTCGAACCAGTAAAAGGGAATCATCTGTCGACGATTCTGCATGGGTGGAAATCGTTTTCAGCCAAGCAGGCCAACCGGATCATTGGCCGCACAGGCGTTTTCTGGCAACCGGAATACTACGATCACTTGATTCGGGATGAGGGCGAGTACGTGCGCGCAGTGCGGTATATTGAACAGAATTCGGTGGTTGCCGGTTTATCGCCATGGCCGTGGGTAAGCCAGTGGTGCATAAGCGGGTCATCGGTGAGTTGAGCGACCAACCACGGGCGGGACGCCCGTGCCACGGGATCGCCAGCCGGTGCTTGCCACATACTGGAAGGGCCTCCACCATCCCCGCCCGTCCGTCAGCCGCAGGAGCGCGTATGTCATCCTTGTTACGAGTCCCACGTCGTGTTGGTTTGGTTGCGACACTGATCGCCAGCGCGAGTGTCGCCACTGCCGTCGACGCCTACCCGGTGATCGCCGTGCCGGCCCCCGACCGCGTGGTGGTGATGACCAAAACCTTCCCTGTGGTACTCGGTCTGGCGCACATCGCGGTGCCGGATGATGACGCCACGCGCGCTAAGGCGCAGGCCAAGCTCACCGAGCTGATGAAGGGCAAGAAGTGCTCGATCCTCTACACCGAGGCTTTTGGCACCGATGAAATGGGTGCGGCCAAGGTGCAGTTCGTCATCAATGGCGAGAACATCAACGCCGCGCTGGTCGAAGCCGGTCTCGCACGCTATCAGACCGGAGCCAAGCCGGATCCCGCGCTGGAGAAAACCGTCAAGGACGCGGAGGCGAAGGCGCGCAAAGGCAAGACCGGCCTGTGGTCGAAGAGCGACGATGCCAAGCCGGCGGAAAAACCATCGCAGGTGGCGACCAACAAGAAGGGTCCCTTCTGCTCCGAACTCGACACGCCGTTCTACTTCGCCAGCGACAGCGCCGAGGCGGGCAAGCTCAACCCGCAGCGCGTGATCTACTATCCCGACGAGGCCACCGCGCAGCGCGCCGGCAAGAAGACCAAGGCCAAGATCGAGCAGGCAGCACTCACCAGCGACGGCAGCGAAGCGGCCGCCGACATGATCTTCGCCAAGGGCCAGGACGCCTACAACACCGCCTTGGGCAAGGGCAACTCGCCCGAACGCGACAAGTCCTACGAAGAGGCTTATCAATACCTGACCAAGGCGATGCAGGACTACACGGCGCTGGCCGAGAAGAAACCCAACGACGAAGCGCTCGGCGAGAAGCTGCGCAAGTGCATGCAACTGCGCTACGGCACGGTGAAGCAGCGGCGATTTTAGTCGTTTCGCTTAGGGGGCGCCGCCCCCCAAGAACGCGCCTGCGGCGCTGCCCCCCGCAGCCCACGGCGGACTCGCTCCGCTCGCCGCTTGTTCCAGTCGGACCTCACTTCCTTTCGCGAATCGAACCTCACAGGTGACCACCATGACCTTCCGCCTGCCGCTCCTGCTCCTTACTGCCGCCATCTTCGTGCTGTCCGCCTGTACTGGCGGCGGTGATCGTGCTGCTGCTCCTGGGGGCGCGGTCGACATTCTGGCGCAAGTCACGGCCGCCAAGACCGTGCGCGTCGGCGTGCTGGCCAACAACCCGCCGTTCAGTTTCCAGATCGGTCAGCAGTGGGCCGGCTTCGACATCGAGATCGCCCAGGGAGTCGCCAACCACCTCGGCATCGAGAAGGTCGACTTCGTGCCGGTGGCGCTCGATCAGCGCAGTTCGTCGGTAGTCAACGGCACCGTCGACATGGTGGTCGCCAGCATGACCATCACGCGTTACCGCGAGAGCAAGTCGTCAAACAAGGTCGACTTCAGCATTCCGTATTTCCAGGATGGTCAGGCCCTGCTGGTGAAATCGGCCTCACCAATCAAAAGCTACCTCGACCTGAACGGCAAGAAGGTCGGTGCGGTCAAGGGCAGCACGGCGTCGTACTACATGACCCAGATCAATCCCGACGCCACGGTTGAGAAATACGCCGACAACGAGGCGCTGCTCAAGGCGCTCGAAGCCGGCGAGATCGACGCCGCCACCAACGACTACCTGGTGTTGTCCGGCATAATCGCCAACTCCGAAGACCCCGCCGCCTGGCGCATCGCCGGCGACCGCCTGACCACCGAACCCTACGGCATCGCCGTGGCGCAGAACCAGTCGGCCTGGCGCAACGCCATCAACCACGCCCTGCTCGCGCTGTGGGAATCACAGGACTGGCATGCCAGCGCCGACACCTGGTTCGGCGCCACCAGCAAGTACGCCAGTCCGATCAATTTCGTGATGCCGGTTTATCCGAAGTGATCTAGCCGAATCATCGAGAGCGACGCATCACCCTCGGCCATCGGCCGGGGGTGATGTGTTTCAGTGATCAGGCGTGAGTAGCCGCACCGTCATTCGAGAGCCGCCAACGGCGGCGACGCCCCGCCAGCCCGGCGCGGAAGCGCCGGGAACCGTGAACCGGACGTGATCGACCAGTGTTGTCGTTCGAGAGCCGCCAACGGCGGCGACGCCCCGCCAGCCCGGCGCGGAAGCGCCGGGAAAAGGACGAGGAATTTGAGACAAGCCGCCAACGGCGGCGACACCCGGATCGGCGGTGCGTGGGCGCCGCCGTCACCACCGTCATCGCGCCGTCACCACCGTCATCGCGCCGTCACCACCGTCATCGCGCCGTCACCACCTCATCCCCACACATACCGTTCATCCCAGGTGATGCCCTGTCGCCGGAGGAACTCGCGGTATTCCTCCTGGAACGTCCGTACACGGTGATGCTCCTCCTGTCCCTCGATGTACGCCACCGTCGCTTCCTTGTGCGATGGGCTGATGGCGAACGCGCCATATCCATCCTGCCACGCGAACGAACGGTCTTTGACGTATTCGTCGTTCACCCATTTCGACGAGGTGCTCTTGAGGATCCGCAGACATCCGCTGATCGGTTGATCGGCCGGCAGGGACATCAACAGATGCACATGATCGGACACGCCGCCAACGAGGACCGTCGGGAACCCACGGTTCTTGGCGATGTTGGATAACATCGCATGCAACGCCGTTCGCCAGGACGCCGCGATGAGGGGCGCTCTGCCCTTGGTGCTGAAGACCACATGGAGCAGGCAATTGACGTGGGTGTGGGCCATGATTGGCCAGGATGACAGATCGGATCACGGCGTCCACGGGTCGGCACGGTCGGTGCCGAAGCCGACAGTCAGCAAAACAGCACCGTGATCCGATTGGACGGAGATCGAGACGTTGACCGTTCCGGCAATGCCGCGAGATCGCACGGTCGGTGCTGAGGCACCGACCACCGGGCGTCGCCGCCGTTAGCGGCTCATCTGGGTATCCGCGGTTGGTTTCCCGGCGCTTCCGCGCCGGGCTGGCGGGGCGTCGCCGCCGTTGGCGGCTTCAGAGAGGCAGGATGCCCACGTTCCCGGCGCTTTCGCACCGGGCTGGGGGGGCGTCGCCACCGTTGGTGGCTTTTGAACCGCATGTTCCCGTGGGATGGCACCGTGATCCGATGGATCCGCGATCACACGCCTATCGTTTCGGCAACGCCGCCGCAAACCTTTGCCCGAGTTCGATCACGCTCTTGGTATCGAAGTGCGTGCCTTTGTCGCTCGAGGTCAGGCCGTCGACGGTGACGAAGACGGTGTTCTTCACTACGTCGGGGATCGCCTTCTGCGCGGTGCGGATGCTGTTGCGTTCACCGTTGTCGATCACCTCGCCGACCAGCACGGGCAGGTCGGGATTGCCGACATCTTCGCGGATACGGGCGATGAACTTCTCCAGCTTGGCCTGATAGGCCTCGGCGGTGTCCTTGGCGTTCGATTCGCCCTGGTGCCACAACAGCGCGCGGATGGTCGGCGTGTGGCCGTCGGCTTTCAGCGCGGCGAGGGACTTGGTGATGGTGTCGACGTAGAGGCGGTAGCATTCGCCCTGCGTATCGGATTTGCCCGGCTGCCCAGGACCCCATTGTTCGATGGTAGTGCCGCCGCGCGAACCTTTGATCAGGGCAATGCGCTGCTTGGGTTGTTTCGCCAGCAATGCCCGGGCAAAGCTCAACTCGATGCCAAAGGTCGGACCGGGCAGTTCACCTTTGTAGCCAGGTGGAATGCTGAAGCCGGGCGCCAGCGGTTTCCAGCCACCAGAATCGCCGAGTGGTTGGCGGTACCAGATCGGCACCTCCGCCAGCGGCTCTTTCAACGCTGCATCGAGCTCCGCAGTCTTGCCACGTCCATCCATGTTCGACTGCCCGGCGAGCAGGTAGACGTCGATGGCGGCAGCATGAACACGCGGGACGAACGACAGCATCACGAGAACCAGGAACAGCAGGCGAGTGGCGGTGGTCATGCTGGTTCACGGTAGGAACCCGCCACTTGCTCGGCAATCGACAACGCGCGTACGGATCACATCACAAGTTGCGCGACGAGGACCAGCGCTGCCCATGTGAGACCATTAGGTGGTCGGCGTGGCCTCGGGCGATTGGCGTCCCGCCACCAGCAACAACACCGACGGCAGCGAGATCAGCGTCAGCACCGTTGCACTGCACAGGCCGCCCATCACCGCCACGGCAAGGGGCGCGCGCAGTTCGACCGCTTCGCCCCAGCCGATGGCGAGTGGCATCAGGCCGAGGACCGACGTGCAGGTCGTCATCAGGATCGGACGTAGGCGTTCGCGTCCGGCGGCGGCGATGGCATCGCGCGGCAACAGCCCTTGCGCGCGGCGCAGGTTGGCGGTGGTCACCAGCACGATGGCGTTCGACACCGCGACGCCGACCAGCACCACCAAGCCGATGCCGCTCATCACGTCGAGGCCGTGACCGAGCAGGTACAACGCCGGGAATGCACCGGCGGCAGCCATCGGTACCGAGAGGATCACCAGCAGCGGTTGGCTGATGCTTTCGAACTGGATGGCCATCAGCACCACTACCAGGAACACCGACAGCGCGAGCATGCCGCCCATCGCCGCTAGGCTGCGGCCAGTGATGGCGTCGCGTCCGTCGTCCATCAGGTGGTACCCGGGCGGCAGCGGTGCGAGTTGCTGGACGCTCGCCAGCACCTCGTCGCTGGTGCGTCCAGGTGGCAGGGCGATCGCCGTGATGCTGGCGATGCGCACGCCGGCGCGGTGCAGGATCAATCCGCCCCGCAGGCTGCGGACGATGCTGGCGACCGATGCGAGCGGCACCGGCTTGTCCGCCGTACCCAGGTTGAGCGATCCCAGATCCGTGGCGGCCTTGCCCCACAGCGGACCATGCACACGGATCGGCAGGGTGCGATCACCGCCGCCATCCGGGCCGCTCTGCGGAATGAAGCCGGTGATGAGTTTCACATCCGCGGCGGCGGCGACCGCGCTGGCGATGGCGTCCGCCGTGATGCCGGAGGCGAGCAGGCGTTCGGGATCGGGTACGATCAGCAGTTCCTCCGCCGCGGCGGTGGCAGAGGTCACCACGCCCCGGCAACCGGCGGCGCGTAAGCGTGCGGTGTAGTCGAGTCCCAGGCGGCGCAGGGTCTCGGCGTCCGGTCCGCGGATGGCGAGATCGATGGCATTGGTCGAGCCGAGCCCGAGGTCGACCAGCGGTGGCGTGCGGGCGGCGGCACTGACCGCGCCGACCGTCAGGGCCAAGCGTTCGAGGTCGGCAAGAAAGGCGCTTTCGCGTGCCTGGTCGAGCGCACGCCGGGCGACGGTGACCACCACCTGGACCTCGTGGTCGCCACGTTTGTTCAGTCCGGCGGTGTAGGTGCTGTCCTCGCCGGCCAATGCCACCGCTGCGACGTCGGCGCGCCACGCCCGCATTTCGCCAAGGAAACGTGCGGCCCACGCGCTGCTCTGCACCACCGTCTGACCGCGCGGCAACTCGACAGCGAGGGTGAAACGCGTCGACAGGCTCGGCGGCATCAGGCGCACCGGCAGCAGCGGGATGAACGCCAGGCCGAGTGCGAACGCGCCGGCGAACAGTCCAAGGCCGATGGCGGGACGGTGCAGCACGGTGGCGATCACGTGGCCGTACAGTCGCTCGGTCTGGCGCAGGCCACCACTGGCGAGGTAATCGATCGGCAGGATCAGCAATTTCGCCGGCCAGCGCACCAGCACGACCACCAGCTGCACCAGTGCGATCAGCAGCCGGATCACCGTCACCAGCGCCCAGCGCAGTGCGGTGACCACGCACCACACCGCCGCGACCGGCCACCAGTACCAACGGCGACCGTAGCCACCGCCGCTCACTCGCGGCCATGCCCACGAACCGAAACCGGCACGCCGACTGAGCGCCGGCAACGCCAGCAAGGTCGGCACCAGGGCGAGACCGACCGCCAAGCTGACGATGTGGCTGGCCGACACCGTGAACGCCTGGTCGTAGAACAGCCGACCGAGGATGCCCGGCAGGAACGCCAGCGGGACGAACACCGCGATGCTGGTCAGGCACGAGGCCACCAGCGCGCCGGCAACCTCGCCGACGCCGACCGCGATCGCGCGCAGCCGCACCTGCTGATCCGGCGACGCGCCACCCAGGCGATCGGCGGCTTCCAACACCACGATGGCGGTGTCGACCAACATGCCGATGCCGAGCGCGAGACCGCCCAGGCTCATGAGATTGAGGCCGACTCCTGCCATCGACATCAGCAGGAAGGTGCCGACCACCGACAAAGGGATGGCGAGGAACACCACCAGCGAGGGCCGGAAGGCGCGCAAGAACACCAGCAGCACCAGCCACGCGAGGATCGCCCCTTCGACCGCGGCGGACTGCACCTCGCTGATCGCGGTGCGCACGGCGGTGGCGCGATCGGTGAGCAGCGACAACGAGCCGCCGGCGTAGGTCCAGCGGGTCGCGAGCGGATCGCTGGTCGAGCTGCCGTCGACGGTGATCGTTCGGCCGATCTGCGCCAAGCGTTGACGCACGCTGTCGGAAGCCGCCACCAGGCTGGCGTCAGCCTGCGCCAGCACCTCGAGCAGCAATGCTCCGCGAGCGGGAGTCCCCTGAGCAGCCGCGTCGGGATGCTCATCAACCGGCAGCGCGACCACCAACTCGGTCGCATCGGTGAGAATGCGTTCGACGCTGGCCACATCGTTGATGGTGATGCCAGGAGCGAGGATCACCCGTCCGATGTCTTCCGGGCGGCTGGCAGAACCGCGCAGGCTGACGCCCTGCGTGCCGCTGACATCCATTACCGTACCCATGGTGCGGCTGCTGGTTGCGCTGGTGATCGCCTGTCCGATGCGCTCGCTGGTGAGCTTCGCTGCCGCCATGCGCGCGGGGTCGGGGCGGATGCGCAGCTCCTGATCACGCAGACCGCGCAGGCGCACCGACGCTACCGCCGGCAGGCTCTCAAGCTGTGGCACCAGCGCGTCATGCGCGGCGACCGAGAGGTTCTCCAGCGGTGGACCGCCTGGGACGGCCTCCAACACCAGACGCATCATCGGTTCGGCCGCGGGGTCGTAGCGCAGGATGCGTGGGCGTTCGACGCCCTCGGGCAGACGGATCCCCGCCAGCAGTTCATTGAGGTGGTTGACCAGATCGTCGATCACCACGTGGGCGTGCAGGTGCAGGCGCACCTCTACCGCGCCGGTGACCGCGCGGCCTTCGAGCTGGGCGAGGCCGGGCAGCGTGCCCAGTGCGTCCTCAAGCGGTTGGAGAATGCGTTCCTCCAGTTGTGACGCCGGGACCTTCGGCTGATCGACGCGTACGGTCAGCACCGGCAGTTCGACCGGTGGCAGCAACGACACCGGCAACTGCCGGACCGCCATCACCCCGAGCAGCGCTATCGCCAGGGTGAAGGCGCAAACGCCGATCGGACGGCGGATGAGGGCGGAGATCATTCGAATTGCCCCGGTCCGGAGGTCCGGCTGGTTTTAAAATACAGCGGACGTCCGGAAGTCTTTCCGCTTTGTCTTTTCACCAAGCTCGGGTGGGCAAACCAATTCGCGCGGTCACACGGAACTTCCGGACTTCCGGCGGTCTGCCGCAACAGCCGGACTTCCGGACTTCTCATTTCCCCTGCTCCTGCGTCGTCATCTTATCCTTCGCATCGTCTTGCTTCTCGGTTTTATCCGGCGTGATCACGATCCGCACTCCATCGCTCATGCCGGCGATGCCCTCGACGATCACCTGGTCGCCTGGGTTGACGCCTTTGGTGATGATCAGCGTGGTCTCGTCGCTCGCGCCGGTCTCCAACCAGGCACGCCGCGCGACCAGGTGGCCGTCGCGGGTCTCACTGACCCAGCAGTACGCACGGTTCTCTTCATAGAACACCTTGTCACGCGGCAGCACCACCGGACTGGCGGTCTCCTTGAGCACCAGTTTGGCGGTGGCGAATCCTCCTGGTCGCCAAGTGCTCGGTGGCATGGTGGTGTCGATCACCACCTGACCGGTGCCCTTCTCGGTATCGATCGCCGCGGGGATGCTGGCGACGGTGCCGGTCGCGCTGCTGTCGTCGCTCAGCGCGCGCACCTCCACCACCTGACCGATCTGCAAACGGCGCAGGGTGGTCTCCGGCAGTTCCAGGCGGATGCGGTAGCGGCTGTGGTCGAGCAGCTCGGCGAACTTGGTGCCTTCCGCGACCGCTGCGCCGACCACACCTTCGATCTTCACCAACACGCCAGCGAATGGCGCGACGATGCGGCGCTTGGCCTGGCGACTGGTCAGCAGCTCCAGTTCACGCGTAGCGTCGGCCAGGGCATCGCTGGCGGTCTCCAGGTCGCTGGTGCTGACCGTCACCGGCGCGTTGATGCGCAGGTATTCTAGACGGTCGAGCGCGCGTTTGGCGCGATCACGCGCCGTGGTGGCCTTGAGCACCTCGTCAGGTTCGCCGAGCGGCGGATCGAGCAGCACCACCAGTTCACCGGTTTGCACCGGCTGATCCGGCAGGGCGGGCAGTTGGCGGATAATGCCGGCGACCGGCGTGCTGAGGATCTCCTGACGCCAGACCTCCAAGCGACCCTGCACCGATAACGACTCCACCACCGTGCCACCGGCGGCAGCACGCACGCGCACCGGGATCGAGAGTTGCTGCGCCTGCGCCAACCGCTGACGTTCGCTCTCCTGCTCGGCCTCCTCCGGATCGCCGCAGGCGGTCAGCAGCAGGGCGAGAGCGCCGACCAGCATGGGTGTGAGGGGAGGGATGATGCGGCGACGAGGTGTTGCGAAGCTAGTGGTCATGAACGGAGGATCCTTGAGCTAGTTGCAGAAATCTTGTGGCAGGTGTGCGCAACGTAGCGGGTCCAGGGCCGGCCGAGGCCCTGGCGGGCGTAGCGGGCAGCGCTCATGGCAGCAGATCCAAGAGGCGGTTTTCATGCAGACGAAGGAGGAGGTCGGCGCGCAGCACGTCGAGGTTGGCCTGATAGAGCGCCAGCATCGCATCGCTGACACGTTGTTGGGCATCGACCAGATCGCGGGTGGTCACCAGACCGGCTTCGACCTGGGCGGTCGCCAGCACCAGCTCCGCGCGTTGCGCGGCGGCCAGGCGTTCTTGTTCGCCGACCCGGGCAAGGGCGTCGTCAAAGCCGTCGCGTAGTTCCAGGCCGCGGGCGTGCCAGTCGCGTTCGCCGATGCGCGCGCGCAGGCGCGTCTGATCGAGCGCCAGTTGTGCCTGGTGGTGGGCGATGCGATTGGCCTCGGTGCCGAAGGTGTGGCTGTAGCTCAGACCGACGCGCAGGTCGAAGGTCTCGCGATTGTCGAACTCCGACCACGAGCCACCCAGATCACCGTCCGAACCGTATTTGCTCAACGCGGTATCGATGCTGAGGTCGTCGTAGGCGTTGTTGCGCGCTGACGCCACCTGCCGGGCGGCGGCAGCCAGGCTGCGCAACATCGCCCGCCCCTGGCGGCTGACGGCGAAACTCGGCTGGGGTGGAATCGTCGGCGTGGTGACATTCAGCAGTGCGGCGCGATCCGGCAGCTCCAAGCCGGGCCAGTAGAGTTTGAACTGGCGCAGGTCGGCGGCGTACAGGCGTTCGGCCTTGGACAGTTGCACCTCTTGGTCGGCGACGCCACGGCGCAGGCTGAGCACATCGAGTTCCCGGCTGAGGCCGATGCGCAGGCGTTCCTCGAACTGGCGGAGGTTCTCGCTCGCCAGGCGCACGTTCTCGCGCAACTGACGGAGCGAGGCTTCGGACTGCGCCAGCGCCAACCAGCGGCTCGCGAGGTCGGAGAACTGCCCTTCGAGCACGCTGTCGAACTGGTCGAGCGCATCCTGTTCGGCATCGGCGGCGTCGCTGATGCCGCTGAGGTTGATTGCGCGACTGCCGCCACGCAGCAATGCCTGCGAGATCGCCAACGACACCGAACTGCTGTAGAACTCGTCGGAGATCACTCCGGCACCATCGCTGCGCGAGCCGCTGCTGCCGGCGCTCAGCGAGAGCGAGGTGCCGGTGGCGAATGACTTTCCCACCCCGAGGAAAACCGAGCCGCTTTGCGAACGGATGATGCCAGGTCCATCGACCACGCTGTTGGATTGCGAGCGCGATTGGCCGTAGCTCGGCGACAAGCTCAGGCGCGGATTCCACAGCGCGGCGGCGACGCGCGCCGACAGCTGGGCGCTGGTGCGGCTGAGGTCGGCATCGACCACTTCCAGGCTGTTGCGCGCAGCGGTGCGGCTGGCGTCCAGCAACGGCGTGAGCCACGTGAGCGGCGCGGCTGGCGCGGCTGGCGCAGGTGGCACCAGAGGCGGCGTGGTCGCGGACGCGGGCGCATCGGCGGCCGTCGCCAAGCCGACCATCAGCAGCCCGGCGCACACACAGAGCGGTCCAACGCGGGATGGCCGGGGGGGTGGGCAATGCCTGGTCATGGGTTCCTGCCTCCGCGCAGCAGCGCGAGGGTTCCGGCGCGGCTGATGCCGAGCCATTGGTAGACGATCGGTACCACCAGCAAGGTGAACACCGTGGCGGCGGTCAGGCCGATGCTGAGCGACAGTCCGAGTCCAGAGATCGGCGCTCCGAACACTCGCCCAGGGCTGAACGCCATCGGCACCGCCGCGGCGATGGTGGTCAGGCTGGTGAGCAGCACCGGCGTGAAGCGTCGGCGGCTGGCGGCGGCCATCGCCAGTAGTGCACGGCGTGATGGTCCGCCATCAGCGCGCATCAGGCGGTGCATCGGCACGGTGACACCCAGGCGATCGACCAGCACCACTCCGTGGTTGATGACGATGCCCACCAGCAGGAACAACCCCAGCAGTACCATCGGATCGAGCGGCATGCGTGCGATGGTGAACACGCCCATGACGCTGATGATGCCCGCCGGGACCGTGGTCATCACGGTGAGCGGCGCGAGCAACGACTCATAGAGGATGCACATCAGCAGGTAGATGATCGCCGCGGCGGCGAACAACGCGATCCACAAGGTGCGCATGCCGTCCTGGCGACTGGTGTCGGTTTCGCTCAGATGCACCGCGACGTTGGGGGCGATACGTGCCCGCGCCAGCAAGGCGGGGAAGTTGGCGAGGATGCGTTTCCGTTCGCTGCTACGGATGGTGACATCCAACTGCCCGTGGGTCAGTCCGTTGACGCGGCGGATCTGCTGGTCACGTGGCGCGACCGCGGGTTGCACCAAGTGTAGCAAAGGGGCATTGACCACGGCGTTGATTGCGGCGGAAGCATCGCTGGTGCCGGTCTTCCCAGCGACCTTCGTGCGGGTACCTGCGCCAGCCACGGCCTTGGTGTTCCCCGTGGCGACAGCGCTTCTGGGTGTGGTGGTGGGTGCAGACGTGTTCGGGCGGGTGGACGTACGGGATGACTGGTAGACCACGGTTTCCAGCAGGTGCATCAGCGTCCGGTCGCTGGTGCTGGTGCGACCGAACCCTAGCCACCAACCGCCGGGCATCTGCACCGCACGCTCGGAGCCGGTGTAAAGTGCGATCTGTTGCGCGACCTCCTCAGCGCGCCAGCCCTGCTCCTCCGCCGCGCGCGTCAGACTGAGCGTGAGGTTGCCGCGATCCGGTCGTTCGATCCCGTCGCGATTGTTCCTGCGGTTGCTCCACTCGTTGACCGGGTGATCCATCGGCAAACCACCTTCGGCCATCAGCACCTCATTGAGCCGCCGCCGTGCATCGATGATCGCTCGCGGATCCGGCGAGGACAAAGTGAACGACAACGAGTCGAGGTCGAGTGGCTCGGGATCCTCTGCGGTTTCTTCCTGCTCCGGCTTCGCCGTCTCGCCAGTGGCCATAGCGACACCAGCCTGCTTCGTGTCCTCGGGTTTGGTGTCCGTGCTCGGGACATCCTGCTGTTTCGCCGCTGCCTCCTTCGCCGCTGTTTCCTTCGCCGCTGTTTCCTTCGCCGCTGTTTCCTTCGCCGCTGTTTCCTTCGCCGCTGTTTCCTTCGCCGCTGTCGCCTGTGCTTCTTCAGCTTTGCGTTTCTCCTCTGCTACCTCGTATTCCGCTTGGGCCTTTTTTCGTTCCACCTCCATGGCGGCGAACCGCACCAGTTCCTGATGATCATTCAGGATCAGATCCGGGAAGGGCGGCAACAGCCGCACGATTTCGTTGTGGATCTCGTCGCTGCTGCGCCCGAGTGGATCGACCGGCACCAGGTAGATGGTCAGGCCACCGCTGTTGCGCCACACGCTTGCCAGCACACAGGTGATGCCCAGGCGGTCACGGTGTGGCGTCAGCCGGTCGTTCCATTCGGACAACAGGGCGGTCAAGCGGTCGAGGTCGAGCTTGGCGGTGGCCGTTGCGCGCATCCGCAACTCGCGCTCCTCGTTGAATTGGTGCGCTTCCGGCTTGGGCAGGGCGATCAGCGCGATGATGCCGATGCCGAGCAGTCCTCCCGCCACGCTGAGGCCCAGCACCGGACGCAGCAGGACACTCGCGAGCAGACGCCCATACCAGCGTTCTGTGGCGATCAGCCAGGCACCGTGGCTGCCGCCATGGCCATTGCCCGCGCGACCGTCGCGTAAACCACGTGGGTAGATGCGGGCGAAGGCCAGCGGCACCAGGATCAGCGCCACCAGCAAGCTGGCGATCAGGCTCCACACGATCGGAGCGGCCAAGGCGATCATCAGCACACGCCCGGCATTCTCATCGGTGACCAGCACCGGCAGGAACATCGCCACGGTGGTCAGGGTGCTGACGATGATCGCCATGGCCACGGCGTTGGCGGCCCGCCGCAGCACCAGTTTGCGTTCCACCGGATCGGATTCTTCACGCGCCCGCAGCAGCGATTCGGCGATGACGATGGCGTTGTCGATCACCATGCCAGAGGCGAGCAGGAAACCGATCAGCGACAGCAGGCTGAGTTCGGAACCGCTGACCGCCATCGCCACCGCCGCCATCAGCAGCGACAGCGGCAACGCGCTGCACACCAGGAGCGCCACCCGCCAACGCCGCAGGAACAGCACCAGGAAGAGGAAGGAGAAACCTGCGCACCAGCCGGCCGCGATCAGGATCTCATGCGCGATTTCGTCGAAGGCCTGATGTGAGTTCTGCACCAGATGCGAGGTCATGCCGTGCGCCGCGCAGGCCTCAGCGATGACCTTGCCGACCTCGTGCGAAGCGCGGTAGACATTGGCGTCAGCGGCGGCGAACACCGTCAACATTTCGCCCGACCGGCCATTGACCAGGATACGGAAATCATCCCGCAGGGGATCACGCTCCTCCAGGGCGGCGACATCGTCCAGGCTGACACGTCCGTCCAGGCGTAGCGTCGCCAAGGTGCCCGGTGTCACCAATGGGGGCAGCACCCGCACATGACGTTCACTGGCACCACTGCCCTCCACCGCCGGTAGGGGGAAGGATTGCGGTGCGGCGGCCAGACCATTGACCAGGTTCCCTATGCGTTCGCTGTCCAGACGGAGCGCCGCCAAACGTTCAGCCGCGAAGGCCACCCGCACGAAACGGTTGCCGTAACGGATGACCTCCGCGCGCGCCACCCCTGGGATGGTCTGCACTCTCGGGATCAGCACACGATCGAGGAAGTTGCGGAAGGCCTCGTCGTTGAACTCCCCACGATCGAGTGCCGCGACCACCAGTGGCATGGAGTCGCTTGACCAGCTATGGATCGACGGTGCACGCATGTCCGCCGGAAAGCGGTAATGATGCGACGCGAACGCCTGCGTCAGTTGGGTGACCAGTTGTTGACCGGTGGAACCACGCGCAGGCTTGATCTGCAACGACACGAAACCATTGCCGGTGGTGCTGTGGACCTCATCCGCCGCCGCCAAACTGCGCACGATCTCTTCCGCTGGACGGGTGATGCGGTCGAGCGTCTCGCCGACCGCCAACCCGCTCTGTCCGAGCGAGACATAGACTCCGGCGGAGCCGAACTGTCCACCGGTGAACTGGCGGATGCGCATCCCAGGAATGGCAAGGCTGCCCAGCACCAGGATCGCCACCAGGACGGCAAGCACGCCGACGGGGCGATCAGACAGATGGCGACGGGGGGTAAATGTCATCGACGGATTCCGGATGAAGACCCAGCACCGGCATGGTTGTTACCGCGCTTCACCAACTGCTGGTGCGGAAGTGTGATACGCGGTGAACGTCGTGCGATCATGATGCACATGGTCTTTGCTGCGGTTCCAGTCAACCACGATGGGCTGACCGTGCGGACCATAGGAACGACGTTCGAAACGCCAGCCCTGCGCGGTGGTCGAGTTGAACGCGCCCAAATGTAATTCGAGGGCATCAGTGGGCTTCGCGGCTGGCACACGGACGAGCGCCTCCACAGCGGCGGTTATCCGGTCCACTGGCATCCGGAAGATGCTCCGTGAGTGCATGGTCTGATGGGCTGGTGGGGCTCTCCATGTGTTGCTGACGCCGGACCTTTCAGCTGGCCTTTCCGGGTCATAGGCCCATGACCTTGGCGTTATCAACGGGATGCGCAGGCCACGGTACGCGCTCAGGCGCACCTTCCCTGCCCTCCATCGGACACCGCATGCCCACCATCCTGTCCCTGCGTTCCGCCGGTCTGCTCGTGCTGGTGTTGTGCGCTTCCGCCAGCGAAGCGCCGCTCCCAGCCAAGATCGAATTCAACCGCGACGTGCGGCCGATCCTCTCCGACAACTGCTTCTACTGCCACGGCCCGGACAAGAGCCATCGCAAGGAGGACCTGCGCCTCGACATCCGTGATGAGGCGTTGAAGGCCAAGGTCTTCGTGCCCGGCAAGCCGGCGGAGAGCGAGCTGGTCAAGCGCATCCTCACCAGTGACCCCGACGACCT
This sequence comes from Planctomycetota bacterium, assembly GCA_013816485.1. Taxonomy (GTDB): domain Bacteria; phylum Planctomycetota; class UBA11346; order UBA11346; family UBA11346; genus BOG-1363. Next base: position 87,202 of record JACDEI010000009.1, read on the forward strand.
GATGCCGCCGGAGGACTCGCACAAGAAACTCACCAAGCGGCAGAAGGATATCCTGCAGCAATGGATTGCGCAGGGGGCGGAGTACCAGCTTCACTGGTCGTATGAAAAACCGGCGAAGGCCGCCGTGCCCGCGGGCGGCAATGCCATCGATGCGCTGGTGCAGAAACAGTTGGCCGAGGTCGGACTGAAGCCGTCAGTGGAAGCGGATCGTCGCACGCTCATCCGCCGTCTGTCGAGTGATCTTATCGGCCTGCCGCCGACACCGGAGCAGGTCGCGCAGTTCGTCGCGGACAAATCCCCCGACGCGTATGAGAAACTGGTCGACCGTCTGCTTGCCGATCCGCACTACGGTGAGCGCATGGCGATCGGTTGGCTCGATGTGGTGCGTTTCGCCGACACCATCGGCTACCACAGCGATAATCCGCGCAACATCTGGCCCTACCGCGACTGGGTGATTAACTCTTTCAATGCCAACAAGCGCTTCGACCGCTTCACCATCGAACAGGTCGCCGGTGATCTGCTGCCGGATGCGAATCAGGAAACCCGCGTCGGTTCGGCCTTCAATCGTTTGCTGCTGTCGACCGAAGAAGGCGGCGCGCAGGCGAAGGACTACGAGTCGCGCATGCTCACCGACCGTGTGCGTGCCGTCGGCGCGGCATGGATGGGCCAGACCACCGGTTGCGCCAACTGTCATGATCACAAGTTCGATCCCTTCACCCAGCATGACTTCTATGCCCTCGGTGCGTTCTTCGCTGACATTAAGGAGGCAGTCCTTGGCCGGCGCGAGGACGGCATGTTGGTGCTCAGTGACAGTGACCAGAAGCGTCTGGATGAGTTGACCAAGCAGCACGACGCATTGCAGGCCGAGTTCGCCAAGCCGCGCGCCGATCTGGTCGAGGCGCAGACGACGTGGGAAAAACAGGCGCTGGTGGCGTTGTCCGAGCAAGGTGCGTGGCAGGCGTTGAAGCCGGCGAGCGCCAAGACGCTCAAACACAACATCCAACTCACGATCGACGGCACCATCGTCCACGCGACGGTCGACGACAAGCGCGCGGTGCGCAAGGAAAGCGACGGCACCGACACCTACGTCATCACGGCGACGGTGCCGGCGGGCGTGAACGGTTTCCGCCTTGATGCGCTGAAGGAGAAGTCCAACGGCATCGGCTTGGCATCGAATCAGAATTTCGTGCTGAACGAGATCGTCGTCACGCTTCTTGACCCCAAGGCCGACCCCAAGGCCGACCCCAAGGCCGACCCCAAAGCCGACCAGAAGCAGCTCAAGCTGAGCCACGCCAGCGCGACCTTCGAGCAGGGCGGTTTCGCCGCCCCAGGGGCGATCGATGGCAACCTCACCGAGCGCAATAACGGCTGGGCAGTGATGGGCGGGCAGGGTGCGAACCAATCGCTCTACCTCGAACTCGCCGAACCGACCGCTACTGAGGCGGTGCTGACCTTCACGCTGACCTCGGTGTGGGGCGAGAACCACTGCTTGGCCCATGTGCGGCTCAACACCACCAGCGCGGCACGGCCCATCCGTGCGCCGGGTGCGGCCCAACCGCTCAAGGAGGTCGCGGACATCCTCGCGCTGCCGGTGGATAAGCGCAGCAAGGAACAAAACGATAAGCTGCACGCGACCTTCAAACAGGTGGCGCCGGAACTAAACGACCTGCGCACGCGCCTCGCGACAGCGGAGAAGGCCAAGGCCGACTTCCTCGCCGCGGCACCGAAGTGCCTGGTGTCGATCAGCGATAAGAACAAGCGCACCGTGCGCATTCTGCCGCGTGGCAACTGGATGATCGAGACCGGCGAGGTGGTGAAGCCGGCGCTACCTGCCTACTTAACGGCGGGTTACTTGGCGAAAGCCGCCGCAGACGGCAAGGAACTGACGCGCCTCGACCTCGCTCAGTGGCTGGTGTCGCGCGACAATCCGCTGACCGCCCGCACGGTGATGAACCGCCTGTGGAAGCAGTTCCTCGGCACCGGCCAGAGCAAGGTGCTCGATGACCTCGGCGCGCAGGGTGAACCGCCGGCGAACCCCGCGCTACTCGACTGGCTGGCGTGCGAATTCATGGACAGCGGTTGGGACTTCAAACACATGGTGCGCGCGATCGTCACCAGCCGGACCTACCGCCAGGTGTCGACCACGACGCCGGCGCTGAACGTCGCTGATCCCGGAAATCGCCTGTGTGCGCGCCAAAATACCTTCCGTCTTGATGCCGAACTGGTGCGCGACAATGCGTTGGCAATCTCAGGGCTGCTGGTGCGCACCATCGGTGGACCAAGTGTCAAACCATACCAACCGGACGGTTACTGGGAGAATCTCAACTTTCCCCAGCGCACCTATCCCGCCGACACCGGCGAAGGCCAATACCGCCGCGGCGTCTACACCTGGTGGCAGCGCAGCTTCACGCACCCGAGCATGCTCGCCTTCGATGCGCCGACGCGCGAGGAATGTGCCGCCGACCGCACACAATCGAACATCCCGCAGCAGGCGCTGGTGCTGCTCAACGATCCGTCCTACGTCGAGGCTGCGCGGGTCTTCGCGGCGCGGATTCTCAACGAGCGTAAGGGCACACCTGAGCAGCGCATCACGTGGGCATGGCAACAGACGCTGCAACGCGATCCCCGTGCGGAAGAATTGCGCACGGTAGCGACGTTGTTCGCCGAACGTCTCGCCGCTTATCAAGCCGACAAGGGTTCCGCTGACGCGCTGCTGAAGATCGGCCTCGCGCCGGTGCCGGCGACGCTCGACCACAGCGAACTCGCCGCGTGGACGCACGTCGCGCGCATCTTGCTCAATCTGCATGAAACGATTACGCGAGAATGATTGGAACGGTCCGCGGTCCGGGGTCCGGGGTCCGGAGTCTTGTATACGACGTTGCTGGCCGATGCCTGTGTCACCTGTGAACGATGATCGCGAAGGAGATGTCAGATGAACAAGACCCCGGACCCCGGACTCCGGACCTCGGACCTTCTCCGCCGTCGTGCGTTCCTCGGTCGTGCCGCCACCGGGCTCGGCGCCGTCGCGCTGGCGTCACTGCTGCCATCACAACTCACTGCCGCCCAGCCCGGCGTGCTGACCAAGCTGCCGCTGCCGCAGAAAGCCAAGCGCGTCATCTGGCTGACCATGGCCGGTGGCCCGTCGCACCTCGAAACTTTCGACCCTAAGCCGAAGCTCGGCGAGCTGCACGGCCAGCCGATGCCGGAGTCGTTCACCAAGGGTCAACAGCTGGCGCAGCTGCAGGGTCAGGCGCTCACGTGTTTCGGTCCCCAACATCCCTTCGCCAAGTTCGGTAAGAATCAGACGGAGATCTGCGCGCTGTTCCCGCACATCGGTTCGGTGCTCGATGATATCTGCTTGATCCGCTCGATGCGCACCGACGCGATCAATCACGATCCGGCGCACATGTTCATGAACACCGGCTCGCAGATCGCCGGCCGTCCGAGCATGGGCGCGTGGGTGACCTACGGCCTGGGAGCCGAGGCCTCGAACCTCCCTGGGTTCGTCGTGCTGACCTCGCTCGGTCGTGGTGGACAGAACCAGCCGATCGCCGCGCGCCAATGGAGCAGCGGTTTTCTGCCGTCGAAATACCAGGGCGTGCAGCTGCGCTCCAAGGGCGATCCGGTGCTCTACCTGACCAATCCCCCTGGCATCAACCGCGAACGCCAGGGCAGCGACGTGGCGGCGATCAACGCGCTCAATCGCAGTCATGACGCGCTGGTGAACGATCCCGAAATCGCCACGCGCATCGCCCAGTACGAGATGGCCTTCCAGATGCAGGGCAGCGTGCCGGAACTCATCGACGTCAGCGGCGAGGGCAAAGCGACGCTCGACCTGTACGGTTGCCAACCCGGCGACGGCTCGTTCGCCTCCAACTGTCTGCTCGCCCGTCGTCTGGCCGAACGCGGCACGCGTTTCATCCAGCTCTACCACAAAGACTGGGACCACCACGGCGGCGTGAAGCAAGGCGTCGAATTCAAGGCGCAAGAAATCGACCGCGCATGTATGGCGCTGATCACCGATCTCAAACAACGCGGCATGCTCGACAGCACGCTGGTCGTGTGGGCCGGCGAATTCGGACGGACGCCGATGTCACAAGGCGGCGATGGCCGCGACCATCACAACCAAGCGATGTCGGTGTGGCTGGCCGGCGCCGGTATCAAGGGTGGTTTGGTGTATGGAGCCACCGATGAACTCGGTTACGCCGCGATTGAGAAGCCGACCACCGTCCACGATCTGCACGCGACGATGCTAAATCAGCTCGGGATCCAGCATGATGCGTTCAGCATCAAGTTTCAGGGGTTGGATGCGAAATTGACGGGGGTTGAGGGGGCGAAGGTGATCAGCGATATCATCGCGTAGTGCGGCCGGCCATCGGCCATCGGCCATCGGCCAAGATTACCGGCCGGGGGCCGAACGCCGATTATCCGGCATGCGCATCATGCTTAGCGGCCAGCCGGCCGACCCCCTGAAGCCAAACACTGGTGGCGGCTCACGACGGGGGGCATGATTGTCTGCTGTCGGGTTTCAGTGGCGACAAGCCGGCGGAGATGGCCGCCCGTCACCGGAAGGGTGATGATTGTCTGCTGTCAGGTTTCAGTGGCGACAGCGTCTTGTCGGGTGTAAGTTCACTTGTAAGGTCCCCAGCCCATGCCCACAAATACCGCTTCCCGCCCCAAACTCAGCAAAGCACCGATCAGCCTAACACTTTGTCAGGTAAGATTTTCCAATATCCGCAAGATGGGCGACTACATTTCGAAGGTGCAAGACAACTTGGCCAAGGCTGGTTACGAATTGGACCTCAGCGACAAGGTGCAGGAGTTTACCCTTACCCCCGAAGGACCGCAGGCCCAGACCATTGATCGCTGGGAGTTCGCCGACCTAAAGCGGATACGGAGCTGCGTCATCACCCAGCAGTTCGCGGTTTTCCAGACGACCGCCTACGACACCTTCGAGAGCTTCGCTCCAGAAATGCTGCGGGTCATGGATGCGATCGTGCAGGCCGGTGCCAAGCCGATCATCACCCGCGTTGGTCTGCGCTACACTGACGCGATCATCCTGGCAGCCGGAAAATCCTTGGACTTCTATCTGCACAAGTCGCTGCTCGGCGTCTCGTCGCCAGTCCTGAGAAATGCCCTCATCGCTCACAACACAATTGCCGAGACCGCGCACGGACGGATGTTGGTGCGCATCATGCAAAACCAGCAACGCCTGATGGTGCCGATCGAACTGGGCCAGCTCAACCTGCTGCTGCAATGCAAAGCCCCTAATGACAACTCGGTCATCACGCTGCTGGATTTCGACCACTTCAAGGAATGGCCGACTGATGCGGCACCCTACCAACATGAATCACTCAAAACCCTGATATGGGACCTGAAGAACGGTATCTATGATGTCTTCAATGCCTTCGTCACACCAGAAGCCATCGAGGAATGGAAATGAAACCTGCACTCGCACGCTGTAAAGAGCAGGCGCTGCTGACGCAGCCGCTCTCCGAGGTAAGCACGGCACCGACGCGCGATCTTGCATCCTTCGACACCGCCAACTACCTGTCGACAGCCAAACCGCCCAAGCTGCAGTCTACGCAGGCATGCCCACTCAAAGGCTTTGGTGGCTTTGGTCGCGGAGCCAACATCACTATTGCGAGCATCGGCTTACTGATGGCTCCGCAGCTTGGGGGAACAGCCAGTGATGTGGAAATGCTCGCCGATGCCAACGTCCTCTGGCTCGGCCGCACAACCCAACCCACGGGCGCAGAATGCACGCCCTGGAGTCACGCGCGAGAAGCCTGCTCGTCGAGACCGCTCGATCGTCAAGTGCATGAGCGTCTACTGACTGTCCCCGTTGCCGATCTATCGCGCGACGCGCTGGCGATGTTGTCCATCAACAAGTCGCAGATGGCTGGCATCCTCGGTATTGAACGCCCCCACTTCTACCAGTGGCTCAAAGGCAGCGTCACGCAACCACACAAGGCTGGACGGCTGCGCGATCTGCTCGCGCTGCTCGAACGCTCCGGCATCACACATCGGGATCCACTGCGTTTGCACCTGCTGACCGAGCCACTGGAACCTGCCGCCACACCACTGCTCGCTCAACTCGGGAAAGATCTCAAGAGCCCATTGCTTGCAGCGGTCCTGCTACGTGCTGCCGAACTCAATCGCACCATCACCACCGAGGCCGAACAGCGCACGGAAAAAATGAAGGCCGCAGGCCACGTGGCACCGCTTGATGATGAAGCCCAGGCCACGTTCGATCAGACCGTGACGATGATGGAGTGGGATAACGCGTGACCGATGCGGTGGCCCAGGTCGATCAACTGCGCAAACATGGCTGGCGACAGGGATCGGTCCTGCCGCCAGCATTGATGGATGCCGCACGCGAATCCGCTAGCCGCCACCATCCGCACCCCATCGAAATCCGGCCTGATGACTGGCTGATTGTTGTCAGCCATACCTGCGACGTTCGCAATCGCGGTAAGCCCGTGAACGAACCCACGGTCGAAGTGCTGGTGGCGCGGGTCTACGGTGGGAAGCCCGACTCGCGTGAAATCCACGGCAAGAACTCACGTCGATTCCACTTCGACGGTGAGCATGCCGGATCCACCATCAGACTCGTAGCGTCGATTCATGACCGCCTACCGATCGACCGATTATTGCTCGCACAGCACCCACCCGACGCCAGTCGGATCGTTGGGCATCCAGGGCTCGACAAGAGTGACCGGACCATCGAGACCCTCGCCACCTGGGTAGCCAAGCGCTACCAACGGCAGGCCTTTCCAGACGAGTTTGACAACGCAGTGCAGCAGGCCGGTGCCAAGGAACCCATCGACAAATTCCTCAGCTCCAACGCCAAGGATTTGCTTGGCGTGTTCATCGACCTTGCCGATCGCAAAAACGACACGACACCGCGATTCCACGCTGAGTTCCGGCTGGTGGTAAAGAAAACCGCTGTTCTGACTGACTGGTCTAAGCAGAAAGGGAACTTGGAAGACGCTTTTGAGAAGCTGTGGGAATCGGTTGGCAATGTCGAGATCGAGGTCGTCGCCAAGACGGCAAGCGAGATGACACTGCAGGAGATCTTTGAGAACAAGTTCAAGAAGTTCGACCGCGATTGGATCTCCTACGAGCACGACCCGGAGAGCGGGCCGGCCCCGGAGGGATGAATGCCAACGTTCGCCACCGAACATGATCTGCAACGAGCCCGTGGGCGCATCGACCGCTGCTATCTCTGCGGCAATCCACTGAACGATGGTCGCCCGAACAATCGTGACCATGCGCCGCCACGGGCCCTATTTTTGGAAGCGGATCGCACTTCGCCGCTGATCTTGCCGACCCATGAGGCCTGCAACGGCGCACGCAGTGAGCGGGATGAAATCGTAGGCCAACTCGTGCACATCCTGCATCGGCGTCACCCTGATCCGGAACGGGACCGACGTGGCTTGGAGGCCATTCCCGATCAGCAGGGGCATATCCACGCCGTCCTGCCGGCGCGGCATCTGTTCTTCAGCGGTGAGATCGACCGCTGGGTGCGTGCTTGCCACGCGACGCTGTATGGCGTTGTGCTCCCGCGTCGCGGAGTGCAGCGCAACATCCACCCACCGATGCCAACCAGCACCTTCGCCGATGATGGCACAGTGCTGTTCGATCCCGTGCTGCCTCAGGTCGCCAAGTTCGTCGAAGTCATCCGACGAAACCGGATGGCCAACACTCTCGATGCTATCACCGCGTGGAACGACAGGTTTCGCTACGAATGCATTTGGGTGCAGGCTGATACCAGCCCGTGGTTGTGCATGTGGGCGATGCGCGTCTACGACTGGGAGCGCCTCGGTGAAACATGGCCCACCGAACGCCGTGGGTGTACCGGCTTTTACTGGTCACCTGATGGCAAACCGCGCGGCGCCACCGTCGGTACGGTGCTCAATCTCTCTGTGTCGTCCGCTGAACCGCTAGATCCCTTTGCCACATCGGCCTGACCTATAACCGTCACCCAGCCCGCCTCAGACCAGCGCCTCATCGAATGTGGTTTTCCATGCCATCAGGTTGGGGAGGAGACCGAACGTGAGCGCGGTGCCAGCTCGGCGCTGCCACCACTCTACTTCCTGCATGTGTGGTGGGCACGTCGTCCATTGACGCCAAGCCGCGCCGCCATTCTTGCGTCACTCCGTTCCGCTGAGGCAGATCCCGAACAGTTTGTGCGCAGTCTGGGCATCGAGATCCGCCGCACAGTGGTGGGTAACCAGCGTTGAATCATCGCTGGCAAGAATGCCGGCCTCATCGAACTGCGCGACGGATGCGAGATTCTCGACGTGACCAAAGCCAAGGTCATCAAGGCGTTCCACAAAGAGAACGAGCGAGGTGCCAAAGCCCGTGAGACCATCGCTATCGGCCATTCGCCATTCGCCGTTCCCCGTTCCCCGTTCGCTGATCATCATTAGGCGTCACCCCGCGTCAGGGTTTTTCCCCCAGACACCAGAGCGCCTGATGCGTGCGCAGAAAAATCTCGCCGTCAGACACGGCGATCGACGAATTGGTCTTCTCGCCCATCGGATTGGTGGCCAGCAATTCGAACGTGGGAGTGGCGCGGACGACAAACACATCGCCGCCTTGATTCACGATGTACAGTTTCCCATCCACCAGAACTGGCGACGACCAGATCGCCGTCGTGGTGCTTTTGGCGGGCAACCGCTCATCCCATACGACCTTCCCGGTCTTGAGCTCGACGCAGTCGACAAAGCCGCCAGATCGTGTTCCGTAGAAATGGCCATCATGGATCACGCCGGTTCCGACCCGACGCCGGGGAGGCTGGATTCGCCACAGCACATGCGTGTCGGAAACATCACCCGCACCGCCCAGGCGTACCGCGACCTCGGAGGTCTTCGGCTCGTAATCGCCGGTCAACACCACGATTCCTTCACCGGCCACGGGCGACGATTTTGCCTGCGTGCCCCAGTTCGTGACGCTCCAAAACACTCGGCCTGTTTTGGGATCGAGCCCGGTCAATTCGCCGCGCAAGGCTGAAATCAACTCAACCCGGCCCGCGTTTTCAACGATCAGCGGTGTGCTCCAGGTTCCAAAGACGTCATCGACCCCAGGGACTGGCGAGGTGTGACGCCACACCTCCTTCCCCGTCCGCTTGTCCACGGCCACCAAAAATTCGCGCACACCGGGTCCGAAATTCAGGAAACAGAGATCGTCATGAATGACGGGTGAACTCCCATAGCCGAATTTGTGATCATGGACTCCCAGATCGGTTCGCCACAGCTCCTTGCCGTCAACATCATAGCCGACCAGCCCGCCTGATCCGAACCAGGCGATGACCCGTTCGCCATCGGTGACCGGCGAGGACGAGGCATACGGATTAGTATCGTGCGTCCGCTCATCCGTCGCCAATTCGACGCCGGACTTCCAGAGCAGTTTCCCGTCCGTGCGGTCAAAACACAGCACGTTGCGCTGTTTGCCTTCCGCTTGCGTCAGGAAGACCCGTCCCTTCGCCACGATGGGCGTGGAATTCCCAGGCTCGGTCAGCGGTATTCGCCACCGCACATTTTTCTCCGGGCCCCAGGTGGTCAAAATACCCTGCTCGGAGGAAATGCCCGTGCCCAGCGGGCCACGCCATGCGGTCCAATCCGCTGCGGCCGCGATTTGCGGCAAGACCACCGCCGTGATCAAGGCGAAGACGTTCGGCAGGAAACCGTTGCGCAGCGTGGAATGCCGCGGTGCCGACTGGACGGCGGCAAAAACAGGGGGCTCATGGGAACCCACGCGGCCGTGATCAGTGCGTGCAGGTGGATGGGCGGAACCAGGACAGGGACGATCAAGGCGCATGTGGGGCATTCCTTCGACGTGGGAAGACGCCTGACCGGAGAGGCAACTCGTTCGGCGGGCACGGGAGCGGCTTACGATGGAGGGGTTGGGATGCCAGCCGCGAAGGGGATGGGTGGAGTATTGGGGTTGAGACTGGTCGCCGTTCGGCTGTCGGCCATCGGCGTTCGGCCATCGGCCATCGGCCATCGGCCATCGGCCATTCGCCATTCGCCAACCAGCGATCATCCCTCAGCCAGGGGACAAAAAGTTCATCCCCATGCGACATCCAGTTCCTCAAAACGTTCTATCTATTCCTGGACGGAGGCTTCCATTCAAGCATTCCGCCTGAAAAATTAGTACCATTCGTGATTAGCGCATTTCTCGTCTATACAACGGAGTCTAAGCCCAAAGGGATGCTGCAACTCCTGCACAGCATCGATAAATTAAAGACGTCGAAACGCAGGTGATCATTTGAGCATTTCTTAAAGTGGATGAAAAAACGCCCGGCCATTCGGCCGGGCGTTTCCATTTTCCATCAACCGCCAGCGGCGGTGATCTGCTTACTTGTACAAATTATAGAACGTCTTGAGGCCGAGGTACTGCGCCTGCTTGCCCAACTCCTCCTCGATGCGGATGAGCTGGTTGTACTTGGCGATGCGATCCGTGCGGCTGGCCGAACCGGTCTTGATCTGGCCGCAGTTGGTGGCCACGGCGATGTCGGCGATGGTGGCGTCTTCGGTTTCGCCCGAGCGGTGTGACAGGACGGCGGTGTAGCCGGCCTTCTGCGCCATCTGCACGGCGTCCAGGGTTTCGCTGAGGGTGCCGATCTGGTTGACCTTGATCAGGATCGAGTTGCAGGCGCCCTTGGTGATGCCTTCGGCGAGGCGCTTGGGGTTGGTGACGAAGAAGTCGTCGCCGACGACCTGTACGGTTTTGCCCATACGTTCGGTCATCTTCACGTAGCCGGTCCAGTCGTCCTGGTCGAGCGGGTCCTCGATCGAGATGATTGGGTATTTCGCGGCCCAGCCGGCGAAGAGGTCGACCATGTCATCGGCGCTGAACAACTTGCCTGGGTTCGACTTCCAGAACTTGTAGCCCTTCTTCTCGCCTTCGTCGAACAGCTCGCTTGAGGCGCAGTCCATGGCGATGGCGAAATCCGCATCGCGGCCGGCTTTGTAGCCCGCCTTGTCAATCGCATCCATGATGTACTTGAGCGCTTCTTCGTTGTCGATGTTCGGCGCGAAGCCGCCTTCATCGCCGACGTTGGTGTTGTGGCCGGCCTTCTTCAGCACGCCCTTGAGCGCGTGGAAGACTTCGCACACCTGACGGATGGCCTCGCTCCAGCTCTTGGCGCCGACGGGCATGACCATGAACTCTTGGAAGTCGACTTTGTTGTCGGCGTGTTTGCCGCCATTGATGATGTTGGCCATCGGCACGGGCAGTTGACGCGCGTTGGTGCCGCCGATGTAGCGGTACAGCGGCAGGCCGTGCGCCTGGGCAGCGGCCTTGGCCACGGCGAGCGAAACACCCAGGATGGCGTTGGCGCCGAACTTGGCTTTGTTCTCGGTGCCATCCATCTCGATCATCAGGCTGTCGATCTGGCGCTGTTCGAAGGCCTGCATGCCGACCAGTTCCGGTCCGATGATATCGTTGACGTTGGCGACGGCCTTGAGCACGCCCTTGCCGACGTACTTGGTCTTGTCGCCGTCGCGCAGCTCGCACGCCTCATAGGCGCCGGTGGACGCGCCCGAGGGAACTGCGGCGCGGCCGAGGGTGCCATCGTCCAGGCGGACATCGACCTCGACGGTGGGGTTGCCACGGCTGTCGATGATCTGGCGGGCTTTGACGTCTTCGATGTACATGGAGAGAATCCTTGGCGCAGGAAAGAGCGCGGGAAAAGGGTGCGATTGGGAGGGCGCGACGATAGGTCGCCTGTCCGCTTGCCAAGGGTCAAGTCGCGCAGCGGAGGCGGAACTTCATGCGATATTTGCGCTTACTGAACGCGATCGACGTGGCTTTCGCCCCTGGGACCGCGGGCCACTGGCCCGCACGGGGCAATTCTTCTCCGCTCGATTCGGCTGTCCTTCGTGAGCCCACACTGCGGGCCAGTGGCCCGCGGTCCCAGGGGCGAACAGCGCCTACGCCGCGCCGATGCGTTCGAGCAACGGGCGGTGCAGGTCGCCGAGGCTCCAGAAGCCCGGCTTGCGTGCGCCCATGAAATGCAGGTCGCTGCCGGCGCTCATCAACCAGCCGCGTTCCATCGCTGCGCCGAGCAGCGTGGCGTGCAGGCTGGGGTCGAGGTTGGGATGGTTGACCTCCAGACCGTCGAGGCCCTGCGCCATCAGCGGCTCGATCGCGGCGAAGGTCCCGTAGATGCCGGGATGAGCGAGGATCGCCACACCGCCGGCGGCGCGGATGTTGTCGCCGACGACGCGCGGCGTCGGGAAGGCTTCGAGCGTACCGTCGCTGACGTGTTCATCACCCAGGTGGTGGGCGAAGGCATCGCTCACCGTCGCCACACCGCCGCGGCGGATGATCGCCTTGGCCAAATGCAAACGGCCGAAGGTGTCGCTCTGGCGGCCGAAAGCCTCTTCGCGCAACGTCGGGAGGGTCAGGCCACGACGGACGTCATCCGGCAGGCGGGCGATGAGCACTTCCAGACGACGCAGGCGGATGGCGCGGATCTCCGCCAGCATGGCGAGCAGGCCGGCGTGTTCTGGATCGATGCCGAGGGCGACGATGTGGATCTCGCGGCCATCGAAGCCGGCGGTGACTTCGACACCGCAGATTAGTCCGGGTTCGTCTTTCAGCGCCTGCCAACCGAGCAGCGTATCGTGGTCGGTGACGGCGTAGCGTTCAACCTGCTGGCCATGCACTGCCGCCAACAGCTCGCGCGGTGCGAGCTGGCCATCGCTGTGGTACGTATGCAGGTGGAGGTCGACGCGCACGGGTCGGGACTATGCGAGAGCAACAACCATCACCAGCAGTGACCACGTGAACCTTGGCTGTCAGCCCCTGGGACCGCGGGCCACCGGCCCGCAGAGTGGGATCACCAGGAACGCCGGTGGTCAATCGGAAGCGAAACAGATTGCCCCGTGCGGGCCAGGGGCCCGCGGTCCCAGGGGCGACAGCTCACCGCAGGTAGAACCACACCAGCGCGGCGGCGGCGAGGGCTACCACCACCACGATGGCGAGGATCAGCCCCAGACCGGTCTTCGCCCGGCGTTGTGGTCCGGTGCGGGGTCTGGTGGTCGGCGACGACGGCGCGCCACGGCGTTGTGGTCCGGTGGACGGTTTCTTCACCGGCTTCGGCGGTGGGGGCACCACGTCCGGGCGTGCGATGGCGTCCTCTAGTTCGACGATGAAACGCCCGCAATCTGCTGGCCGGCCGGCGGGCTCCTTGCTCAGGCAGCGCATGATAAAAGCGACGATGGCTGGCGGAGTTTCCGGCGCGAACTCAGCGATCGGCTTGGGCTCCTCGCGCAGCACTTTGGTCATCACCTCGGCGGCACTGCGACCGTCGTAGGCCAGCACGCCGGTGACCAGTTGGTAGAAGCTCGCGCCCAGCGCGTAGAGGTCGCTCGCCGGCGTGACGTCCTTGGCGCTGCGGATCTGTTCCGGCGGCATGTAGGCGGGCGAGCCCAATGCCACGCCCTGCATGGTCAGGCCCATACCGTTGTCGCCGGTGATGCTGCGTTCGTCGTCGAGTTGTTTCGCCAGGCCAAGGTCGGCCAGCTTCGCCACGCCGTCGGTGGTCACCAGAATGTTGGCGGGTTTGATATCGCGGTGGACGATGCCCTGGCTGTGGGCGTATTCGAGTCCGCGTGCGACCTGGAGGATCAGCCGCGCGGCTTTTTCCCACGGTACACGGCCCTGTTCCTGCACCATCGCTGCGAGGGTGTCGCCTTCGACGAACTCCATCACCAGGAAGTGCACGCCGCGTTCGAAGCCGCAGGAGTGGACGCCGACCACGTTGGGATGCTGGATCGCGGCGCACAAGCGCGCTTCGCGTTCAAAACGCGGCACCACCCGTTCATCGTTGGCGGCCTTGCTGGTGAGCATCTTCACCGCCACGTGGCGGACCTGACCGGGCATCTCTGCCTCGTAGACCACGCCGATGGCGCCGGCACCCAGGCGTTTGACCAGCCGGCAGCCGCCGAGGGTCTTGCCCACCAGTTTGTCCTCGATGCGTGCGCTGGGCGCCTGCAGATCCATCGGGCGGCGGCAGTGCGGGCAGGGCAGCGTGCGACCGGATAGGGTGCCTGGGACACGGAACTCGTGCTGACAACCACGACACGTCTGCAGAAAGTCGGCAACCGGCACGGGCTTCCTTATGGGAGGCTGTCGTCTACTTTCCACACCTACGATGGCCGAGCCGGTTACCACCACCACTGAACGCATCGATGCCGTCGCCGCGGTGCTGGGTCACCGTTTCGCCGATCCGGCGCTGGCGCTGCAGGCATGCATGCATACCAGCCGCTGCGGCGCACAAGCCACGCCAGCGGACAAACGTCGTGATGCCAACGAACGGATGGAATTCTTGGGCGATGCGTTGCTTGGCGCGGCGCTCTGCCACCTGCTCTACCGGCGTTTCCCCGATCTGGATGAGGGTCCGTTGTCGCGCCTGAAGTCGACGCTGGTGTCGCGCGCAACCTTGGCCCGTGCGATCGAATCGACCGGGCTGCTGGCGTATTGCCTGGTCGGCCAGCAGATGTCGCAGCCGTGGCCGGATTCGGTGAAGGCGAACTTCGCGGAATCGCTGCTGGGCGCGATCCATCTCGACGGTGGTTGGCCGGCTTTGGACGTGGCGGTCGAACGCCTGCTCGGCAGCCGCGTGGAAGATCCCGCCGCCGGCGACGAGGACGCGCGCATGCGGCTGCAAGTCTGGTGCCTGGAGTACCACAAGCAGTTGCCGAGCTACAGCTGCGAACGCAGTGGTGGTACCGATCACGAACCGGTGTTCCGGGCAACCGCCACCATCGCCGGTATCAACGCCAGTGGCGACGGTAGCAGCCGTCGGCGTGCGGAGGCCGCCGCCGCCACCGCGCTCATGGTGCTGGTGCAGAGCGCGCCGGACGTCTCATCGCAGTGATCACAGCGATGATGTGCCGGTTGGGCAAGCTTGGTGGACAGGGCCGCGCTCCGCCTCAAGGTGCCGCCCATGCACGCGGATGAGTGGTTTGGCGACGGCGAAGGCGACGAACTGCTGCCCGATGTTGCCGGCCTGACGCCGGTGCGCACCCTCGACGATATGCGTCGCCGTCCGGCAGTACGTGAAGCCTCTACCCCGGTGGAGGCCCTCAAACGCGCCTTCGGTTACGACGCCTTCCGGCCGCTTCAGGGCGAGTCGGTCGACGCCGCCCTCGCCAAACGCGACTGCTTGGTCGTGCTGCCTACCGGCGGCGGCAAAAGCCTGTGTTACCAGATTCCCGCGGCGTGTGGTGCTGGCTTGGTGTTGGTGGTGTCGCCGCTGATCGCGCTGATGGATGATCAGGTTGCCGCCGCACGCGAAGCCGGCCTCACCGCGGTGGCGCTGCATTCCAACCTGGGCGAAGCAGCGAAACGCACGGCCTTGCAGCAGCTCGCGAACGGCACGCTCGATCTGCTCTACGTCAGCCCGGAACGCTTGGTGGCGGGCGACCTGATGGGACGGCTCGACAACCTCGCCTTGCTGGCGGTCGATGAAGCCCACTGCGTGTCGCACTGGGGCCACGACTTCCGGCCCGAGTACCGCCAACTGCGCAGCATCTTCGATCGCTTCGGCGCGGTGCCGCGTATGGCGCTCACCGCGACGGCCACGCCGCAGGTGCAGGACGACATCTGTGTGCAGCTTGGTCTGCGCACACCGCTGCGCCTGATCGGCCACGTCGATCGCCCGAATCTGATCTATCGTGCGGTGCCGCGCCATTCGGCGGCGAAACAGGCGCTGGAAGTCATCAAACGCCATCCGCAGGAGGGCGGCATCGTCTACGCCCAGACACGCAAGGAGGTCGAAACCCTCGCCGGCGCGTTGGTGAAGGCCGGCGTACACGCTGCCGCGTACCATGCCGGTCTGCCGGCGGAGGTGCGCGCGAAGGCGCAGGACGATTTCGTCAACGAACGCCTCGACGTGGTGGTCGCGACCATCGCCTTCGGCATGGGCATCGACCGTTCGAACGTGCGTTATGTGGTGCACGCCAATACGCCGAAATCCATCGAGCACTACCAGCAAGAGGCCGGTCGTGCTGGTCGTGATGGTCTGCCGGCAGATTGCGTGCTGCTCTACGGTGCTGCCGATCTGATGACACATCGTCGCTTGGCGACCATGGACGGCCCGTTGTCGCCGGACCGTGAACGCGCGCTCGATCGGCAACTGCGCGAGATCGGCCGCTACGCCGTCGCGCCGGTGTGCCGCCATCGGTTATTGACGGAACATTTCGGGCAGCCGTATCCGGCGCCGGGAAGCGAAGCGCGTAGCGAGGGCTGCGGTTCCTGTGACGTGTGTTTGGGCGAGACCAAGGAACTGCCGGCCGAACAGGCGGTGGTCACGGCGCAGAAGATCATCTCCGCCGCGTGGCGGCTCGAAGGTCGCTTCGGCCCCGGCCAGTGCGTCGACGTGTTGATGGGCAAGGCCACCGACAAGAGCGAACGTGCTGGGCATGATCGGCTGACGGTCTTTGGTTTGCTCAAAGACTCCGGTGAAACCGCGGTGCGCGCGTGGATCGATCAACTGGTGGTGCAGGGTTTCCTCGCGTTGCGGGAAGAGGGGGTCTACTCGTTCCTCGTCATCACCGATGCCGGACGTGCGCTCTGCCGTGGTGAAGGCGCGGTGCGTCTTGGCGTGGTTGAAGAACGTGCCACGCGCAGTGAACGCAAAACGCGCACGCCATCCGCGTCGGCTGCCGCTGCCGCAGTTGGTCCAGCGGATCAGGGCTTGTTCGAGCGCCTGCGCACGCTGCGCAAACTGCTCGCCGCCAAGGCCGGTGTGCCGCCGTACGTGGTGTTCCACGACAGCACGCTGCAGGCGATCTCGGCGGCGAAGCCAACCAGCATGGCCACCCTGATCGGTCTCAAAGGCATCGGCGAACGCAAGGCCGCGCGCTACGGCGCACAGGTGCTCGCGGTGGTGGCGGGCGAAGAACCGGAAAAGGCCGCGGTTCGCGCTGCGCAAGCGTGAACGGTTTTTCGGGCGTCTGCGACGCTGCTCCCAAGCATAGCACCCGGTAACGTTTCCAACGCGGCCTCACAAGTTGGCAAGCAGTTACTTGTGGCCTCAACAGCGCGCCGAAGCACAAGCCGGTTGACGGTGGCGATCATCAGTGCGCTGTACTAGAACACCCATGCCCCTGCTGTGTTCGAGGACGGCCGCTACCCCCTGGCCTTTCAATACCCTAGGGAGCCACCGCCCGGAAAGGCCATGCCTGGAAGGGGAGGCTCCCACCTGAACATAGGTTCAGGGACGCTTGCTCGAGACGGCACAATAGTGGGGGTTTGTTTGCTTGCTCGCGATGAGGCTGCTGCGCAGCCCGCCGGCGCTGGGGCGCCGGCGGGTTCGCTTTGCGAACCCCATCGCTTCGCCCCCGCTCGCTGTCGCTCGGGGGGTTGTTGCACAGGGGGCGTACCGCCCCCCGTACCCCCCGGCGTTCGCCGACCGCGTGATCCATCTGCAGGCGACTGCGGATGTGTTTTCTCCGTGGCACGGGCGTCCCGCCCGTGGTTCGCGCGCGGCGATCAGGCAGGTCAGTTGCAGCTCCCTGGGAGCGCCGGCTTCCAGCCGGCCAGGGGCAATCCGCCTTTTCGTCGATCATGGGTGCCTCGCCTATTCCTTCGTCGACGCGCAGCGCACGATGCCCACCGCATGAAGATCACCCTCGCCCAGGCCATGGGCACTTGTTTCGGTGTGCAGGATGCCATCGACATGGCGCTTGATCCGGCGTTTAAGGATCGGCTCACCATTGTCGGGCAACTGGTGCACAATCCGCAGACCACCGAGCGGCTGAAGGCCAACGGGGTGCGCATCGTCGAGCGTGACCAGGTCGACCAGATCACCACCGAGGCGGTGATGATCACCGCGCATGGCGCCAGTGACGGCACCAAGCAGATGTTGCGCGACAAGGGCTTCACCGTCTACGACGCGACCTGTCCGCTGGTGATCCGCCTGCACAAGCTCGCGCGTTTTCTCGAACGTGAGGGCTACTTCCCGGTGGTCATCGGCGAGGCCAGCCATGTCGAGGTGCGTGGTGTGGTCGGCAACCTGCGCTCCGCCGTGGTGGTGCACGATGAAGCCGACATCGATCAGTTGCAGGGTCATCGTCGCATTGGCGTGGTCAGCCAGACCACCAACCGCCCGGAGATGGTGCAGCGCCTGCTCGCCGCCATCCGCGCCAAGCCGTGGGTCGAGGATATGCGTTTCTGCGACACCATCTGCCAGCCGGTGAAGGAACGTCAGCAGGCCATCGAGGTGTTGTTGGGACAGGACATCGATCTGGGCATCGTCATCGGCGGCAGGAACAGCGCGAACACCCGCAAGCTCCAGGAGCTGATCGCCGACCGCGGCATCGAGGTCCATCACATCGAGGACCCCGAGCACCTCGAAGACGCGTGGTTTGTCGGGAAGAAACACGTCGGCATCACCGCCGGCACCAGCACTCCGCAGGACGTCATCGAAGCGGTGCACGCCCGCGTGCGCGCGATCATCGCCGCCCAACCGGCGGCCTGACGTCGCCCTGGGGGCGTGGGCGGCTCGCCCGCGCGGGGCAATTGGTCGTCTGTCTGACACCTACGCTCCCTCTGATCCCACTCGCGCGGGCGGGCCGCCCACGCCCCCAGCGGAAGCCATCGCCCATCTTGAGTCCCTCGCGCCCCATCTAGGCTCCCCCCAATGAGCGACGCGCCCGACGCCACGCTTGAAGCACCGATCACTGTGGTGCCTCCGTCGGATCCCGCTCCTGCCGCTCCTGCCGCTCAAGCTGCTCAAGTCGCTCCTGCCGCTCCGGCCGATCTCGATCTCGGCTACCACGTCACCCTCGACAGTTTCTCTGGTCCACTCGACCTGCTGCTCTTCCTCGTGCGGCGCACCGAGGTCGACATCGCCGACATCCCGGTGTCGACCATTACCGACCAGTTCGTCGCGATGCTGAAGACCACGCCGGATCTCGATCTGGATGTTGCGGGCGATTTCATCCTGATGGCGGCGACGCTGCTCGAACTCAAGAGCCGTTTGGTGATGCCGGCGGAAGAACCCAAGGAAGGCGACGAAGAAACCAAGGACGAAGAGGACGTCTTCGATCCACGCGGCGGCCTTATCCGCCAACTGCTGGCGTATCGCCGCTTCAAAGAAGCGACGCAGCTGTTACCGGAGTTTGAGCGCTTCCAACTCGAACGTGTCGGTCGCGGCCTGCGTGAGATCATCCCCGAGGACCCCGAAGAAGTAGATGGCCTTGACCTGGAAAACTGCGACGCCGGCCTGCTGTACGAGACCTGGGAAGGCGTGCTGCTTTACCTCCACCGCCTTGGCCCACGCACGGTGCTCAACGACGACGTGCCTTTGGAGCATAAAATCCACGCGCTGGTCGACGCGATGCGCGCCGCGCGCGAAGCCAAACTCAGCTGGATGTTCGCGCAGGAGACTACCACCAGTGGTCGCGTCGGCATGCTGATGGCGACGCTCGAATGCGCGCGTCAACGTTTTGTCGAAGCCCTGCAACACCAACAGTTCGGTGAGGTCCTGTTACGTTACCGCGAAGATGTCGATCGCACGCATACACCAGAACTGCCACCCGAAGTGATCGAGGAACCGAAGAAGCGCCGTAAGCGTCCGCCGCTGGTGACCTGGCGCGCGCCCGAACGTACCGCCCAAGCAGAGCAGCAGGAGATCGACCTCGCCGTTGCCGACCAAGACGAAGAAGAGGAAGCCGTTGTCGAAACCGACGAACAACGCTTCCACCGCGAGTTGGAGGAAGCCTGCGCTGTCGAAGCCGTCCTCACCCGCACCGCCGACATCGAATCCAGCTTCACCGCCTTTCGAACGCAGCAGCAGTTGGACGCCCAGGCTGCCGCGAGCGTCCCGCCGAAGCTCGACCAGTCCACGGAAGCCGCTGTCTTGTCGGATCTTCCAACCGAGGCCCCAGTCCAGGGCTGAGCCTCCCCGACCCTTGCCAGGGCAAGTGTCGACCATAGCCTCCGCCCCTCCCCAACAGGGCGATGTAGCTCAGCGGTTAGAGCGGTGGCTTCATAAGCCATAGGTCGAAGGTTCAATTCCTTCCATCGCTACCACATGAAACCACGGCGATTGCCGTGGTTTTTGTTTTTTTAACCCAGGCACCTCGCGGCTAGCCAAGGATTCGAGGTGCAACGAGGTGCAACTACATCCCCGATCGCTGCGGCGGCGACGAGTGACGAAGGCGCCCAGCGCTTGTGCGGGAAAATCCGTGCCAGCAGCCAGGCGAACGATCACTCGTCCCCCTGCAAACTGCAATGCCAAGGGCATATGGTATTGCAGGAATGCACGGTGCCTGAGGGAGGCTGTTGCTTCCTTTACCCAGCGTGGCTCCAGGCGTTGGCACAGCGTCTGCTTGGTCTCCAGCGGATGCCTCAAGCAGGGCCCGACATCGACCACACCGATCGACGAGCCATCTTTGACGGAATCCACCAGACGCCCTCTGCATCGCAGAGGGCGTCGTTTTTCCTGCCGGAGGTCCAGATGGAATTCGCTCGCGAAACCTGGCTTCAGAACCCCGCATCAGCATGGCTGATCAAACTCGACGATGATCACGTCCACGCTGGTACCATCGTGCTGGCGAATGCAGAAACGGTGGCGGTGCGTTCCACCGGGCGCATCACCCGCCTGCCGACACCGCAGGTGACCTGGATCAGGCCGCTGATCGCCGGCGAAGCGGGTGGCTGGGTGGTGATGGCGGGTTTCCAAGCCGAAGACACCACCTTCGATACGTGGTGGAGTCGCGGGAAGGTGCTGTACGTGATCAATTATTCCGAGCCGAGCGGATTCTCGGATCTCGCTCAGCTCATCATTCCGCGTCACATCCAGAAACCGGAGTTGGTCGAACCACCATCGCCGGCGGCGCGTGCGCAGGTCCGGCCACAGATCGCGCGGGTGTTGGATGAGCGGCGCAGCATCGGCGTGCCACCGATCGACCATCTCCAGTGATGTTCACACGCCGGCTGGGCGCTGAGCGCGCACGGGTTTGATGACCGCCAGCGCACCGCCGCGCTCGTTGAGGAACGAGATCACCTCGCCGTCCACATCGATGGTGAAGCGGCGGCCATGGGTGTTCAGCACATTCCGCATGGTCTCTACCGCCTCGTCACGGGTGCGGTAGGTCAGGTCGGGTTTCTCCAATTGGTTGTGGGTCTCGGCGTTCATCTCCACCTGATAAGTGATCGGATCCATGGCGACCTCCGTTGCTGATGAACGGGTAGCGCTGGTCATGCCACGATGGCGCGGCTGAGTTGGAGTGATCACCTGACGTGGAGGACGTCGCCCGCTGGGCGATTCACTTGCTGCGGAACAGCTCGCTCTGCCGGTATGGCCCACGCCCCAGGGGGGTGGTGCCCGCAGGTCTGGCACCGGACCGTTGGTTCCTACAACTCCACCATGAACGATTTCCAGCAGGGCTTGTCGAACATCCAGCTGCCTGTCATGCACCACGTGCGCCAGGAGTTCCCTACTCCGGAGGTGGGTGATGTCGCGGCAGCGGTACACGCGGCGCTTGCCGCGCCGGAGATCACCGCAGCGCTAAAACCGGGACAACGCGTCGCCCTGGCGGTCGGCAGCCGCGGCATCGCCGGCCTGGCGGTCATCTTGCAGGCGCTGGTCGCGGCGGTGCGGGAACGCGGCTGTTCAGTGGTGATCGTGCCGACCATGGGCTCGCACGGCGGTGCCACACCCGATGGACAGCTCGGCGTGCTGGAGACCTACGGCGTCACCGAGGCGTCGATGGGCGTTCCCATCATCAGCACCATGGCCACTACGGTGGTCGGGGCGCTGCGCTTCGACGAGGCGGGCAGCCGCTACCTCGCGGATCCATTAGGCGACCTGCCGGTGCCGGTGGCGAGCGACGTGCTCGCGTGCGATGTGGTGATCCCGGTCGCGCGCATCAAACCACACACCGGATTCCGGGGCGAGGTCGAAAGCGGCATCTGCAAGATGTTGTGTGTCGGTCTGGGCAAACACGCCGGCTGTTCGCGCTACCACCGCGAAGGTTACCACCGCTTCGCGGCGCTCATGCCGGCGGCCGCGTCGGTGGTGCTGGCGACGGGCAAGATCCCCTTCGCGCTCGCGGTGGTGGAGAACGCTGCTGAGCACACCGCGCGTATCGAGGCGGTTCCTGCGGCACGGATCCTGGCACGAGAACCTGAACTTTTGACCGAGGCGCGCTCACTCATGGCCCGCCTGCTGCTGCCCGCCATCGACGTGCTGGTGGTCGAACGCCTGGGCAAGGACATCAGCGGCGCCGGTATGGATCCCAATATCACCGGACGCGGTGAAAACGGTGATCTCGCGGGATTCAATGGCCCGACCATCCGCCGCATCGTGGTGCTCAATCTCTCGGAGGGCACCCATGGCAACGCCTGCGGCATCGGTTTGGCGGATCTCATCACCGAACGCTGTTTCCAGGCCATCGATCGTCGCGTGACCTACACCAACATCATGACCAGCGGCAGCCTGGACGCCGGCAAGTTTCCGGTGGCGTTGCCGGATGAAGACTCTGCCATCCGCGCCGCGCTCAGTTGTATGCCCGGTGTCGATTCGGCGACGGCCACCGTGGTGCGCATCCGCGATACACTCCATCTCCAGGACATCGCGGTGTCGGCGAATCTGTTGCCGTTCGTGCAGCAGCATCCGGCGATGAGGGCGGTGGGACCCTTCCGGGGTTTTCCCGCACACTGAGCGCGACACGTGGTGTTCGACAGCATGGCAAACACGTGATTGGCAGCGGACTGGCAGTGGTTAGGTTGCCGGGAACCCACAACCTGGAGGTGACCAGACATGCCCATGTCCGATGCCGAACGCGCCTATATCGATGCCCGCAGCATGCTGGCCCTGGAGAAGAACAAGGAACGCGTGGTGAGCACGCTGCAGACGCGTGGCGTCAAGGCGCACCTGGCCAGCGATCTGGTTGACCAGGTGTTCCGCGACAACCAGACGGAAAACCGCAAAGGCGCACTCGGAAAGATGGTGATCAGTGCTCTGATCCTGGCGGCCTTCGGCGGCGTCTATGTCGCCACCGGCCGGCTGTTCTACATCATCCTGCCGTTTGCCGCCTTCGGCCTACTGTGGGGCATCGTCAGCTTCCTGATCGCCTCGGGTTACGAGATCGCGGCTGACGGCGGCGGCGACGACTAGAGTCCTTGAGTGCGGCGACTTTGACCTGCCGAGTCACGTGTGGCAAAGTCGCCGCGCTCAAGAATTCGGGTGTTTGTGGGCACCGTCCCCCGCAGCAACAGGTCAGCTCTGCCCAATAATGGCCCACTGGGCTGGGCAGTGCTCCGGTAGGATCTACTTCTTCGCCTGCTTGTTCGCCGCGCTGACCATGTGGGTCTGGAACCACGCTTCCCATTTGGCGATCGCGCCGGCACGTTCGGCGGCGGTGACGCTCGGATCGTAACCGTTGCCATCGGGGACGGCGACTTTGAGCGGGGCGAACGCCGCGGAGCGCAGCTCCTGGCGCTCGTCATTCATCAGCGCCATCAACGCCTGCCACAGCGCTAGGTCGTCGTCGAAGTTGCCGAGCATCGGCAAGGTCGCGGCCTTGGCCAACTGCATGGTTGCTTCACCGCGGTCAGCGAACTCGACCTTCTTGGACTTGGCGCTGAGAGCCAACTTGCCGAGCGCGATCTGTGCGGTTTCCGAACGCCAGTTCGCCTGCACGCCCAGGGCTATGATCGCCGCGCTGCGCACGCCGGCGATCTTGTCTTCCAGCAGCTTGGCCAGGTCGGCGACGGTCTCCTCACCGGCGAAACGCGATTTGGTGCAGGCGATGGCGGCGTACTCGCGCACCTTCGGTTTGTCGGACGTGATGGCTTCGGCGATCACCTGACCGGCGTGCGGGCCACCGATGCGCAGGAGTTCGTTCCAGGTATCGGCGTCGCCGAACAGTTTGGCGGCGGTCTTGGCGTTGCTGAACTGCTTGAGGTACTTCTCATCGTCGGCGGGCAGCGTCATGGTCTTGTGCCGCAGCGCGTCCATCCACCAGATCATGTCGGTGGTCACCAGCGGATGGCGCACGATGTCGCCGTGATCGCCTTCCAGGATTTCGCGCAGGACGTAGCGGTACTTAGCCGCCTTGAGGTTGTCGCGACCTTCACGCGTATTGGTGATCGAATTCTGGTCGTCCTTGGTCCCGTGCACTAGGTACCACTCCGTCATCAGTGGGCCCATGTCCTTGCCGAAAGAGGGCAACCGCACCGAACCACCGGCCCAGCGCATGATGCCGGCGAAGATGTGTTGGTGTTTGGCGCCGAACTTGGTGTCCCAATGCGCACCACTCGAATGGCCCACCAGATAGACGCGGCGTTTGTCGATGGGATAGACCGCGGTTGCCCAGTCGTAGGCCTTGAGAACACCGATCTCGTCGACGTCTTCCCAGCCTTCGTTCTTCGCCTTCAGTCCGAGCACCACGTACTGCTGGTCGAGGCCAAGCGCCTTGATGGAACGCGCCATGTGGTCGGCCGGGCCGTTCTCACTGCCGCCTTTGCCGTGGAAACAAATCAGCAACGCGAGGTGGTTCTTCGCGGGCAGTTTTTCCGGCACGAACGCGCGGTAGCGGGTGATGAACTCCTTGGTCTCGGGATGTTTGAGTTCGCCGTCCTTGACGTCACCGGTCTTGCCCGGCTTCTGCGTGCTCCAGTCGATCGGTGGGACGATCATGCCGCCGAACTGGTTGACCTCGCCCGCCGCCGCACCGCCAGCGAGCATGAACATCAGCAGCAGGGCGGAGAACAGCAGGCGGGTGGTCATGGCGGATCCTGGGCAATGGTGTCGTCACGTGAATGACGCGACGTGGGCACCGCATGTCGCTCGCGGTCCTCAGCATTGCCTGGGATCGCTGATTCCTGACGCGCGAGCCGGTGCTAAGCCGCCTACGGGCCCGCTGAAACGACTCAGGTTACCGGTGTATCCGTCACATCCCGTGGTGGCTCGCGCCGGGCGCTGACCCATGCACCCAAGCCGAGCGGTGCCCCGATCAGCAGCACCGGCAGACCGATGAGGGTGAACAGCGGCAATACCAGGGCGCACAAGCCGAGCGCGGTCTGCGCCACCGCCCCACGATCGGGCAGCAACCGTTCTCCGAGTGCTCGCGCACAGACCGCGTACCCGGCACAACCGCTGAAGAACACCCACAGGCTGAGCAGAATCTGGCCGCGTGGTTTGTCGCCGAACTTCACCAGCAGCACGGTGAGTGCGATCGCCGGCAACGACCACAGCAGCACACCGATGAGGAAGCTCATCACCGGTGCGCGGCGCAGGCGGTCGATGCCACGTCGCTGGCGGTCCGGTGCCAGCATCATCAACAACAACGCGGTGCCGAAGATGCCGATCAGCAGACCGACGTAGGGTACCGCGCCGAGCGCGACCTCGACGGCTTTCTGGAAACGTTCCGGCGCTTCGGGACCGGCGAGGCCAAAGGGATCCTTGGATGCGTCGCTCACGCCAACCTCCGCCAGGACAGCGCCAGGGCGGTGACGGCGATCAGCGAGCCGATCACCAGTTCCACGATCAGGTCGCCATCGAAAAGGCTGGCCGCTTCGCCCAGACCACCATCGCTGACCAGTCCGGTGATTGGTGTGACCAGCGCGATCAGCGCGATCAGCAGCGCGCCCATCAGCCATGGACGCACGTCGGACGACGGTGCCTGCGTAGTGACCTGCGCCTGTGCATGCGCGTGGCGGACGCGCTCCATCACCTGATGCGTCAGCACCGGATTGCGCGGGGTGTCGGGATCGGGGGCGGGATGGTCGATCAGGTCGAGCAGGCGGTCACGGTCCATGGGAGTCATCCTTTCACGGCCTCTCCGGCATCACCATCCAACGTCAGCCCCAAGCGGGCGGCGAGTTGGAGGCGCAGGCGATGGACGCGCACCTTGAGGGCGTTCTCGCTGATGTCGAAGTGGTTGGCAAGTTCGGCAGGGCTGAGGTTCTGGCGGAAACGGAGTTCGTAGAGCACACGCGAGTCGGGTGAGAGCTGATCGAGTGCACGGTCGAGTCGACGCTGCAGGTCGTCGACGGCATCGGCTTCTGCCACCTGGCGCGCGGGATCGTCCTTCGCCACGGCGTGGTCATCGTGGGCGCCGAGCAGGCGTTCGCGGCGTTTGGCGACGTGGTTAGCTGCCAGTCGGCTGGCGATCACCAACAACCAGCCGCGGAAGGGATAGGTGGGATCGAAGCGCTCGATGGCCTGGTAGGCGCGCACGAAGGTGTCCTGCGTCAGGTCCTCGGCATCGTTGCGACCGACTAGCCGCGTCAGATGGCTGGTGATGCGACCCTGGTGGCGATCGACCAGGATGGCGAAGGCCTCGACCTCGCCAGCCAGGACGCGCGCGACATCCACGCGGTCTGCGTCGGCCGTACCACCGCTCATGACGCGCGCACCGTCTGCCGCTGGGGTCGGACCATGCGGCGCCAGCGTGCCAGGGCGCGGCACGCTGCCCAGGGCCGCCAAGCGACCGCTGCTCGGCATCATGATGAGCGTCACCGCCCCATCCGTCCTTCGAGTCGGTCGAGTATGCGATCGATTCCGTCGCTGCGTAGCTCAGTCGGAATGGTGCCGGCGAGCGTCAGGTGCTCACCGTCGCGTTGCAGTGTGGTCACTGCCAGCAGACGGCCCATGCGTTGGATACCCGGCAGTACCTGGCCAGCGGCGCTGCTGCTGAGGTCGCGCAGCGCATCATACCGTTTGGACAGTTCCTGCGCGTCGGCCTCACTGTGGGCGGTGACGCTCATCCGCAGGCCACCCATGCCATCGCTCACCAGTTCAAGATCCTTCACCAACGTCAGCGCGTCATGCAGCGGATGGTGGCCCGGCACGATGCGGACGTGGACGCCGACTTGCGGATCCAGCGGTGGCAACGTCGCAGGCCGGCTGGTTTCTTTGGCCAGCAGATCGGCGCGACCGATGAGCGCGTCGTGCGGGCCGAGCGCGACCAGCAGCGCGTTGGGACGGTTGGGCAGCGGATACCCGGTCAGTCCGCCGAGCACCGGTTGCCCCGCGCTGCGCATCGCCAGCGCGGCGGCGATGGCTTCCGCCGGCAGCCCGATCAGGCGGATGGTCGGCGCGCCCTGGTCCGGCAGCGACACCACCACGCGGTGCAGATCGCGCCGTGGATCGCAGTCGAAGTGCTCGGCCAGAGCCGCCAGGCGTTCCTGCGCCTGCGGTGGGATCATCGCGTCGAGCCGTGCCTGGACATCGCCGGCCTCCGGCGCCTGACGCAGGCGGTCGAGGTTGATGTCGGCGACCAGCGCCGCGTCCGCGTGCAGGGTGAGCGCCAGCAAGGCGAGGGTGAGGAGGTGGGCTGGAAGGTGGCGCATGGCGGGCTCCGTCGTTCCTGGTTACCCCGCGCGTCGCGCGCGGTTACCGGGCTCGGCGGTGCTGTACAAGGTGTCGGGCACGCCCTGGCCAAGGTGGCCAGCAACGCACGCAGCCCTGGCCATTGGCCAGGGCTGCGTGCTGCGAACGGGCGGAAAGCGCGTGGCTCAGCGTTTGATCAGCTTGCTGATCTTCTTGTTACCGATCCACACTTGCTGCTGGGTCTTCACATCGGTCATCTTGAGGTCGACGGAGTAGAACTTCTGCTTCGTCCCGCCCTCTTGATCGTCCTGCACGTTGATGGTGCCGATGATCAGGAAGTCGGAACCGGTTTCCTGGAAGCTTTCCTTGCGCGTGGTTTCGCTGGCATTGACGTCCTGGTCTTTGCGCTCCTCACGTGCCTGATCGGTTTCGCTGTTGGATGCCACCGGCTGGGCTTTGCCGCTGCGCAGCAAGGCGCGTTGCAGATCGTTGGTGAAGATCTCGGTGTTCACTACGTCGCCGTTGGTGACGACCTTGATGCGGCCGGTCTTCACCACCGGGATGCGGTTGTTCTTCACCTTGAACTGGTCAGCCCACGGGAACTCCAGGCAGTCGGCGATCAGCGCATCGGCGACCATGCGGCTGTCGGTGGCGTTCCAGTTGCCGGACAGGTCGATGACGGCGTTCTCATCCGTGCGGTTGACGGTCTTGCCGCCGCAGCCGGTGGTGAGGGCGAGCGAGGTGGGCAGCAGCAGGACGAGGGCGGTGGCGATGAACGGACGCATGCGGGGAATCCTTCGGTAGAGGTGTGGATGATGAATGGGGAAGGTCGGCTGCCGGCGTTCAGTCCCGCGGCGGCAGCGGTTCGGTAAAGGTGCGGATCGGCACCACCACCAAGCGGTCGGCCTGGACGGTGACGCCGCCGCATTCGACCGGGCCGTACGCGGTGTCCAGCACCAGGGTGTAGTTGCCTGGCGGCAGATCGAGCAGGCTGCCTTCGATGTGGTCCGGCAGGGTGGTCCAGGCACGGGTGTCGGCGATCTCACTGAGGGTAGCGGCGGTGCTGGCGAAGAGGTTGGTCAGCAGTCCGAGCGCCTCGGCCGTGCCGTTGTCGTCCTTGTTGTTGCGCTTGGCCGCCTGTTCGACCTCACGCGAGGTCTGCGCCGCGGCGACCTGCTTGGCCACCGCGCGGATCATGGTCTTGGCCAGCACGCCCGGCTGTTCGTCCTTGAGTGTCGCGCGGGCGAAGGCGTCGAGGTCGCTCAGCACCTCCATGCCGGCGACGATCTCCGCGCCGCCCATCGCCGGTTTGGCGCGCACGGTGGCCGGCTGCGGGATGGGCTTGTCCTTGGCATGCACCGGCAGGGCGAAGCCCATGAAGGCGGCGCCACCCGGCGCAACGGCCTTGCCGATCAGATCGCCGGGCACCGGAATCGGCGCCCAGAAGTTCACCACGTCGGCACCTGGACCTTTGGCCCAGAACACCACGCCGCCCAGGGCGAAACGATGGGCGCTGTGGCCGCGCGCGACCTCTGCCGGCGTCGGCTGGATGGTGCCACGGAACTGCGCCGCCACCGCGCGGATGTCGAGCACTTCAGGATGGGTGATGAAGCCCACGTGATTGAGCACCAACACCATGCCGTGACCCTTGGGCAATGCGGCGGTGTCCAGGCGCGGATCGTCGGCTTTCAAGCCATACTGCGCGAGGCGTTCATCGAAGCTCGCGCGGTCATAGGCGCGCGAGTGGCGAATGAAAAAGGTCTCGACCAGTGCTGGGCGGCGCGTGACCTCGTAAAGGAACGGCTGTTTGCCGGTGCCGAAGACCTCCGCCTGTTTGGCGTAGCCCTGCATCGCGCGTTTGAGCATCACGTCGGCGAACTGACTGTTGACCTCGGAACGGTCGCCAGGTTTCGGCGTATAGGTCAACGCCGCGGAGAGGAAACGCGCGAAGGGATCATCGTCGTAACGGTTCCCACCGGCCGCATCGGCGGTCTCCTGCAATTGATTGATGGTCATGCGTCGTGCGAAGTTGATCGCGCGATCGTAATTGTCCGCCGTCTTCACGTCGTCAGTGGCGTTCAAGGTGAAGGGGACCGGCGGCTTGGTCGCGCCCGCGACCTGCGGCGTGAAGGCGAGCTGGCTTGGCACGTACAGGCCCTCGCTCCGTTGCGCCTGGAGCAGACGGTTGAGCGCGCGGTAGTAGTCGACCTGCGTATGTTCGAAGGCGTTGCCGGCGTAGTCGCGCAGGGTGTCGTTGGCGACATAGGTCGCGACCTCTGTGACCACACCTTTGCTGCGGCGGATGTCGACCAGTTCACCTGCCATGTCGAGGTGCCGGTTGCTGGTCAGCACATCGCCGAACAGGTGGTCGATCAGACCGCGTTCCATGTGCCAGAGCAGCGCCTGTTTCGCCAGGACCTCCTGGCCTTTCGCCGGTTTACCACCGGCCTCCTCCGGTTCGCCGTCGAAATGGCTCTCGTAGAGTTCGTTGGTGGTGCCGACCGCGGTAGGGAAATTCCCGGCCTGGACCGCACGCAGGGTGTCCATGCGCATGCGTTCAGTCGTGCGCGGGGTGAAACAACCGGGCAGCAGCAGCAACCCGAGTCCCAAGACCGGCAGGACACTACGGCACCAGGGTAAACGGGCGATGACGACATGTGCGGGGAGGTTCATCACAGGTGGAGCGCAGCGTGCCCAGGACCGGCCCCAAGTCCAGAAATCCGCAGGTTCAGCAGTCCCGCCCCACGCGTTGACAGCGGGGGGGCGCATCCTAGCTTTCCGCCTCCCCAATGTGTTCCCTGTAGCTCATTTGGTTAGAGCGCTAGACTGTGGCTCTGGAGGTAGCGGGTTCGAGCCCCGTCAGGGAACCCACTAATCAGGTAATTGTCGAACCACCGTGCCCAATCGCGGTGGTTCGACTGTTTTCGGACGGATCTTCCTGCCCACACTTGCTGTCTGGCCGATTTTTCTTCAGGGGACGATGACAGCTTCGTCCAGTTCGGCTTCTGCCGCTTCCAGTTCCTGTTCCGCCTTGGTGATCCGTCCATCAAAACTGGTGAGCACCTTCTGTTGTGCGGTGCGTGTAGAGGTCGCGTTCTTGCCAGCGGCGACGGCATCGCTGTGGGCTATGTTCCATTCGTACGTCGCCCGAGCGTCGTTCGCGCTGGGTCTGTGCCGCTCCAAATAGACGAGCCTACTCTTGGCTGCGGAAAGCGCCGCATCTGCGTCTCTGTATTTGTTGGTGGCCTTTGCGCGATCCCGACCCATCAAATCCAATCCAGACTTGCGTGAGGTAATCAGATTCCTCAATTCGTTGGCACGTGCTTGGGTGATGGAACGTACCGGGTTGGCCTGCTTGGCGGTGTAGGTCATCGTCGGGTTTGGAATTGGTCCTGGTCGCTCAGTCGGGTGAGGGGCAGGTTGGACTATGCGTACGACTTCCTTCACGATGGGATCCAAGTAACCGAGCCACCAAGCGACTCCGACGAATGCGATTGGAGTAATCAGGAGAAGAAGCAAAAAGAGCCAGAAGCGAGTACCGCGATCTTTGGGTGGTTCGTCCCGCAGTTTCTTGGGGGGATCTGCGACACCGCCGAAGTGCTTCTCCATCCAATTAGCCATGGCCTTGGTCCTCCGTTGGGAGCAGTGAAACAAGCGCAAACAACGCTGTACGTGTAATGACACCGCGAGGGAAAGGCAACCAATGCCCGGCCTTGTGCCGAGTGCCGTGGTCACGTTCAGATGCGTGCGCGCTGGTACACGATCCACTGGTCTTCACGCCACCGTGGCACCAGGGCCGAGGTGACGCGGCGTAGGAACCAGCCTAGCCGCTTGCGACATTCATGGCCGAGCGCAGTCGACGAGCAGTAGGCATGTTCCACCGTCGTGAGCCCATGCATCTCGCCGAAGCGTTTGAGTTCTCCTCGGTCGTACAATCGAATGTGCGCCCGCCAGTCGCTCTTCCAGGTGAACACGCTGCGCTCGAACGATTCGTGATTGGTGCGCCCCAGCAGTAAGCGGCAGGCCGCGCCGAAGCTGCTGACGTTGGGCGTGGTCACCAGCGCGACGCCATCCACTGACAGGTTGCCGGCGATCAGGCGGAAGAACGGCAGCGGATCAATCAGGTGTTCGACGATCTCCAGGCCAAGAATCAGGTCGTACCGTCGTCCCAGATCGAGCGGACCGAGCGTGCCGTAAAAGGGATCGAGCTCCTGCACGTGGAGGTGATCGTACGGCGGCGTGAATTCCTCCACCCGGCGATCATTGAGCAGACCGAGGCCATCAAGGCGTCCGCTGAAACCCGCATCACGCAGCGCCTGACCGACGTAGCCTGGGAAGAAGCCGAGATCGAGGATGCTCTGCGGCTGGCGTTCCCGCATCAGCGCCACCGCCTTGCCGATACGATCCGCGCCGACCTCGGAGAACCGCGTCCCCGGTCGGTAGATCGGATCATCGATGATGTGGTCGCTAATCATCAGTTGCGAGAGCCATCAGATCAGCGACCGGCAGCCCGCGACGCCGCATTGGCAGCCCATGCCGTCCGGATGCATGGTCTCGCCGTAATCGACCGTCAGTTCGGCGCCGGCACGGATCGGCCCGCGGCTGTAGACCTCGACGTGACGACGGATGATGCGTAGATAACAGTTCGCTTGGCAACTGTGGTTGAGCAGCGAGAAATGGTTGCCGTCGGTACAGTCGAGCGCCCAACGGTCGTCGACCTCGACCAGCTTGATCACACGTCGTTGCTGATGATCGCGGTTGGCGGCGCGGATCGGCCGCAACACACCGCTGAGTTCACCGAGTTTCATCCGCCGTGGAATGCGTGCCGTGGCGAACAGGCCGCGGCCGTGGATACGGCTGGGACGGACGGCGAAGGTGGTGTCGGACAGCACGTCACGACCTTGCGCTCGACAGGGCCGGGAGCAACCGCGGAGGACGAGGTCACGTGGCACGGGCGTCTCGCCCGTGTTCCGTTAGCTGGAAGGCGTGCGATCACGGGCGAGACGCCAATGCTGGAAACCTAAGACGCGTCCCGCAGGGACGCAGTGGTAATAGCCCGGCACTTCAGTGCCGGGGACCAAGCGGATCGACAAGCTAGTCCCGGAGGGACGGCTGAACCGCTGGTGATTTCAGCCGTCCCTCCGGGCAATGCCTGTAAACTTAGTGTTTTTTCAGCCGATCCCCCTGTTTTCTCGCTGCTTTGCGTTGTGATTGGCTTGGCCTTTTAGGAATGAAGATGCCGCTGGGGTCTTTGCTGATGC
>JACDEI010000074.1 GCA_013816485.1 Planctomycetota bacterium
TCGGCGACCGGATCAAGAAAACAAACCTGATACCGCCACTTGCTGACCTCGTCGCGAAAGCATGCGAGAAACTGGCCCCGGCGCGATGCTGAGACGCTAAAGGCACCACTGGTTTCTGAGCAGTTACTCTCAGTAGTCCGCCTACAAGCCCACCCATGACGACCGCCCGCCGCCTGCTGCTCGACCGCACGCGCCCAACCTGGGTGCATTGCACCTCCCGCTGCGTGCGGCGCGCGTTCCTCGCTGGTGACCGGTACGAACATCGTAAAGTCTGGATCGAAGAGCGGTTGCAGTACCTCGCCAGGTGTTTTGCGGCGGAGGTTGCGGGTTATGCGGTGATGAGCAACCACGTGCATGTGATCGTGCGTCTGGACCTCGCGGTGGCGATGGACTGGACGGATGTGGAAGTCGCGCGTCGTTGGCTGTCGGTCTATCCCAGGAAGTACCTGAGCGACGGGACACCGGTGCTGCCAAGCGAGGCGGAGATCGCGGCCATCGCCAAAGATCCCGTCGTGGTCGGGAAATGGCGCACGCGGCTGGCCGACCTCGGCTGGTTCATGAAGGCGTTCAAGGAACCGATCTCGCGCCGCGCGAACCGCGAGGACAACTGCACCGGCGCGTTCTGGGAGGGCCGTTTTCACTCCGTGCCATTGCTCGACCAGGCCGCGCTCATCGCGTGTATGGCCTACATCGACCTCAATCCGATCCGAGCCAAACTGGCGGATCGACCGGAAACCTCGCACCACACCAGTGGCTTCCGCCGCATCCGTGCGCGCAATCGTTGTTGCGCGGCGCAGAAGATCCGTGCACGTGAACCGGCCAAGGCGAAGGCGTTGCTGACCAAAGTGGGGCTGACCGCGAACGCCAAACACGCGGAGGACGGCCTGTGGCTGACGCCGCTCGCACGCTGCGAGGTCGGTGAAACGCTGGGGAACAAACGCTTCACCGTCGACGAGTACCTGACGCTGCTGGATGCCACCGGTCGTTTGCTTAAAGCCGGGAAACGCGGCGGGATTCCGCCGGAACTGGCGCCCATCCTTGCCCGACTTGATCTCTCGGTCGACGCGTGGTTGGCGACGATGCTGGGCTGGCGGATGTTCGCCTTCACCAGCGCCCTTGGTCATGCTGCGATGCGCACTGCTGAGGCGACCAAGCGTGGGCTGTGCTGGATCCGTAATCGTTGTCCGTTGTTTGTAGGGAAACAGGCTGTCGAAGCGGTCGCCTGACGGCAGATCGGCGATCTTGAGCGGAACTTGGGACTGATCTGGGCCGATCCAGCCTGGGCTTGCTTTCCCCTTTTGCCCCGTAGCGTGCCCGCCCCTGCTAAGGAGTTAAGGTTCGTATGATCCGCGTAGAAGCCCGCTCTGGTGAACCCCTCGAAAAGACCCTCCGCCGCTTTAAGAAGCGCTGTGAGAAGGAAGGTTTGACCAAAGACATCAAGAAGAACCTGTACTACGATAAGCCGAGCGAAGTTCGTCGCCGCGAGTCGCGCAAGCTCGAGAAGCGTTTGCTGCAGGAAAAAATGGAAGCCAAGGCCGCGCTGCGTCGCCGCTGAGCGGCTGCGCGTTCGTGGCCTCATCCGCGAGGTGGTCTCCGTGACCAGATCGCGCGTGTGTGCTCTGATTCCCATGACCCCCGTCCAGTTGCTGGTCGGGGGTTTTCGTTGGTCGTGGTTGGCAACAGTCCTGGGTGGTTGTTCCGCGGTCGGCTGAACCAGCATGCCATCCATGCCTGCGGCCTCATCCGCCCGTCCTGGGTGGCTTATCGAACTTGCGACGTGTTCATCGACCAACTCCTGGGCGCTCGATCATCTGCGTGAACTGGCCGATGGCGCGTGTGTGTGGACTGAGCACCAGACGGCGGGGCGTGGACGTGGAACACGTCGTTGGTTGGCCCCCGCCGGCGTGCTGACGGCTAGCTTCGTGGTGCCAGTGCCGGCGCAGGTGCCGGTGACGTACCTCTCGTTGTGCGCGGGTCTGGTTATCGCTCATGCGGTCGAGGACCATGCACCGACCGCAACGGTGCAGGTGAAGTGGCCGAACGACTGTTATCTGAGCGGGCGTAAACTCGCCGGGGTGCTCTGCGAACGTCCGGCGGGCGGTGCGGCGGATCGCGTGGTGATCGGCATTGGTCTCAATCTCGATCCGCGCTGGGAGCAGTCGCCGGAAGCCTTGCTGTTCGCCACCGATCGTGCACAGGTGCCAGCGAGCGTGGTGGAGATCTGTGATCCGGCACCCGCGCCCATCGCCATGCTGACCTCGCTGCGGCGTTACCTGTTGGAATCCACCGGACTGCTGGCGGCAGGCGGGTGGAAACACCTGCTGCCGCAGTTGCGCCAACGCGATTGGTTGAGCGGACAACGGGTACGGGTCGAGAGTGCCGGCGAACGCGTGGATGGTGTGGCTGACGGCATCGACGATGCAGGCCGCCTGTTGGTGCGCCTGACCGGTGGTGCGACCCGGACGGTCAGCAGTGCGGAATCGCTGACGGTCGGATGAGCCGGTGCATCAAAGACGTGTCCGGCTGATCAGCGATTGCCGGCTGTGTCGCGGGTCGGCGATCTAGGCTGCCGCCCATGAAGCGCCTGCCCTGGTTTGCCGTGGTCCTGCTGGTTGCCGCATCACTGAGTGGTTGCGCCCGTCAGGCATCAACCCAGGGACAACAACGTCTGGCGACGCCCAGCCTTGCCGATCCGCAGGGGCCGAGTGGTTTGTCGTCAGACAGCAAACGCTACCTGGCGGCCGATCCGCCGTGAGTTGCCGCTAAGAGCAGCAGCTGAGGGTGAGAACGCGCCACGGAGCGGCCGGATGGATCCGGTGCTCTCTGGCAAAGTCCTCTTCAGCCCAAGGTCGCTTCGGTCTCGACCGGCTCGGCGTAGTTGACGCCGTCCACTTCGAAACCGAACAACTGGCGGAACTCGCGTTTGAAACTCGCGTAGTCGCTGATCGCCATGAGGTTTTCGCTGGTGACCTGTTCCCACAGCGCGGCGGTCGCCGCCTGCACGTCGGCGCGCATTTCCCAATCGTCGACGCGGATGCGGCCAGCGTCGTCGAGCTTCGGAGTCTTGCCCGGAGCGAGATGATCGGCCCACAGACGTACCATCTGTTCGATGGTGCCCTCGTGGCACTGCTTGTCCTTCATCACCTTGTAGAGCAGTGAAATGTAGAGCGGTACCACGGGAATCGCGCTTGAGGCCTGCGTCACCAGCGCCTTGTTGACGCTGACGTACGCGGCGCCGCCGAGTTTCTTCAGCACGCCGGCATTCAGCGCTTTCGCCGTGGTTTCGACGTGCGCCTTGGCGCGGCCGATGGTGCCGTTGGTGTAGATCGGCGTGGTCAGCGCGGGTCCGATGTAGCTGTAGGCGACGGTGCGGCAGCCGGGCGCGAGCAGATCCGCTGCGGCCAGCGCTTCGATCCACATTTGCCAATCTTCACCGCCCATGACTTTCACCGTCGCGTCGATCTCGGCGTCGATCGCCGGCGCGATGTTGACCGGCTTGAGCACATCGGCATCAAGGTCGATGGTCTTCGATTCATACGCCGGCCCGATCGGCTTGAGCACGCTGCTGTAGGTGGTGCCAGTCGTCGGATCGGTGCGCTTCGGCGTCGCGACGCTGTAGACGATGCAGTCGAGTTTGCCGAAGCGCGCTTTGAGCGCGGCGATGACCGCGTCTTTGCCGGCCTGCGCGAACGCGTCGCCATTGATGGTCTCGATGGTCTTGCCCTGTTCCTTGGCCAAGCGGTGGACCTCGGCGAGATTGTAGAAGCCGCTGGAGCCGGCTTTCTCTCCCGTGCCCGGACGCTCGAAGCAGGCGCCGAGCACCTTGGCTCCGTGGCCCCAAGCGAGCGTGATGAGCGACGCGAGGCCGTACCCCTGGCTCGACCCGATCACCAAGGCGTTGCCGATGCCTTTGCCTGGGCCGCCCTTGGTCGCGAGGTCGATCTGACGGCGCACGTTGGCGGCGCAGCCGGTCGGGTGCGAAGTCAGGCAGATGAAACCACGGATACGGGGATTGATGACGACTTTGGCCATGGGGAACCTCTCGGAAGCGTCCGGGGTCCGGGGTCCGGAGGTCCGGAGCCGGGAGCCGCGTAGGAGGGCGGCACCATGGCGGAATAGGGGTTGGCCGCAATATGAGGGGGGTTCGGGCGGGCGGCTCGGGAGGCCGTGCGACGACGGTTGCTGCCCTTCGCGCGCCGTTTGGGAGATCAGTCGAGTCTTTCTAGGTCTATTTGATGACCAAAGAGACAAGATCATGAACACACCGAAAGACTACATGGATAGTTTGTAATTATTCAGAGGCAGATGACCAGACGGACTAAAGCTCAGGCTGGACTTTGCCCTCCAATTCATCATGTTGCGCACCTCACCGCGCGAACGCCGGGCGACTCGCCCCCGATTGTGCGATTTCAGCGGCCACTTCGATCCAAGGACGAGCCATGCTTCAGAAAACCACCTCCGGCGGCGACAAAGTCATCCAGTGCCTGGAGCGCGAAGGTGTCGAAGTGATCTACGGTTACTCCGGCGGCGCCGCGATGCCGATCTTCGATGCGTTGGTGGACTCCAAGATCAAGTTCGTGCTCGTCCGTCACGAGCAGGGCGCGACCCACATGGCGGACGGCTACGCCCGCGCCACCGGCAAGCCCGGCGTCGTGCTCGTCACCTCCGGCCCAGGCGCCACCAACTGCGTCACCGGTTTGTTGACCGCGCTGATGGACTCGGTGCCGATGATCGTGCTCACCGGCCAGACCATCACCTCGATGCTCGGCAAGGACGCCTTCCAGGAAGCCGACGTCACCGGCATCACCTATCCCGTGGTCAAACACAGCTACCTGGTCAAGAACGCCGCTGACATCCCACGCGTGATGAAGGAAGCGTTCTACATCGCCACCACTGGCCGCCCAGGTCCGGTGCTGATCGATCTGCCGAAAGACATCACCCAGGGTCCGTGCACCGCGCCATTCGTCGACACCGTCAGCCTGCCCGGTTACGAAATCCCAGGCCGTGCCGACGCCGCGCTGGTGAAGAAGGCCGCGGCCTTGCTCATGAAGAGCAAAAAGCCGGTGCTCTACGTCGGCCACGGTTCGGTGATCTCCGGTGCTGGCAAAGCCATCATGCAGCTCGCGGAGAAACTGAACGCGCCGATCGTCAACACGCTGCTCGGCAAAGGCGCGTGCCCGGAAGATCATCCGCTGAATCAGGGCATGCTCGGCATGCACGGCACGGCGTACGCCAATCGCACGGTCCAGCACTGCGATCTGATCATGGCCATCGGTGCGCGTTGGGATGACCGCATTACCGGCAAACTCTCCGAGTTCTGCAAGGACGCGGTCAAGATCCACATCGACATCGACGTCGCCGAGTTCAACAAGATCGTCCGTCCCGACGTCAGCCTCGCCGCTGACGCGAAACTGGCGATCGAAGATATTCTGCCCTTGGTCAGCAAGCTCGACACCACCGACTGGCTCAAGGACATCGCCGGTTGGCGCAAGCAGTACCCGCTGAAGTACGCCAAAAAAGGCGGCCTGCGTGCGCAGTACGTGCTCGACCGTCTCGATAAGCTCGGCGGTCGCGATTGCATCATCACCACCGACGTTGGTCAGCACCAGATGTGGGCGGCGCAGTTCTGCCGTACCACCAAGAACCGTCACTGGTTGTCCAGCGGCGGCGCCGGCACCATGGGCTTCGGTTTCCCCGCTGCTATCGGAGCGGCAATGGCCACCGGCATTCCGAGTTGGTGCGTGGTCGGCGACGGCGGCTTCCAGATGACGCTGTGCGAACTCGCCACCGCCGCGTTGCAGAAGGTCCCGGTGAAGATCCTCATCATCAACAACAGCTACCTGGGCATGATCCGCCAGTGGCAGGAACTGTTCTTCGACAATCGTCTCTCCGGCGCCGACCTCGAAGGCAATCCGGACTTCATCAAACTGGCGGCGGCCTACGGCGTCCCAGGCAAACGCGTGACCCGCGCTGGCGACGTCGACAAGGCGATCAAGTGGGCGATGGCCTACAACGAAGGTCCCTGCATGATCGAAGCCGAAGTGGTCAAGGAAGACAACGTCTTCCCGATGATTCCCGCCGGCGCTCCGCTGTCGGGGATGATCATTGAGAAGCCGAAGGCGAAGATGGAGAAGCCGACGGGATCGACTTGATCTGATTGGTCCGGAGTCCGGAGTCCGGAGTCCGGTGTCTATTCCACGGTGATCCATTCGCTTTTCTACGATTCACGTACCACACGACCCCGGACTCCGGACCCCGGACTCCGGACCCCTTGAACGAGGTTCCCATGCCAGCTGCTCCTATGACGAATGAACAACGCGGCTCAAAATTCGAATTAGACCCGGGCAAAGCCCCGCGTCGTGACATCGTCACCGACATTATCGTTCAACCACTGCACACCATTTCCTTGCTGGTGCGCAACAAACCTGGCGTGTTGTGCCGGGTGGCGATGGTCTTCGCCCGGCGTGGTTACAACCTCGAGTCGTTGGTGGTCTCACCGGCGTTGTGGAATGCCGGCGATGGCACTGCGCCTGGGGAATACTCGCGCATGACCATCACCTGCTCGGGTGATCCCGATGCGCTGGAGCAGATTATCAAGCAGCTGGAAAAGCTGATCGACGTGGTGCACGCCATCGACCACACGGGCCAAGCCGTGATCGAATGCGAAGTCGCCTTACTGAAGATCAAGGTCGGCCTCAAAGAGCGCACCGAAGTCCTGCAGATCGCCGAGAACTTCAAAGCCAAGGTCGTCGATTTCGGCGCCGCGTCGGTGATCTTGCGCTGCTCGGGTGAAACCGAGAAGCTCGACGTCTTCATCGGTCTGCTCAAGCCCTTCGGCATCATCGAACTGGTGCGCTCGGGCAAGATCCTGATGGCGCGCGGGCTCGACGAGACATGAGATCACCTGTCCGGAAGTCCGGGGTCCGGAAGTCCGGAAGTCTTTTGCCTCGTGGGCCAGCAGCGACTATTGCGTGGAACAAGATCATCCTCCGTATTGGTCAGCCGGGAGCTGACGTCTCTGCGGTGATTGCGCGACGGCGGATGAAGGAACGTTTAAGTCGTGACGCTTCCTGGCAGTGAGATGTCATTGCCGTTAGATATCCTGGGGCTGACCAGTGACGCCTTCGCCGCGGCCGCGCGTTTCGCGCTGCCCAAAGGTCACGGCATCGCACGACTGCTGTATCCGCAAGTGATGTATGCTGGTCGACTGGCAGTTGAGGACCATCCGGTCTCCGTCGACACCGTCGCTGCGTTCCGTCAGCATTTCACCGTCGGCCTGCTGGAGGTTGTGCGTGTCGTCGAGGAACCCGGCGAGTTCGGCACCACCGCCAAAGCTATCCTGAAGACGCACGACGGTTACGAGGTGGAGTGCGTGCGCATTCCGATGCGACGGACGCGTCCGATGTCCGATGTCCGAGGTCCGATGTCGCCTCCGGTCGACGAGACATCGGACATCGGACATCGGACATCGGACCAGGAAGACACCGACTACACCCTGTGCTTGTCGAGCCAGGTCGGCTGCAAGATGGGATGCACTTTTTGTGAGACCGGCCGCATGGGCCTCATCCGTCACCTGACGGCGGCAGAGATCGTATCCGAAGTGGTGACGGTGCGCGCCAAGCTCGGCTGGCCGGTGCGCAACCTGGTGTTCATGGGCATGGGCGAGGCGCTCGACAACGCCGACCACGTCATCCAAGCACTCAAAGTGCTGACCGATAAACGCGGCCTGCACTACAGCCAGGAACGCATCACCATCTGCACCGCCGGCCACGCCGAGGGTTTGGCCAAGCTCGCCGCGCTGAACTGGAAACGCCTAAATCTGTCCATCAGCCTCAACGCGGCGAACGACGAAGCGCGTTCACGCGTGATGCCGGTCAACCGCAAGACGCCACTCGCAGAACTTCAGCGCATCCTCGCTGCGTATCCGCAGCGCAAAAACTTCACCCTCGGCGTGAACTACTGCCTGATGCCCGGCATGAACGATGCGCGTCAGGATGCCACCGATGTCGCCGCGTTCTGCAAACCGCTCGGTCGCGTGCTGATCAACCTCATCCCCTACAATCCCGGCAACGCTCCGCTGACGCGTGCGCCGGACGAGGACGAGATCGTGCGCTTCATCGGCTGGCTGCGCGAAGACGGCCTGCCAGTTCGCCGCCGTATCACCAAAGGCCGCTCGATCATGGCCGCGTGCGGTCAGCTCGGTAACGTCGAGCTGCGCAAGAAGCCGCGCGTCACGCCGTCAGTTCCCGCCGGCGACGCATGACCGCAGAGATCAGAGCGAGCGTCATGAGGGTGCAGATGAACGCCTGCATCCACACCACTACCATCCAGCGATTGACGGGCAGCTTATAGACCACGGTGTCCGCCTCGCCGGGATCGCTAGCGATGGGCTGGCGACCACGGAAGAAATCATCGTAGAACCCGGCGCTCGTAGGATCCTTTCCTGCG
Organism: Planctomycetota bacterium; assembly: GCA_013816485.1. Lineage (GTDB taxonomy): Bacteria > Planctomycetota > UBA11346 > UBA11346 > UBA11346 > BOG-1363. The sequence continues at coordinate 8,449 of JACDEI010000074.1, forward strand.
CCGATCTGCTCCGCCTCGTAGGCTTGGTAGGCGGCCTGCTCTGCGCGTCCGTCGGCCAATTCGCTCTGGTGTTGTTTGCGCAGGGTGTCCGCGGATTGACCGAGAGTCATTTCCAAGGTCGCCTGCTGAGCGCGGCAATAGGTGATCAACTCCTGCTGGATCGCCGGATCGGACCAGAACTTTCCGGCCAGCTCGCTGGCGCGCTCATAGGCGTTCCAGGCGATGCCCCGCTGGCCGAGACCATCCATGAGGTGCGCCAGCGCCAAGGCGAAGTGCGGATTCGCTCCGCTCCCAAGCGTCCAGATGCCGATGAAGGCCAAGGCGGGCTCGTCGAAGGGAACGGGCAGGGACAGGTCTTGTCCACAATGTTCTATCCACTCCTGATTCGATGACTCGACGAGCGGAATCGATCGGCGAAGGCGTTTGACCAACTCCAGATCCAGGTGATCGCGCGGCCCGTTCACCAGCCGCTGGCGGAATACGTCATCATCCCGGAATTGTTGCAACATGGCCGTGGGATAAGCTTGTCCAAAAGGCACATGGTTGTCGCTCCCCCACTCGACCCCCATGAGGTCAGAGGACGTCAGCAGCTTTGGATTCTCGCTCGCACGCAGCAGGTATCGCAGCGTCACCACCTGCCAACGCTCGCGCCCGAAGTGCGCATCTGGATTCACCGCCACGGCTTGTTCGATGAACGCCAGACCTTCGCGCAATCCAGCGAGCGCAGCGGGGTCCTTGGCCAAGGCACCTTTCAAGTGCTGGTGTGCGAGCAACGTTCCCAGGTTGGCGTAGGTGGTGTAGCACCGCGCTTCCGCCGCCGGCCGTTTGCCATCGGCTCCGACGGGCTGTTGGAGATTGAGTTTGCGCCGCAGGATCGGGATGCCCTCTGCCGGCCTGCCCAGACGATCGAAATCCACCGCGAGATCATCAAGCAGGGCGAAGTAGCGATCATCTTTCTGTTTCTGGCCATCGTCATAGGCCGCCAGTTCGCGCTCAGCCTGCTGGTGCCGATGGTTGAACCACTCCTCGCCATGGAGATGGAAACGCTCATGCAAGACATCGTGGACCATCGCCAGCCGCAGCGCCGTCCCACCAGCCTGTTTGGGCACCAACCACGGCGCGGGCAGCAGCTCGTACTGCCCTGGCTTGGGTGGGCCTTGTCGACGCAGATGCTCCACCACGAGGATCACCGCGCCCGTGATGATCACACTCAGGACGATCAGTAGAATTACGCGCATCACGACACCGACCATCGGTCATGTCTCCGGCGAACGTAGCGACCGTTGCTGGCGTTTGTCCGTCAGCGCCCGTTCCTGTCGCAACCACAGATACGCGACGCCGAGCAGCGCCAGGCTGGGGATGATCAGCAGCAGCATCCCCGGATGGAACTCGTTCATCGCCGCCCGACGTGCGCGGGCGCTGGCGTAGCCGCTGGCGAACTGCTGCTCATCGGTCAGCGTCGCCGAGTCGTTGAGGCACGCCGGCAACGGCTGGTAAAAAGTACAGATCACCAGGGCGACAACGAGGATCAGGCGCATGGCGGACTCCCAGGACGGAGGGGGCTGACGGAGTATGGCCAACGGCATCGACCGCCGCTGGTTCGCCGGGCCATCCCGCTCCTGGGCTGCGCCACACGCCGGGCCTGTGCCAGGACCCCGCCAGACGGTTGCGCGCCCCGCCAAGCCCGCCAACGTCCGCGCCGCTGTTACCCAGCACCTACACCCTTTCCCCTTTGTTACGGAGTCCCCGCCATGAGCACCGGTCCCCTCGTCTCGATCCTGATGGGCAGCAAGTCTGATTGGGAGGTCATGAAGAGCGCCCCCGAGATCCTCGCCAAGTTCGGCGTCAGCTGCGAGTCGAAGGTGCTCAGCGCCCACCGCACGCCGAAGGAGGCCGAGGCCTACATCAGCGCTGCCGAAGGTCGTGGTACCAAGGTCATCATCGCCGCTGCCGGTGGCGCCGCGCATCTCGCCGGTGCCTGTGCCGCGCACACCACCCTGCCGGTGCTCGGCGTGCCGATGGAAGGCTGGGCGCTCAAGGGCCTCGACGCGCTGCTGTCGACTGTGCAGATGCCGCCCGGCATGCCCGTCGGCACGCTCGCGATCGGCAAACCCGGCGCGATCAACGCCGCGCTGCTGGCGGTGCAGATCCTGGCGACCAGCGACAAGGCCCTGTCGCAGAAGCTGAAGGACTACCGCGACGAGAACCGCAAGAAGATCCTCGCCGAAAAACTCGAGTGACGCGTCAGGGGAATGCCGGGATGCATCAGCGTCTCGGCAGTTCCAGCGCTCTGACCAGCGCTTCCCACTTCGCGCGGAAATTTTTGCGCACGGCCCACCGGCCCCAGGACTACTCCATCTCCCGCGCCACGCGGTACTCGCGGTAGTTGCCCTTCCAGTCGGTGAGCTTGGGTTTGCCCTTGTCGCCGTCTTCCAGCACGATCACGCGGGTGGCGACGCTGTCGATGAATTCACGGTCGTGGCTGACGACCACCAGCGTGCCCTGGTATTCTTCGAGCGCTTCCTGCAAGGCTTCGATCGATTCCATATCCAGGTGGCTGGTCGGTTCGTCAAGCACCAGGACGTTGGCTTCCTGCAACATCACCATCGACAGCAGGCAGCGCACCTTCTCACCACCGGACAACACGCCGACGTGTTTCTTCACATCGTCGCCGCTGAACAACATGCGGCCGAGCATCGAGCGCATGTTGTTGATGTCCTGGTTGTCGGTGTGGTTCTTGATCCAGTCCATGATGCTGGCTTCTTTGTCCGGGAAGAGGCCGCCACCTTCCTGCGGGAAGTACGCACGCGTGGTGGTGCCACCCCAGGTGAGCTTGCCGCCCGTTGGTTGCAGTTCGCCGAGCAGCAGACGCACCAGCGTGGTCTTGCCGATACCGTTGCGACCGACGATGGCGAGACGATCGCCGCGGTCGATACGGGTGCTGAACTTGGTGAACAACTCAGCTGCACCCGGATAACCGAACGAGAGGTTCTCGGTCTCAATGACGTTCTGACCGCTGGGCTTGGCCTGCTTGAAGAAAAGCCGCGGCGACACGCGTGACGACGGCAGCACTTTCTGACCCGACAGCGCGGCGATCTGCTTTTCACGGCTGGTCGCCTGCTTGCTGCGGGCGGCGTTGGATTTGAAACGCTCGACAAACAACTTGAGCTTGGCCACCTGACGTTCGACGCGGCCGACTTCTTTGCTGCGCTGGGCGCGCGCGAGTTGTTCCTGCGCCTGATAGAGGTCGTAGCTGCCGCCGAAGATGCGGATAGTCTTGTAGTCGACGTCGCAGGTGTGCGTGCACACGCGGTTGAGGAAGTGACGATCGTGGCTGACCACGATGATCACGCCTTCGTAGTCGGCGAGGTATTTTTCCAGCCACACCATGGCCGGGATGTCGAGGTTGTTGGTCGGTTCGTCGAGCAGCAGCACGTCGGGCTTGGAGAACACCGCCTGCGCCAGCAACACGCGCACTTTCTTGGCGGTGTCGATGTCCTTCATCTTCAGGTTGTGCACGTCGGGCGACACACCCAGGTCGGTCAGCACCTCGGCCGCCAACGTCTCTTGCGAATAACCGTCCAGATTCTGGTACTGCTCCTGCAATTCACCCAGGCGGTCGCCGTCCTTGTTGGTGAAGTCCGCCTTGTTGGTCAGGGCTTCCATCTCTTCTTGGATCTTCCAGATCACCGGGTGGCCCTGGAGCACCACGTCGAGCACGCGGGTCTCCTCGTGGCCGGTGATGTCCTGCTTGAGCCAGCCCATGCGCTTGCCGGGTTCCAGGATCACCTGGCCGATGACCTGCTCCAGCTCGCCGGTGAGGATCTTGAGGAAGGTCGATTTGCCGGTGCCGTTGGCACCAATCAGGCCGTAGCAGTTGCCGGCGGTGAATTTGAGCGAAACGTTCTCGAACAGGACCTTCTGCCCGAAATTCATCGTGATGCCGGCAGTGCTGAGCATGAAAAACTCCGTCGTGGGGCGCGGATGCTAGGGCGTGAGCCGGAGTGGCAACCCGGGGGGGCATTGAGTCCGGAGTCCGGAGTCCGGGGTCCGGGGCCTCGTAGAGGTTCGTGTTTCTCGGTTATCGGGAGGCACGTGATAAACCGCACGTGATCTCACTGATCACACATCACGCCGTTACACGAGACCCCGGACCCCGGACGAATCACCACATGATGCCCCTGGACTGCGGGGCTGACCGCCCAACGCTCTGCGCCCTTCTGTCGAACGACGCCAAGGAGCGTGCATGGATATCCTGGGAACGATCTGGTTCTGCCTGTTGGCGGCCTTGGGCTTCGGCTTCGTCATCTTCATCCACGAGCTCGGACACTTCGTTTTCGCCAAGTGGGCCGGCGTGCGCGTCGACCGTTTCTCCATCGGCTTTGGCCCGGTGATCTTCCGCAAACAGATCGGCGAGACCGAGTACGCCATATCGTTGCTGCCGCTCGGTGGCTACGTGAAGATGCTCGGCCAAGAGGACACCCCGACCGAGATCACCGGCGAGGCCAAGACCGACCCGCGCAGCTACCTGGCGAAATCGTGGAAGTGGCAGTCGCTCATCCTGCTCGGTGGCGTGCTCTTCAACCTCATCAGCAGCTATATCATCCTCATCGGCATCGCGTGGTACGGCAAACCGACCATAGCGCCGATCGTGGGAGCGGTCACCAGCGAGATCAAAGACGAACGTGGTCATCCGCAGCCCAGCCCGGCGGCACAGATCGGTCTGCGGGTGGGCGATCGCATCCTGACCATCAACGACCAGCCGATGCGTGAGTTCGACAACATCCAGATGGCGGTCATCAGCAGCGGGCGCGATCCGCTGGTGATGATGGTCGAGCGGCGTGACGCCGCGGGACAAATCCAGCAGGTGCGTCTGCCGGCGGAAGGCCCAGGTGTACCAGCGGCACCGAACTTCGATCAGGGCCGCCTGACCTACGGTTTTGGACAGATGGAAGGCGTCGAGATTTTGGAATCGTTGACCTACACGGGTCAACCGTTCGCCGAAGCTCCCAGGTTTGGAGAACGTATCATCGCCATCGCCGGTCAGCCGATTCCGGAATACGCCAATGGCCAGCAGGTGCGCGATCTGCTGATCGCCCATGTCGGCACTACCATCGAACTGACCATGCGTCGTGGCGATCAGGAACGCCGTGTGACCGTACCGTTTGCTGGTCTTGAACCAGACGCGGGTTTGGTGCTTGGATTGCCAGTGCGCATCAACAAGGCGCCGCCGCAGTTGGACGGTATGCCAGCAGGCTTGCTCGCTGGCGACGTGGTGCTTGCTGTGGACGGTGCACCGATCGCGGGTCTGCAGCGGTTCCTTGCTGCCATCCGCCCATCGCTGAATGCCGGCCGCCCGATCACCATGCGCGTCTGGCGCGCAGGTGAGGAACAGGAAGTCACCATTCAAGGCCGTGATGTGCATGGCCGCGCCCTGCTGAATGCCGAGTTGGGACCGGTCACCGGTTTCCTGCCGCTGATGCCTGATGCCTTTGATGGGAAACCCTCGCCGTTGGCTGCGGCCGGTATCAAGCCAGGGGACGCGATCATCGATCAACCGATCCTCACCCCCGATCGTCTGCTCAAACCGATGGAAGTCGCGGTGGTGTCCGGTGGGCAGCGTGCGCTCATTCCCTTGTCGCAAGAAGACACGGTCTCGGCCTTGCGTCAGATTCGCCCTGGGCTGTTGGCACGCGCCGTCGGCAATAAGGGTGATCCGAGCCTGGCAGACGCTTTGCGCGGCAAACGTGTCACTGCGATCGATGGAGGCGTGTTGCAACTGGTCACCCGCGACGGCATCGCTGTATCATTGCCGCCGCGCGCGCTCACTGACAGTGGCTGGTCGACCCTCACCGGCGGTTTGCAGGTTGGAGATTGGATCACCGGAGTGGTGCCGGTGCCCGACGGTTACGCCTTGGAGGTCGTACGTGGCGCCAGTGATCCCCGATCGGTCACCATCACCCCGCGTGATCCCGGTGTCGTCCTGGTGCTCGAACCGGTGGCCATGACCACCTATCAGCTGAAATCCTGGACCGAAGCCTTCAGCATCGCCAACGACGCGGCCTATGCGATGATCTTCAAGACTCTGCAGATCATCCCCAAGTTCTTCCAGTCGACCAAGGATGGCGGCCTGGATCCCAACAAGGCGCTCACCGGTCCGATCGGCATCTTCAACATGCTCAAGGTCAGCGCTGAACGGTTCGGTGTGGTGAAATACCTGGAACTGATGGCGCTGATCGGTCTCAACCTGTTCCTGGTCAATCTGCTGCCCATCCCGATCACCGATGGCGGCCAGTTGATGTTCCTCGCCATCGAGACCGCCACCGGTCGGCAGCTCGCACCCTGGGCGCGCAATCTGCTGATGTACCTGGGGCTGGTGATGGTCCTGATGCTGATGGTCTACGTCATCGGTCTGGACATCCTGCGTTTGATCGGCCTGAACTAACGGGTCTCCGCCCAATGGCGTAAAGCCAAGCGAAGAAGAACCAAAAGGCAGAAAACCTAGCCACAGAGCCGACAGAGCCCACAGAGTACAGAGCAAAGCCCTCTGTTTTTCCCCTCTGTGGCCTCTGTGGCCTCTGTGGCCTCTGTGGCAAACCGTCATGCCTTTCAGACTTCGCGAAGGTGGCTTCATCGGGTGAACCGCAGGAATGAACAGCACAGACGAAACCGACGTGCAGCACCTGCGTTGCAGCACGTCCGCGCGCCTGTCCTTGCGGCTTACCGCCCACCGGCCTAGGGTCACCCGCATGGGTGTGTTCAGCGACATCAACGTTCGTCTGCGCCGCGCGCGCCGCGCTTGCGTCTTGGTCGCGTTCCTCGGCGCGGTCGTCGCGCCGGCGCAGGCGGAAAGTATCGACCGCGTGGTGTTGCCGTCGGGCGTGACGGTGATCATCGCGGAACAACACACCACCCAGGTGGTCGAGGTGCGCATCGCCGTGCGCGCCGGTCCGGTTTACGAAGGTGAACGTCTTGGCAGCGGCCTGAGCCTGCTGACGCAGCGGCTGGTCGCCACCGCTGGTGCTGGTGATCTGAACGCGGCGCAGATGCGCGATGCGCTCGCACGCTTGGGCGGCACCGCGGGCGGCACCACCGCGCTCGCGCGCAGTGAGTTCGCCTTCACCACCACCGCCGCCGGCCTGCCCACCGCGCTGTCACTCATCGCCAGGCGCCTGGCGACGCCGGTGATCCTGCCCGAGGATCTCGAACGGGAACGCGCGGCGATGAACGTGTTGGAGCTGCCGCAGGACACCACCGCGCTGATGGCCTTGCTGTTCCGCCAGCACCCCGCGCGGCTGCCGGTGCCCGGTCTCGCTGCGCTGCGCAACGCCCTCACGCTCGACCAGGTGCAGGCCTACCACGAGACGCGTTACCGCAGCGCCAACACGGTGGTGGTGGTGTGCGGCAATGTCGCCGCGGTCGAAGCCCGGCGTCAGGTCGAGCAGGCTTTCGCCGCGTATCCGCTCGGTGGTTATGCGATGCAGCCGTTGCCGAGCGAGCCGCCACCGCTGGTGCCGCGCTACCAGTCGCTCACCAGCAGCACGCTCAAACAGCCACGCGTGACCATCGGCTGGCGTACGGAAACCCTCGATCATGCGGCGCAGCCCGGACTCGCGGTGCTCGCCACTTGGCTCGGCGGTGAGCGTGGACCGCTGGCGACGGCGCTGGTGGACAAAGGCCTGGGCCAGGAGCTGACGGTCGAGAACCACGCCTCCATCGCCATGCCTGGGCATCTACGCCTGAGCTTCAGCACCACGAACGAACGCCGCGCCGAAGCCGAACAGGTGCTCTACAAAACCCTGGAGGCGGTCGGTCAGCAGCCACTCGACGAGGCGCAGATCGCCGCTGCACGGGCGGCGACCCAGCGCCAGCTCGCCCAGCGCCAAGGCACCGTGCGTGGTCTGTGCGAGGAACTGTTGGCGTGGGAATTGGCTGCCGGCGATCCGGCGTACGTCCGGCGTTTCGCCGAACAGGTCGCCGAGGTCGATGGCATCGAGGTCATGCGCGAGCTGCGTCGTTACCTGCTCAGCCGTGAAGGTGACCGCGGTCGGTGCACGGTGGTGGTACGTCCCGCGGATGGCAAACCCGTGCGCGCCAACGAGCCGCTCAAGACCCCGACGCCGGTATCGGTGGTGGCACCCGAGGTCATCACCTTGCCGCATGGGGTGCGGCTGATGCTGCGTTTGTCGCTCGAACAGCCGCTCGCCCGCGTGCACCTGGTGCTCGGTGGCGCGGCGGCGGTGGAGGACGAGTTCCAGCATGGCGCCACCAGCCTGCTCGCGCCGCTGATGTGCCGCGCGACCGAAACCCGCACGCCGGCTGATATCGATGCCTTGCTGACCACGCGCGGCATGCAGCTCACCACCGCGGCCGATCTGCATCGTCTCGATCTCGGCGTGACCTGTTTTCCCGGCGACGTGCCACTCGCGCTCGGATTGCTGAATGATGTCCTCTGCCGTGCCGCCCTGCCGCCGGATGAACTCGAACTGGTGCGCCAGCGCGCCGCGGGCGACATCGCCAACGATGCCTGGGAACGGCGTTTCCTCGCTCAGGTGCGCGCGGTCACGCTCGCCGGACATTACGCGGCGGCCGATCCGCGCAGCGCCAAGGCCGGGCTCACGCACCTGGATCGCAGCGTGGTGCTGGCGCATTACCGCCGTTTGGCGGTTGGTGCCAATGCCGTGCTGGTGGTCTACGGACGGTTCGATCGTGCGGCGGTGATCGAGCAGGCACGAACACTGATCACTCCTAGACAGGAACTCGCCACCGGCTCGACCGTGTTGCCACGCGGAACGCCCTGGGGCGATCGCGGACAGTCGTCGCTCACGGTCTCCACCCACGACGCACCGTTCGCGGCATTGGCGCTGGTGTGGCGTGGTCCGACACTGGTCGAACGCGCACGTGACGAGGCCTGCATGCAGGTGCTGGGCGCGTTGCTTGAGGCGCGCTTCCAACGCGCGTTGCCCGCCCAAGGCGATGTCCAGTTGCCGCGCCTGAGCACCAGCGGCGAATCGTACGATCAGCGAGGCATCTGGCTGGTGTCCGGTGCGTGCGACGAGGCGCGGCTCGATCAGGTGCAACAGACCGTGCGCGATGAGGTCGCGCGCTTCATCGCCCAGTTGTGGTTGCCCGAGGCCGATCGCGGCGCGTTGCCGGACAGCGAACTCGGTGCGGCCAAGGCCACCTGCACGGTGCGCTGGGCGCTCGACCAGGAGGACCTGGGACGGGTCGCGCGACGCCACGCGACCTTGCTGCTGATGCAGCAGGACCTCGCCGTCGATCTCGCCATGCCGGACCGTTTCGCCGCCATCACGCGCAAGGATCTGCTGCGCGTGGCGCAGGCGTGGCTCGCCGGCGAGCCGATGACGGTGATCACCAAACCCAAAGCGGCGGCGGCTCCGCTTCCCGCGGCGTTGCCGGCCGATCCGTTGCCGGCCGGCCCGCGCTTGCCGCCGAAGGGCGGTACGCCGGCCGCGCCGCCAGCAACCAGCACGCCGGTGAATGGTGCGCCGGCGTCCGGTGCGACGACACCGACCGCGGTCACCCCCATGCCCAGCGCCACTCCGCCGCCTAGCCCATGACGGTGGCGGCTCCGCCGGCACTGCCCGGTCGAACGCCGGCCTGTCGAACGCTGGAACACGTGCTGGATCACCCACCAGGAGGGTGGTCGGACGTCCGCAGCGCACGCACTTCCGCCCGTCCTGGGCGGGCGCAACGCCGTCTGCCTGGGGTGCGGCACCACATTGCCAGCGGCAACGGGGCCTGTACCACCCCGTACCACTACGCATGAGTTCGCGCGAAGATCTGTATTCGGTAGTTGACCGGGAAGCCAAGGATGACGCCGAACGGCGTGAATCCCGCGTCCTCGTCGATGCCCTGCACAGCCGTCGTGACCAGCTCGACGGTGCCAGCCAGATCCCGGCCAAGGACGCCAAACTGTCGGAGCAGATCCTTGGTGAGGCGCGCAAACGCTCGGCGCAGATCAGCGCCAGCCGCCAGGCCTCGATCTCGCAGGCGCTGACGCCACCGGCCAAGCCCATCCCGTGGTGGTTGTGGCTGGCCTGGATCCTCGCCATCGCAGGCGTGGTCACGGCGTTCTCGTTCCTCGGCTGAGCGCTCGCGTCGCCGCTGACACCGCCCCGCTCCGCCCCGTTTTCCGAATCCCACCGCTTTCTGCGCGAACGCCGGCAACTCGCTTGGCGCTGCGGGTCATTCCAGCGGTGCGCCATCCACCGGGTGGTGACTCTGTGGATTGCCTCCGACGCGACAGCCGCATGGTCGTCATCCCTTGCCGAGGACCCGCCGATGATCCGTTCCCACGTCCGTCTTCCGCGGTGTCTGCTGGTCGGCGCGCTGCTGGCTATTCACTTCGCCACGCACTTCGCCACGCAGCTCGCAGCGAGCGAGGAATGGTCGCGGTTCCGCGGTGTGAATGGCGGCGGCGTGGCGGATGCCGGCGCGATCCCGGCACAATGGACGCCCGACCAGGTGGCGTGGCGCGCCACGCTGCCGGCCCGTGGCCATTCCTCGCCGGGGATCTGGGGCGATCTGGCGGTGGTCACGGCGGCGGAGCCGGAGAGCGGTCGTCGCCACGTGCTCGCGCTTGATGCCACGACCGGCAAGACCCGCTGGACGCAGGTCAGCGAGGGTCCGGTGTTCCGTCAGCACGCCGACAACAGTTTCGCCTCGGCCACGCCGGCGCTCGACGAGCAGCGCGTGTACGTCGCCTGGCTCGCTCCGGAGAAATCCCGCATCGAGGCCTATGACCATGCGGGCAAGACCGTGTGGACCGTCGAACTCGGTTCGTTCATCGCCCAGCACGGCGGCGGCGCGTCGCCGATCGTCGTCGATGGCCTGGTCGTGCTGCCGTTCGAACAGGACGGCCCTGGCGACAGCTACGTGCTCGCGCTCGACGCGGCGACCGGCAAGGAACGTTGGCGTCTGCCGCGCACGTCGGGCAAACTCGCCTGCTCCACGCCGTGCGTCCTGCGTCCCGCGTCTGGCCCGGCACAACTTATCTGCACCAGCACCAACCACGGCGTCTACGCGGTCGCGCTCGACAGCGGCAAGGAACTGTGGGCGATGCCCAAGGCCTTCACCCAGCGCTGCGTCGCCTCGCCGGTGGCGGCCGGCGGCCTGATCTACGCCAGCGATGGCCAGGGCGGCAAGGGCACGCGCCTGATCGCGGTGCGTCCCCCGGTGAAGGCCGGCGGCGAGCCCGAGCTGGCGTGGCAGCTCATCAACGGTGCGCCGTACGTGCCATGCATCGCGGTGCAGAGTGACCTGCTGTTCCTCATCACCGACGGTGGCCAGGCGGCCTGCCTGCGCGCCGCCACTGGCGAGGAGGTCTGGCGCCAACCGCTCGGCGTCGGCACGTTCTATGGTTCACCGATCGTGCTCGGCGACCGGCTCTACGTCATCTCACGCCGTGGCGAGGTGGTGTGCGCCAGCGCGAGCGCGACCTTCGCCAAGCTAGGGACCTCCGCCCTCGGCGAAGGCGCGTTCTCCACCCCGGCAATCGCCGCCGGACGGCTGCTCCTGCGCACCTTCACCGGCGTGGTGGCGGTGGGTGGGAAGTGAAGTCCAGGCCGTCAGAAGCCTCTTCAGGAGCCCCCTAGACAAAAACCGACCCCTCCTATATTCCGCCACCCTACGCGCGGGCGTAGCTCAGTTGGCTAGAGCGACAGCTTGCCATGCTGTAGGTCGTGAGTTCGAGTCTCATCGCCCGCTCCAAGACACTAACCCCTGGTGAAAGCTAGGGGTTAGCTGTTTAACAGCTCCTGAGAGTTTTTGCGGTTTTTGCGCCCTGCTCCCAGTTCTGCTCCCAGTTGAGACCGTATCGTGTGGTCAAATAACTCAAATCCCCCAGCAAAACCACACTACGCCGCCTCCCGGTAGTAGTAGTTCAGCAGCCCTCCGAGCCGTTTCCTGCGGCGTATCCCGCCCTCTAATATTTTGACCTCTGGCCCCGGTTCGATGAGCACATGACCGACGCCCTGATGGTTGCGCTCCCGGTGGTAGTGCTCGACGTACTCATGCAGGACAAGACGCAGCGCCTTCTCAGTGTCCGTCCAGCCACGTGTACTAGAAACCTGAAATCCGCTTTCATATAATCGCGTGTAGGAGGTCCACCATGACCCAGTCCACGCACGCGAAGTGTACCCAGAAACCATCACCCGCTGAACGCGGCTTTCGCGCTTTGCGGTGGTCCTGATTGCTCGTCTTGGCATGTTTAATTTTTCCACCACGCGCTCGGACGCGCCCCATGCCCACTCCCAACCGCAATCAGCACGCAACCGCCGAGCGAATCCCCGGAGCCGTTCCCGTCGCCCTCTCCATTCGCGAGATGGCCAAGCAGACCGGCCTCAGCGCGGCAGTGCTACGTGTCTGGGAGTTCCGCTACGGTTGGCCTCGCCCAGGTCGTCGCGAAAACGGGTACCGGATCTATCCCATCACCCTGCTCCCAGTCCTCCAGGCGGTCCGGGAGGAAATCGAACGCGGCCGGACCATTGGCGACCTCCTGCGCGATCCGGTGTGGAGTGAGATCATGGAGGCGGGGCGCATGCCAGTGGTCGCGCAGCCTGCGGAGTTACCGCGTCCAGATTGGTCGACCATCCCGCAGCCACCGAGCAAGGAGGTGTGAATTCCAGAAATTATTGCCGGAAAGTTCCAGATATTCTTGCCGGGTGCCGGAGGGTGTCGCGGGCTGGTTTTGGTGCAAGTGGTCGGGCGACGCTCGGGCGGTGACTTGGGGGACTCTGTCCCCCGACCCCTGGGATTTTCCGCATTGGTGCCAATCCGGCGTGGGGTGAGGCAAGGAAAAGGCCGGGCGGATGTCCGCCCGGCCTTCGCCGTCTTGGCCCCTGGTTTGGCGCTCAGGTCGCATCCCTGCGTTGCCCTATCCTCCATCCAGGTCGTTGGGCATCGTTGCCGGAATCCCAGGAATCGCCAGGGTAGTGGTAGCGCCTGAAGCGCCTGAGCAATGATCGGTCTGTGCAATTCCTGGAATTGGTCACGGTGTCGTGGTGATGGCGACCAGGTCGCCGTCGTGGTTGCGGGTTCTCCAGGATCGCCCGGCGAGTTCGATGTGGGTGCCGTGTTCCAGGATGCGGTCGAGGATGCGTAGTGCGCAAATATCCGTCGTGCATCTTTTCCCGGGCTTCCCGCGCACCTTGCGCCTCGATAACGCATCATAGTTCGAAGAATCCATCACCGTGACGCCACCTGACCACCAGAAATCCGACTGGATCCAGTCCAAGACGCTGGATTTCCACGGTGATTTCTGCCAGTGGTCAAAGTCGCGCCTGCCGCCCGACGTTGCGTCGGTGGACCCAGCAACGATCAATTTATTGAGTTCAGGCAGCGACGCGGTGGTAATGTCGAACGACACCGCCACAGCGGGTGACGCAACGAATCTGACTGGCCTTGAAGCCTGCGATGGATTTCTGCGCAGGTGCGGGAGCGGCCTGGAATTCGCTGCTCAGCGGTCGATTGCCCTTCCCCTGATGTGGTCGCTCTCGGTTATAGTGCTCGTCGACAAACTCATGGAGCACCCGGCACAATCCGGCATAGCCCAGGAACCACACGCGGCGCGTGCATTCCCGTTTGACGGTGCGCACCCGGCGTTCGGCGACGGCATTGCAGTTGGGACTTCTGGGCGGGATGGGCACCGTCTCGATGCCGGCAGCACCCAGCACCTCTTTCCAGGGGCCGCAGAACTTGGTGTCGCGGTCGTGGATCAGGTAACGG
>JACDEI010000075.1 GCA_013816485.1 Planctomycetota bacterium
TACCAACGCATCAGCAAAGACCCCAGCGGCATCTTCATTCCTAAAAGGCCAAGCCAATCACAACGCAAAGCAGCGAGAAAACAGGGGGATCGGCTGAAAAAACACTAAGTTTACAGGCATTGCCCGGCGGGACGACCGACCTCACCCGGTGCAACAGCGCCGAGATCCGTTATGCGGCGCTCACGCACCGCCATAGGTCGATCGTCCTTCCAGGACTTGGTTAATTGATGGCGTCATTACCCAGCACTGTCGTGCTGGGCTGTAATCGTTCGCCCCTGGCGGGGCTGACTTTCGATAATCTCTGCCGGCCGTAGGTGAATTGGCTTCTAGCAAGTGCCGCTATTCACGATGTCATCGGCGAGATCAAAAGGACAGGCACCATGCGCATCCAGATCGTCGAAGAAGGCCCCTCCCGGTATCCCATCCTGGGTGACTGCCCCTGTGGCAACGGCTACATCCGCACGGTGTCGAACAACGGCCACCTCCTGAACTTCGAATGTGGGCAGAAGACCGACCAACCACCAGCGTGCAGAAAACGCTTTCATCACCGCGGTGGACAGGACGGCCAGATTCTCTGCGCCACCGATGACGATCCGACCCTGCATGACTTCGGGCGGATGACCGAGGAGAAGGGGAAGCGCTACTTCGAATCGCACCTGCGTGGGCGGGACATTTTGTAGTTGTTGCTAGCCATACGGCTGCAAGTCGCCCCGGTTCGTGCACCGGCACCGGGCATCTGGTGATCGTGGCAGTCGCCCCGGTTCGTGCACCGGCACCGGGCATCTGGTGATCGTGGCCGCCACCGAGCTCGATCCGGCAGTGCCGCATGTGGTGGTGATCGTTCCGGTATTCGCCGAGGACAAGGATCAGGAGGTGCGGTTGGAGAGTGTTTGTGTGGCGGGTGGGATGGCGACGGTGGAAGTCATCAAGTAACCAGTTGCCCACGAGCAACGACCACCACCACCAGCGACCAAAATAAAATGAGCCCCGACAGGGGCGGACGAATACAGCCCAGCACGACAGTGCTGGGAAAATGGCGCGTTTTTGACGAGTCCCGGCGGGACGGCCGACCTCACCCGGTGCGACAGCGCCGGGATCCATCATGCGGTGCTCACGCACCGCCATAGGTCGATCGTCCTTCCAGGACTTGGTTAATTGATGGCGTCTTTACCCAGCACTGTCGTGCTGGGCTGTAATCGTTCGCCCCTGGCGGGGCTGACTTTCGTTGTTCTGGGGTTTGGCTTCATCTCGATTGCGTATGTTCCCTGATCATTGAGGGCATACCCAACTTCAGGCCAAGTCTCATAGACTTACAGGCATGGGTACTCGACTGTGGCAACGCCTCCTTGGACTATTCACCAAGCCAACACCTCAACCTGTTGAGGTAATGCCTCTTGAAGTTAAGCCGACCATCGAACTAAACCCACAAGGTCGAATCGCGAAAGTCTGGGTCGAAGAGGATGTCTCCTTTGTCAGGCTTGCGAAATGGTCTGCCCAACCGTCTTCCTCGTAGAAGATACCTCAATAGTGCGTCCTGGTGCCTCGATACATTTCGATTCCCAACGTGATGCCATCGAAGATGGCCAAGGAGGCTTGCTGCGTTGAGGTCATCAAAATCGCCTACGTCTAAGTATCCCTCGCCGCCACCAACCCCGACGGCGGCAACCCATGAATGCGTTTGAACGCCCGCGAGAACGTGAACGCATCCGGGAATCCCAGGCGGTCGGCGACTTCCTTCACCATCAGGCCCTCATCCAGCAGCAGTTCCGCCGCGCGGTTCATGCGTAGGCGCAGCAGGAAGCGGTAGGCGCCCGCGCGGGCGAAGCGGCGGAACAGGCGAGCGATGTACATCGGGGTGACGAGGCATTCGCGGGCGACTTCTTCGATGGTGCGTAGGCGTTCGTGGTGGGTTTCGACGTGGGTGCGGATCTGGGCGTAGGTGGCGAAGGCGCGCGGGACGCTGCGGCCACCCGCCAGGGCACGGCTGCGGATGCGCAGCAGCAGCAGGCGCAGCAGCGTGGCGCAGAGATCCCGCGCCAAGTCGTCGTCGCCGCGGGCTTCGCGGTCCAGGGCGTCGAAGACCTCAATCAATTCCTGCGGATCGGCGACGCGTGCTGGCTTGCCTTTGCCGAGGGGCGTGGCCGCTAAAAGCTTGGCCGCCTCGGAGCCGACGAAATCGACATAGTATTTGCGCATCGGCCGCTTGGGGTCGGTGCGGATGGTGTGGGCGATCCCAGGGCCGTAGGCGAACACCACGCCGGGCTCCAGGCGGTGGCGTTGGCCGTTGAGGACCACGCTGCCGGCGCCTTCGATCACCAGTTCGACGCAGAGGTAGGAAAAGCTGGTGCGTTCCACCACATAGTCGGAACGCATGCGTTCATGGCCGCCGCAAACCACGACTAGCGCAGTCTTTTTCGGCGGCTTGAGATCAAGGTAGTAACGTCGGGCCTCGATCACCTGCGAGGAAACAAACGCCGGCTCCGCCTGGGGTGGTTTCTGGCGCTTGGAAGGCAGGGGCCGGCTCATGGCGAACAGGTTTCAAATAGACATGCCATGGTCAACTCCGGCCATTCCGGATCAGGGGTAGGCGAGTCATGATCCCCGCCATGCCCACCCTCTCCAAATTTTCGTTCGGCGTCGGCGATCGGTTCGCCCACCAGGCCAAAGCCCAACTCGCGGCGTTCCAACGCCTCCAGCGCGCCAGCATCACCGTCGCGCCGGTGTGGAACAAGTCGAATCGCGAACATAGCTTCATCGGCTCCCATCCGGACAGCGTGCGCGCTGCCGCCGTGGCGGCGGTCGCGGCCCTTGGGTACGAGGGGCCGTGGCACACCGACGCCGATCACATACGGCTGGAGACGGTCGACCGTTTTATCCCGAGTTGCGATTTCTTCACCATCGACGTCGCTGAGTCGATCGGCAAGCCGGCGCCGAAGGAGCAGGTCGACGCGTTCATCGCGCGCCATCCGGAACTGATCGGTCGTCAGGAGATCGCCAAGCTCAGCAAGCCGCTGGTCACCACCCGCGCTGATGTCGAATCGGCGGCGGCGAAGTATTTGCTCGCCACGGCTGAAGCAGCGCGCATCTACCGCCACATCTGCGACAAGAAGGGCGAGGCCAACGTGCTCGCCGAGGTCTCGATGGATGAGACCGATCTGCCGCAGACGCCGCCCGAACTGCTGATCATCCTTGCCGCGCTGGCGGACGAGAAGGTGCGCGTGCAGACCATCGCGCCGAAGTTCACTGGCCGCTTCAACAAGGGCGTCGACTACGTCGGTGACCTGGTGGCGTTTGAGCGCGAGTTCAACGATGACCTGGCGGTGATCGCCCACGCGGTCGCCAAATACGATCTGCCGCCGAGCCTTAAGCTCAGCCTGCACAGCGGCAGCGACAAGTTCAGCCTCTACCCGATTATCCAGCGCGCCCTGAAGGCCACCGGCGCTGGCATCCACATCAAGACTGCCGGCACCAACTGGCTCGAAGAACTGGTCGGATTATCGGAAGCCGGCGGTGAGGGTTTGGCGCTGGTGAAGTCGTTCTACGCCGATGCGTTGGCCAAGATTGATGAGTTCTGCGCGCCGTACGCCACCGTCATCGACATCGACAAGGCCAAGCTGCCGAGCGCAGCGACCGTGAACGGATGGAGCGGTCCACGGCTGGCCAGCGCCATCCGCCACATTCAAAGCAATCCTGACTTCGACGCCAATGTGCGGCAATTGCTGCACGTATCGTTCAAGTTGGCGGCCAAGGCTGGCGACAAGTATCTGAATCTGCTCAAGGCAAATGAAGCCATCATCGCTAAGAACGTCGGCGACAATCTGTATGACCGGCACTTCGCCCCCCTGTTCCTGAATGAGGCGCAGGCGCAGCCGACCAAAGCTGCGTCAAACCGATGAACGTCGATCGCGGATGGCTGTCCCCTGGGAGCGCCGGCTGCCAGCCGGCAGAGTGGGATCACGGCGATATTCGTGCGCGGATTCTTCGTTTGAGGTACGCATCATTGATTGCCCCTGGCCGGCTGGCAGCCGGCGCTCCCAGGGGACGGCTCACCATACTGGAGACTTGGTCATGAAGTCGGCGATCACCATCTCGCTCGTGTCTGAAGCTCGCGGTGGTCCGTTCGTTTATTGGGACGATCTGGAAGCCGGGATGGCGGCGGCGGCGCGGCATGGTTTCGATGCGGTGGAATTGTTTCTGCCCGGGCCGGATGCCATTCCGTTCGAGACCCTGCGCGACCTGTTGGCGAAGTATAATCTGAAGCTCGCCGCGCTCGGTACCGGCGGTGGTTGGGTGAAGCACAAGCTGCGCCTGACCGATCCTGACAGCAGCGTGCGAGCCAAAGCGGTTGAGTTCATCGCTGCCTTCATCGACTTTGCCGCGCGCTTCCAGGCGCAAGCGATCATCGGTTCGATGCAGGGCCGCTCGGGCGAGAACGGCAGCACCCGAGAGCAGGCCCTCGACTGGCTGGCCGGCGGCCTGCGCGTGCTCGGCGATCGCGCGATGGCGCGTAGCCAGTCGCTGCTCTACGAGCCGCTCAATCGCTACGAGACCAATCTATTCTGCCGTTCCGGAGAGGCCGCGGCGTTCCTGGAACAGCGTGGGCTACGTAGTGTCAACCTGTTGTGCGATCTCTACCACATGAACATCGAGGAGTCCGACATCGCCGCAACGCTGCGCGCCGTTGGCCCGCGCGTGGGTCATGTGCACTTCGCCGATTCCAACCGCCGCGCCATTGGCCTGGGCCACACCGTCATGGCACCCATCGCCGCGGCACTGAAGGACATCAACTACCAGGGCTACATCTCTGCCGAGGTCCAGCCGATCCCGGACGAAGAAACCGCCGCGCGCGAAACCATCGCCAGCTATCGCAAGTGGTTCGGCCAGACCGCCGCTGCCACGCACTGAATGCCCTCATGCTGAAACATCGCCTCATCCATCCCGAGATCAGCGCCATCCTCGCCCGCGCCGGCCACCACGCGAAGGTGCTGATCGCCGACGGCAACTACCCGTGTTCGACCAAGAAGGGTCCGAACGCCACGGTGGTGTGCATGAACCTCTCGCCCGGATGCATCACCGTGGCGCAGGCGCTCGACGCGGTGCTGAGCGCGGTGCAGGTCGACCACGTCAACACCATGGGCATCCCGGCGGATGATTCCTACGCCCAGGCCGGCGAGCCGCCGGTGTGGAACGAGTTCCGCCGTGTGGTCGCCACCAGCGGCTGCACCGCGCAGGTGCAGCCGATCCTCAAGTGGGACTTCTATAAGCACGTCGAGTCCCCCGATCATGTACTGACCATCCAGACGGGTGATCAGGCGTTGTGGGCGAATGTGCTTCTTACCTTGGGATGCCGAACGAATTGATGGATCATTTTCCTGGTCCGGAGTCCGGAGTCCGGGGTCTTTTAGCCGTGAACGCCAACTGAGTACGGAGTCGTCGATGAACGCCAATCAACCACAGACCAAAGGACTTCCGGACTCCGGACCCCGGACTCCGGACAAGGGCCATTCCGCGATCCCCCGCCGTCCGCTTGGAAAAACCGGCATCGACCTACCCATCTTAAGCTTCGGCGCGTCGTCCCTGGGCCAAGAGTTCCGTTCAGTCAAATTAGACGAAGCCTTGGAGTCCGTGCGCGTCGCCCTCGACTGCGGGATGAACTTCATCGACACCTCACCGTTTTATGGCCGTGGTATGAGTGAGGTACTGCTCGGCATCGCGCTACGCGGTGTGCCGCGCGACAGCTACACCCTGTGCACCAAGATGGGGCGCTACGACCTCGATCACTTTGACTTCAGCGCCAAGCGCGTGGCCGAGAGTGTCGACGTCAGCCTGCACCGCCTGGGTACCGACCACCTCGACATCATTCTCTGCCACGACATCGAGTTCGTGCCGATGCAGCAGATCGTCGACGTCACGATTCCGGCTTTGCAGAAAGCCAAAGCGGCGGGCAAGGTGCGCTTCATCGGCATCAGCGGCTATCCTCAGAAAATATTCAAATTCATTGCCGAGCAGATCGGCATCGACTGCGTGCTGAGCTACAACCAATACACCCTCCAGAACACCCGCTTCGTCGACGAGACGGTGCCGTATCTGAAAGCCAAGGGCATCGGCGTGATGAACGCCGGTCCGTTCAGCGCGCGGCTGTTGACCAACGCCCCCCTGCCGGCGTGGCTCAAAGAACCCGAGGACGTGAAGGCCGCCGCACGAAAAGCCGCCGCCCACTGCGCCGCCAAGGGCGTGGACATCGCCAAGCTCGCGCTCCAGTTCAGCCTCGCGCATCCGGATGTCGCCACCACCATCAGCGGCAGCGCGAATCCCCAGAACATCCGCAACTGGGCGACGTGGGCGGCTGAGCCCATCGACCAGCACCTGCTCAACGAGGTCCATGCCATCTTCGCTCAGGTGAAAAACCTCGGTCACCGCGAAGGCCTGCCCGAGAACAACTGAGAACCTAAATCACAGCACATGAACACGGTAGCCGCAGAGACGCAGAGGCACGAAGAGGGCCGCAGAGATGAAAACTTTTAATCTGCCTGCTCTGCGGCCCTCCTCTCGCCTCTGCGTCTCTGCGGCTGGTTGTCCTCTCCCTCACGAAAGAACTCCATGAAAGCCATTCAGCTCGAAAAGCCCCAGTCCTTCCGCCAGATCGACATCGCGGAACCCAAGGCTCCGGGTCCTGGCGAAGCGTTGCTCAAGGTGCACAAGGTCGCGGTGTGCGGTTCGGACATTGGTGGCTTCTTGGGCAAGATGCCGTTCTTCAGCTACCCGCGTATTCCTGGGCATGAACTGGGCGTATCGGTGCTCGCCGTCGGGCCGGGCGTGACCAGCGTCAAGGTCGGTGACCACTGCTCGGTGCAGCCCTACCTCAACTGCGGGACGTGTTACGCCTGTCGCCGTGGCTACACCAACTGCTGCGAGCACAATCAGACCCTGGGCGTAATGTGCGACGGCGGCTTGACCGAGCGCATCATCCTGCCGGCGAACAAGCTCCACACCTCAGCGAAGCTCACTTTCGATCAGCTCGCGCTGGTGGAGACCCTTGCCATCGGCTGTCATGCGGTCGATCGTGGCGAACCAAAAGCGACGGAGACCGTGCTGGTCATCGGCGCCGGCCCCATCGGCCTGAGCGCGATGGTGTTCGCCAAGCTGTCGGGCGCCAAGACCATCGTCATGGATGTGAACGAGCAGCGTTTGCAGTTCGTACGTGAGCGCATGGGCATAGCCGACACCATCCAGGTCGGTGACGGCAAAGAACAGGAACGCCTCGCCGCACTCACCGACGGCAACCTTGCTGACGTGGTGATCGACGCCACCGGCAACAACAAATCGATGGTCGCCGCACTGAACTACTGCGCCTTCAAGGCTCGGCTGGTGTTCGTTGGCATCGCTCACGCCGACCTTGCCATCCCACATGCGCCGGCGCTGCATCGCCGTGAACTCGACATCCGCGCCAGCCGCAATGCGCTGCCGAAGGATTTCGATCGCATCATCAAACTAATTGAGGACGGAAAGATCGACACCACGCCGTGGATCACCCATCAGGTGCCGTTCGCCAACGTGGTGGCTGACTTCGCATCGTTGGCCAAGCCCGAGACCGGCGTGATCAAGGCGGTCATCACGATTGATTAGACCATGCAGTTTTTTCACCGCGAAGGCACGAAGACGCGAAGGGGGAATCGCAAAACAGCCTGCCTCCACCTTCGGGTCTTCGTGCCTTCGTGGCAAATCTCTTCTCACATGAATTTTTCTCATGCGCCTTGATTCACACCAACATTTCTGGCGCTACTCCGCCGAACAGTACCCGTGGATGAAGCCCGAGTGGCCGATCCGCCGGGACTTTCTGCCGGCGGATCTTGCCCCCCTGTTGGCCAAGGCCGGCCTCGATGGTGCGATTGCGGTGCAGGCGCGGCAGGACCTGAAAGAGAACGACTTCCTGCTCGGCCTCGCGGACAAGAACCCATTGGTGAAGGGCGTGGTCGGTTGGGTCGATCTGCGTTCGCCGCAGGTCGATGACCAGTTGCAGAAGTTCGCTGCCCATCCGAAGGCCGTCGGCGTGCGCCACGTAGTTCAGGACGAGTTGGATGACAACTTCATGCTTCTGCCGGAATTCGTACGTGGGATCGGTCGGCTAAAGGCCGTCGATCTGACTTACGATATCCTGATCTATCCCAAGCAGCTCCCAGCGGCAATCCGACTGGTTGAGCAGTTCCCTGATCAACCGTTCGTGCTCGATCACTTGGCCAAGCCGGTCATCCGCGATGGTTTGTTGTCGCCATGGCGTGAGCAGATTCGCGAGCTGGCGCGTTTCCCCAACGTCTGCTGCAAGGTCTCTGGTATGGTGACCGAGGCGAAGTGGGTCGGCTGGCGTTCTGATGATTTTCGTCCATACTTCGATGTGGTGTTCGAGTCGTTCGGAGTTGAACGACTCATGTACGGCTCTGATTGGCCCGTCGCTCTCTTGGCAGGGACGTACGCACAAGTGTTTGGATTGGTGCAGGCGTATGTGCCCGCAACGCACCACGCGGCGTTCTTTGGTGGGACGGCGGCGAAGTTCTACGGCATAAACGTTGAGCGATCACAGCAGGCGTGATCCCAGAATGTCTTCAGCCCCTGGGACCGCGGGCCACTGGACCGCAGTTTGGGGATGTCGAATACCAGTGACCTGAAAACAACTAACTGCGGGCCAGTGGCCCGCGGTCCCAGGGGCTGACTACACTGTGCGCCAGATGCGCCCGGGGCAGAGCGCATGCAATCTACGCGCGTCGATCCAGCGCGATGGTGTTGCAGTACCGTCTGATTGCACGTTGGCGATGATGTCCGCCTGACGTGCGAGCGCTTCGTAATACCCACGCACGGTGATCCGCTCTGACGCGGCGGCATTGAGCACGCCATCACCAAACGCACCGCCAAGCGCATCGACACATAACTCCGCCAGATCCTGCTCATGCAGGTAACTGAACGGCCGGTCGAGGTCGCCTTTGACTACGCAGGCTTTCCCTTCCTTGGCCGCCGCCTTCAGACGGTCGCGCGCGAAGTTCCGCGTCGGACCGACCAAGGCCGTCGCCCGCAGAATGAGCGAACCGGGCACGGCCAACACCGCACGTTCGATCGCCAGCAGCACCTGCGCTTCTGGGCCAGGGTCGAGCGGTCCGTTCTCCTCGACGCCAGCACCACCGCCATCGCCGTACACCGACGTGGTCCCGGTGTAGACCAATCGCGCGCCATCGAGGTTCCACTTCACCAGATTGGCCGCCGTCTCTAGGCCGTTGTCCTGACCTCGCCGCACGCCTGGATTGGCGGACAACAACACCGCATCAATGCGCGTCATCGCTGACGCAAGGGACACATAGAGCGCTGGATCGGTGATATCGCCGGTGACGACTGGAAAGCCGAGGGATTGGTCCGGACGCGCACTGCGGCGTACACCGATGACGTGATGACCGGCTTCGACGAGCAGGCGACCCGCCAGACCGCCGATGACGCCGCACCCGAGGATGATGATGTTCATTGCCACTCGTCGGAGGGGTACGAGGGGTACGAGGGATACGAGGGGTTCCGACAAGGGACTTCGGGCATCACATCAGGACCCCTCGTGCCTTTCGTACCTTTCGTACCTTTCGTACCCCTCGTACCCCTCGTACCCCTCGTACCCCTCGTACCCTTCGTACCGTGGCAATGAGTATTCACGCCCACGCCTGCAACTTCTCCATCACCGCCGTGGCCTTGTCGACGTCCGCACGCAGCACGTAGGTATGATTGAGATCGATCGGCTTATTGAACGCCGCCAGCAGTTCGGAGTGGTTGGTCACTGGTTCAACCAAGGCGCGACCGAGCACACGACGTTCACAGAGCAAACGCGTGCCAGTAGCGGCAGCTCCGGCGCCGGCGATGCCGGTGAATTGCTGACGCGAATGACGGGTGAAAACATGACAGCCAGCCTGATTGAGGGCACCAACCAACTCGGCTGCGAGGAAGTTCTCCTGCGATTCCGCGCCGATGCGTTCGCGCAGCACCAACTTGGCCGGCTCACGATTGAGGATGCGGCGGCTCCACTCCATGCCCTTGGCGCGCGCGTCGTGCAGGCGGGTGATGATGCTGTCATCGCGTAGTTCAACGAGATCCTGCAGACCACGTGCGAGGGAAAACTCCACTTCGCCTTCAGCGATGGCGCGCTCCAGGTAGTACTCGAACGCCGGCGGCGTCTTGTGGAAGTACACCTGGAGGAACATGTGGTAACGCGCCAGTAGCAGGCCTTCGAGCGCATGCACGCCATGCACATCGAGACCCAGCTCAGGACCATCGGGACCATTGAGGATGGTCTCGCATGCGCTCAAACGCGGCAGGTCATAGATACCATAAGTGACGCCGAGAAAATGACTGTCGCGTAAGAGGTAGTCACCGCGGTCGGCGTCGATCTCGCCGCTAACCAGCGCGCGCAGAATGGCGACGAGCGTGCCGAGGTTCGCCAAACGTGGACTGCGGCGGACGGTGGATGACAGCACCGCAACAATGTCGTGTGCGAGGTCTTCGGCCAACACACCTTCACCGACCAAGCCATGCACCAGCGCGAGTGAGAGGTCTTCGTGTCGCGCCTGACGACCACTCGGCAACTGTCCGCTGCGGTACCATGACTCCGGTAACCGCACGGCTTCCACCGGCGGCAGGTAATGTTCCGCAGTGTGGCTGAACGGCGCGTGGCCAGCGTCATGCAGCAGGCCAGCGAAGCGCAGGACTTGATAACCGTAATCGAGGTCCGCTTTGGCGAAGCCTGCGAGTGCTTTCGGCTTGGCCTCGACCAAGCGCCGGAAGCGATCCGCAGCGAGGTGCATGACGCCGAGCGAATGCTGGAAGCGGTCGTGTACTGCGCCTGGGTAGACCAGGGAGACAAAGCCGAGCTGGCGAATGTGCCGCAGGCGCTGGACCCAGGGATGATCGACGACCGGACGCTCATCCTCGGTGATGAGGATGGTGCCGTGGATGGGGTCGCGGATCTCGTAGGTTTGGGGCACGGTGGGACTTTTTGCAGCGCAGCAGGAAGTCTGGGGATGACTCGGCGAGAAGACAAAACCTAGCCACAGAGGCACAGAGAGCACAGAGAGCACAGAGAGCACAGAGGAAAGACAGGCTGCTTGCCTCTGTGCTCTCTGTGCCTCTCTGTGCCTCTGTGGCTAGATTTCTGCCTTTAGGCTTCCTCAGCTTGCCCGTGTCGGCGGGCCGGGCTTGTCCTGGGGTCGGGGGACTGGGCAATGGGTATTTAAAAACCCATCGACAGAAACTCACGTTACGACGCGATAGCCGATATTCGATGCGTCGTGGTTATCAGTTAAGGTCCCATCGATGCTCAACATAGGCAACAAAGGCCTCCTTTTATTTGACTTCACAAGTCATCCCGGGACGGTGCGCGCCCTCTTCAGCCCACCTTCCGCATCGGAGTTCCCATGGCTCAGATTCTCGTCACCGACGGCATGGCTGCCGAAGGCCTCGCCCTCCTCAAGCAGGCCGGCCACACGGTCGACAGCAAGAAGATCTCGGTCGACGAACTGCTGCGCGTCATTGGCCAGTACGACGGCTTGGTGGTGCGTTCAGCGACGCAGGTGAACGAAGCGGTGATCAAGGCTGGTGCGCCGCGCCTGAAGATCGTCGGCCGTGCCGGCGTGGGTGTCGACAACGTCGATCTGCCCAACGCCACCGGTGCTGGCGTGATCGTGATGAACGCGCCGCTCGGCAACATCGTCTCGGCCGCTGAGCACACCATCGGCTTGGTATTCGCGGTGTCGCGCCTCAGCCCGCAGGCGCACGGCAAACTCGCCCACAAGGGTGAGTGGGACAAGAAGTCGTTCACCGGCGTCGAACTCGACGGCAAGACCCTCGGCATCGTCGGCCTGGGCAAGATCGGCAAACATGTCGCGCAGGTACTCCAGGCCGCCGGCATGGAGGTGATCGCCTATGACCCGTTCCTGAGCCCCGAAGTCGCCAAGGAATTGCGCATCGAATCGGTCAGCCTCGACGTCCTGCTGGAGCGCGCCGATTTCGTCACGCTGCACACCCCGCTGACCGAGCAGACGCGCAACCTGATCAATGCGGAACGTCTCAAGAAGATGAAGAAGAATGCGCGCATCGTCAACGTCGCCCGCGGTGGCATCATTGATGAAGCAGCGCTCGTCGAAGCGCTCAAGGCCGGCACCATCGCTGGCGCGGCGATCGACGTGTTCGCTGAAGAACCGCAGCCCGCTGGCGCTCCGCTGTTCGAGTACGTCAAGGCTGGCGCGCTGAACTGCATCATCACCCCGCACCTGGGTGCCAGTACCGAAGAGGCGCAGGTGAAGGTGTCGGTCGACATCGCCAACCAGTTCAACGCCTTCTTCGCTACGGGTAAGATTATCAACGCGGTCAACGTGCAGTTGCGCGTCGATCCGGCGATCGACGGCTACCTCGCCGCCGCCGAATCGCTCGGTGCCGCCGTGGTGCAGACGCTCGACGAACCGCTCAAGGGCCTGGAAGTGATCGCGCGTGGCGACCTCGCCAAGTACGACACCAAGCCGCTGGCCACCGCCGCCCTCAAGGGTGCGCTGGCCAAGATCAGCGACCAGGTGGTCAACTTCGTCACCGTCGCCAAGATCGCCCAGGAACGTGGCATCACCCTGGTCAGCTCATCGAGCGAACAGGTCAAAGGCACCGGCGGCGCACCGGAGCAGCTCACCATCAAGGCGATCACCGCCAAGGGTGAGCACGTCATCGGCGGCAGCTTGGTCAACGGCGTGCTGCGCGTGGTGCGTTACAATGACTACGCCATCGATCTGCCGATCGGCGGCCATCTGCTGGTGATGGAGTACCCGGATCGTCCGGGCATGGTCGGCAAGTACGGCTCGATCCTGGGCGAGAACCGCATCAACATCGCGCGCATGGAAGTCAGTCGCATCGACGGTCGCGGCGACGCGCTGGTGATCCTGACGCTCGATGATCCGGTTCCCTCGTCGGTGGTCGACGAGATCAAGAACACCGTGAAGCCGAACAAGGCGTATAAGGTGTCGTTGTAAAAGGCCTCGGTCCGGGGTCCGGGGTCCGGAAGTCTGATACATCGAACAACACCGCGTGGATCCCACGCGGTGTTGTCGTAACTGGAATATGGATGAGCAGCGCACACGACTCTTTGATCCGCTTGCTGCGTGCTGCCCACGCGGGTGAACGGGCGGCGGCGTTGGCGTATGTCGGACATGCTCGTTCCGTGCGCGATCCCGCCGAACGTGAAGCCATCGGCCGCATCGGCGCGGAAGAGATCGCCCACCGCGCCCGGGTCGGCGAGATGCTCGCGGAACTCGGCGGGGCGCCATCAGCCGTCCGTGAAAGGATCTTCTCCGTCATCGGCCACACCTTGTCGTGTTTCTGTCATGTCACCGGCTGGTACTGCCCGATGTATGGCGCTGGGTGGATCGAACGGCGCAACATCCAGGAATACGTCGATGCCGCGGCGTTCGCCGGCCAGGCCGGACGCACGGATCTGGCAGCGGAACTTCTGACCATGGCCCAGGTCGAATGGGATCACGAACAGTGGTTCCGCGCCAAGGTGCTTGGGCATTGGCTGCGACGGGTGCTGCCGGTGTGGGGAGCACCGCCACCACGGGCCCACCTCGGCGCGGTTCCGGCGGCAGGACGCTAAGGAGTGGTTTCAAAACCATCTGCTACTGCGCCCTGCCCTCGTCGGCTGCGGCGGCGTCAGACGATCGATTTGTGCTCAACATGGCCTACGGCCATGCCTCCGCTTCAAACCGACCGTCTTCCTTGCCTCGCTCGACGATGGCAGACCTCGCTACGCAGATGGTTTTGAAACCACTCCTAACCTTCAGCGTACTTCACCGGGTGTACCGCTGGTCAACGGGATCACCTGTGCTGCGCTGGGCGACGGCGGTTCGCTCAAGACCGTGATCGCTCCAGGGGTGCGTGCGACCAGTTCCACGGCCGCCGATTGGGTGTCAGCGACCAATGGCATGGCGCCGGTGCCCGAGAACACCAAGCGTTTCCAGCCTCGTTGCAGCAGGCTGACGGAACGTGAACAGATGCGGTTCACCGCTTGTTCGCCCGACTCGGCGGTGCAGAGGACGATGACCACCGCGTGGCCCGATGGCCAGGTGGTGACCCGGCCCAACAGCATGTCGCGTACCCGCTCGACGGTGAGGTCACCGGCCTTGACCTGCTCATTGACCACCGCGACCACCGCCTCCAGTCGCAGTCCCAGCATCAGCAGCAGGATCACCAGCGCGCGGAGCATCAGAAATCCACCGTGGTCTTGAGCGCCACCACACCCCAGCGGTCATCGATACCATCCGGGTTGTCCTCGGGGTTGATGCCCCGGGTGCCGCGCACCCCCCGCACCTCGAGCTTCAGCGACCACGACGGCAACGGCCTGAGGTTGGCGGCAAACACGCCGGTGTAGGCATATTCGTCCGCGCGGGCGTAAGCATCGGTCCACGTCGCCTCGAATCCCGCATAGGCCTCGAACCAAGCGGTCATGTGCCAAGTGCACCCGAGGTAGGCGCCTTCACCGTTGTCGGCCAGGGGAACGATGAAAGCACCGGGATCGATGCGGGTCTCGCCGCGTCCGCGCACACGGGTGTACTCGGCTGCGAGCGTGATCTCCGGCAGTTCGTAGATCAGCGAGACCCAGGCTTCGGTGTAATCCTCGACGGTTGTGCGTTTGGTCATGGCGTTCAGCGGATCTCTGCCGCGAACGGTGAAATTGTGCAGGTCGCCGATGCTCAGCCGCACACCCAGGCCGTTGATCGGCGTATTCCAATGCAGCATGCCGCCACCCGCCCAATCGGCGGAGATCTCGCTGATCACTGGACCCAGACCGAGTTCGCTCAGGTAGCCGGCGAAACCGGCATCCTCATTGAAGTTTTTGGCACCGAGGAACACGCCATAATCGAACGAACCCAGCGCGCCGGCCTGGACGGATCCGTAGACCTTCACCCCATCGACGGAGATGAACAGATCACGCGAACGTAGGGCGTAGACCGCTGGCGGAAGGAAGACCTGCGTCCGTGCGGCATCAACATCCAACGCTTCATTGTAGAGCGCGAGCGGCAGTTTGACCCGCCCCACCTGCACCCCCAGCACATCGTCGGCGCGATAATCCGCGTAGGCCCAATCGAGATCCACCCGGCCGTTGTCGTACTTCACTAAATCGCGGGCGAACACCTGCGCACCGATGCGCAAGCGGTCCATCGGGCGGGCGATGACGTTGGCCGCCGCCTCCCAGAACTGGCCGGTCCCGCTAGTGGTGGAACCCAGCCAGTTGTTCCGTTCGCTCTCCAGGTAGCCGAAGCTGACGAAACCATGGGCTTCCAGGTTGAGCGCCGTCAACAGGTCCGGCGATTCGGCCGAGGTGAGCGCCGCAGTCAGGCCGAGCAGACAGAGGATCCGCGTGTTCATATCATTCCGTTCCGGTCTTGGGCCGGACTTCCTCCAACACCCGTTCGAGATCAGACATGCGATACGGCTTGCTCAACTGCGCACGGAAGCCTTCGGCGATCATTTGATCGACCGAGCCCTCACGCACGTAGCCGCTACAAAGGATGGCGATGACTGCGGGGTGCATCTTTTTCATCTCGCGTAGCAGATCGATACCACGTCGTCCAGGCATCTCCATATCGAGGATCACCAAGTCGATCCGCTGCTTTTGCTCACGATAGATGTCGAGCGCCCGCTGGCCATCGGCAGCTTCGATCACCTCCCAGCCCAGTTCCTCCAGGAACGCGATCGCCACCGAACGCACCAGTTCCTCGTCATCGACCAGCAGGACGACACCGCGCTGGTTGCCATGACGTTCAGCGACCTGCACCGCGCGGGTGATGGCCGAACCGTCGCCAGCGATGGGGAAATACAGCCGGAAGGCCGTGCCTTTGCCCTGCGCGCTATCGACCCGCAACGAACCACCGTGATCCAGCACCGTGCCGTAGACCGCCGCGAGTCCGAGTCCGGTCCCTTTGCCGACCATCTTGGTGGTGAAGAACGGCTCGAAGATTCTGGGCAGGACCGCGGGCGGAATGCCGGTGCCGGTGTCGCTGACCGACACCTCCAGATAGAGTCCCGGCAGCAACGGGGTGATCAGCCCTGGCTCGTCTGCCAACCCGAAATCGCGCAGGCGGGTCGAGAAGGTCAGCGTGCCACCGTCCGGCATCGCATCACGAGCGTTGAAGGCGAGATTGAGTAGCGCGTTCTGCAGTTCCGCCGCATCGCCGACGATGCCCGTGCGGTCCGCGGTGAGCTTGGTGTGCAATTCGATGCGCTTGTCGAGGCTGGATTCGAGCATGCCGAGGGTGTCGTGGATCACCTGGTGCAGCTCGACCGGCTGACGTTGCGGCTGGCCTTTGCGCGCAAACGACAGGAGTTTACGCGTCAATCCAGCGGCACGTTCGCAGGTGGTGAGGATGGTGGCGAGCAGCTTGCGTGGGCGTTCCGGCAAGGCCGTCTGACGTTCGAGCAGCTCCGCGGCCCCCATGATGCCAGCGAGCATGTTGTTGAAGTCGTGGGCGATGCCGCCCGCGAGCTGACCGAGCGATTCGAGTTTCTGCCCCTGACGCAACTGGCGTTCGAGCTGATTACGTTCGGACACATCGCGGATCACCGCCAGCAACCGTTGGCTGCCGGGCAGATTCACCCGGGCCAAGCCGACCTCGGCCTCGAACACGCTGCCGTCGCGACGTTGCATCAGGATGGGGAAATGCTGGGTCTGTCCGCCGAGCGCCATGCCGATGCGTTCATTCCAGGTCGCGACCGCATCGAGGGTCTCCGGCGTATCCGCCAGGAGGTCGAACGGATTGCGCCCGGTCAGGGGCTGTGGTCCGGCGCGGAAGAGTTCCTCGGCGGTGGGATTGGCCTCGGTGATCAGCGCATCGCCGAACAACACGACGGCATCCGCCGCGCTGTCGACCAGTGCTCGCGCCAGCGCCTCGCGTTCCCGCAGCGAATGATTGGCTTGGCGCAGCTCGACCTCGCGGGCCGCCACCGCATCGGCCATGATGACGAACCGCCGCGACAGGTCGCCGACCTCATCCTGGCGGTAGGTATGCAACGTCGGGATGACGCCACGGTCCTCGCTCAGATCCGCCGCCGCTTGCGACAGCCGCGCCAACGGCTGAGCCACGCGACTGCGCAGCACGGTCACCAGGAGCAGCGCCTGCGCCACAATCACCGCCACACCGACGATCAGGATCCAACCGGCGGTGGTGCGCGCACGGCTATCGATGTGCTCGAAGGGATGGAAGGTCACCTCGGTCCATCCCGGCCCCGACATGCGCGAGACCGAGTACCAGCCTTCGCCCGCCGGATCGATCACCAGTTCGCTCGCCACGTCGTTGTCCGTGATCACCGAGCGCAGACGTTCGAGCCGGGGACTGCCGCTGGTCGCCAGGGTCGGCACCACGTTGGTGTCATCCGCGGGATCGGCTTTCGCCAGCGGTGCGGTGGTGGCAAGCAGGCGGCCACCGCGATCGTACACCACCGTCTCATCACCGGAGACCTGACGGTCGGTGGCGCGTTTCAGCAGGTCATCGATCGGCAGCACCTGGGTGATGGCGATGCGACCGGTGCCCGCGTGATCGAGCGTGGTGGAGGCAGTGACCTGCCACCGTTCGGTGACCGGTTCAAGGTACGGTTCCGACCACGACACCGGACGTCCACTGGCCAGACCGGCGATCTCGGCCGGCAGCATCACCGGATCGATCGGCAGGATGTCGCGCGCGAGATCGACCTGATCGGCGCCCCATCCGGCAAACCATTTGGTCGGCACGGCGATGGTGAGGTTGGGCGGATACTCGGCGAGCGTCGGCGCCAGTTCGGCGAGCAGATCGCGCGCCACCATCGCCGCCGCCACCTGCCCAATGTCGGGGCTGGCCTGGGCATTGATGAACACCGCCAACGGTGGCTCGGTGGCAGCGGGAATGAGGCGACGCGAACCGTCTTCCAACAACGGGATGGTGGGACCATTGGTGAGCGGTTGCCGCAGACGCACATCCAACAACCGACGACTCGCGCGCAGCTGGCGTTCGACGCGTTCGATCACCGCCATCTCTCGCGCGGTGCGGTCCTCGGTCCACCGTGAGAGGTTCTGCAGCAGGTCATCGCGATGGGTCGAGACCGTGGCCTCGTAACTGATCCAGATCGCCAGACCGACCACGACCATGGTCCCCAGCACCAACCACACGAGCGCCTGACCGACGATACCGACCTGCCAGATGGACCGCTTGGACATCCCTCGCACTCTCGACCGTCACGCTTTGCCGCTCAAGGGGCATCTGGCGTCCTGCGTACGGAACCATCCGCGGTGAGCGGTGAACTTCCGCCCGGCGATTGCCCTGCCGCACCTGTCCGGGATGGTGCGCCACGTGCGCGCCATGCCGTCATCCGCTGTGATCCACCTCGGATCCGCCGTCATCCCGCACCTTGGTCGCGTCGAGGTCGCGGCCACCGACCTGGGTGTCTGCGCCATCGCCCTGCCGCAATGGAACGACCACGATCTGCTACTGGGACCATGGGAGACAGCCGGTTTCCGCGCCAAGCGTGCGCGCCATGCGCTGGTCACGCAGGCCTTGGAAGAATTGGACGCCTTCGCCAACGGCCGCTGCCTGACCTTCAGCGTCGCGCTCGATCTTCGCCACTTGCCCGCGTTCACCGAGCGCGTGCTGCGGGTGTTGCTGACGGTGCCGGCGGGCACGCTGATCACCTACGGTCGGCTCGCGACCAAGGTCGGATCGCCCGGAGCCGCACGCGCCGTCGGTGGCGCAGTGGGGCGCAATCCCATCCCGATCATCGTCCCCTGTCATCGCGTGGTGGCGGGCAACGGTATCGGTGGCTTCGGCCTGGGGCTCGCCTGCAAACGCACGCTGCTGGAATGCGAAGGGGTGGTGCTGTAACGACCGCTCTACGGCACCCTCAACCGTTGGCGGCCTCGCCGGAAGCACCGAGATCGACCAGACCGAGCAGTTGCTCCGCCATCAGACCATACGGCAACAGCGTGCTGGTGGCGCCCGCAGCTCGCAGGCGCTGATCATGCTGCGCGTGATCGGCGATGGCGACGATGTGGGCTTCCGGCGACAACGCGCGACAGGTCTTCACCAGTGATTCGTTGTCGGTGCCTTTCAGCAGCATGTCGGGAATGGTGGAGATGATCAGCGTCGCGTGCTCCAGATGCACGTGTGCCAACGTATCGGCGCTGCCCAGGTCGCCGAACGCGCCGGCGACGCCACGACGTTTCAATTCGGCGAGCACCTCGGGGTTGTAGTCCACCACCAGCAGCTTGCCGAGCATCTCCGGCTGACGCTCTGCTAGCAAGTCGACCAGCGCACGTGCGCCACGATGGAAGCCGAGCAACACCACCGGAGGATGATGTCCGGCCGCTGCGTCAGCGACTTCAATCCGTCTGGTACCCAGGCCGACGCCGCTCAACCCACGCTCAAACAGCCGGTGCAGGCCGTGCGACCAACGGATGGAGTACGATGACAACACCGCGGTAATGGCCATGGCATAGACCAGCACGCCGATGAGGTCGGGTTTGATATGACCGAAAGTCACGCCGAGCGTGGCGATCACCAAGGCGAACTCCGACAACTGCGCCAGATTCAGACTGGTAAGAAAACACGTCCGCCGTCCGGCGCCGCTCACCGCCAACAGCGGATAGATCGAGAGGAAACGCGAACCGATGACGAAGGCCACCACCAGCGCCACCGGGCCGACCAGCTCCCAACTGGGAGCCGTGATCTTCATGCCGAGCGAGAGGAAGAAGAGCGTGAGGAAGAAGTCGCGCAGTGGCAGAGTCTTGGCCGTCACATGCACGCTGTACGGAAATGCTGAGATGGTGAGACCCGCAACCAGCGCGCCCATCTCCTTCGACAGGTCCATCGCCCCGGCCATGCCGGCGACGAAGGCGCACCAGCCGATCGAGGTCGCTACCACCAGTTCCGGTGACTTGGCAATCGCGGCGAAGACGTGGCGCAGCACCAACGACGACAGCAGGAACCCCGCCGCCAGCAGCACTGCCGACGAACCGAGCGCCTTGATGATCGGCCACGCCTGCGGGTCCGCCATGTTGGGCTGGAAGGCCAGCACCAGGATGGCGTAGACGTCCTGGATGATCAGCACGCCGATGGTCAACCGCCCGGCAATCGTATCGAGTTCGAACTTGTCGTAGAGCAGCTTCACCACGATGGCGGTGCTCGACAGCCCACACACCAGCGCCAAGTACAAGCCGTCCATGCTGCCCTGACCACTGAAGCCGTAGCCGGTCAGCAGGAACAAGCCGACGCCAAGCGCGACACAAAGCGGAAACTGTCCAAGGCCGACCACCAACAACTGCCGCCCCGACGACAGCAGATCGCCGATGCGCATCTCCAGGCCGATGACGAACAACAGCAGGATCAAACCGATCTCGGAGATAATCTCGATGCTCTCGGCCTCTTGAATCCAACTAAAGCCGAGCTCAGGCCCGACCAGCGCGCCGGCGATCAGGTAACCGAGGATGATCGGCTGACGCAGGAACAGCGCGAGCAGGCCGAGCACCGTGGCGGCAATAACGGCGATACCGATGTCATGAAGCAGGGCGTGCATGGGGGCGGGGTTGTCCTGCCACCTTGGGCAGCGTCAAGGCGAGCGCGGATCGACAGATTGTCCGGACCCCAGACGCGCCATCCGTCCCAGCAACCACAGGCCGGGCAGCGCGACCACCACCGTAACGGCGAAGAAGCCGGTGAATCCCAAGATCGGATGCAGGTCGGCGACGAGTGGACGCAACAGGTGTGGAGTCAGGCCAAAGACCGCAAACAAGAGTGCGTACTGCGTGGCGGAGGTTCGCGCGGTGCAGAACCCCATCAGGTACCCAACGAACACCGCCGCCGCTGCCGCGCCGCAGATCGCATCAACCAGCAGCACGGTGGCGAAGCCGTACAAGCCCCCCCACCAGTGCTGATCGAGCCCGATGTAGCCGAGGTTGCTGAGCGCCTGCGCCACGCCCAGGATCAACAGGCTGCGCATCACTCCCAGCCGCATCGCACAACCAGCGGCGAGCAACGCCCCGATGCCGGCACCGACAATGCCGACCACCGTGCGGGTCAGGCCGAGTCCGGTGAGGTCTTTGAAATGCTCGGTCTGGAACGCAGGAATCAGCAGATTGGCCATGCCATCCGGCAGGCGGTAACACATGACGAAGACCAGCAAGAGCAGCAGACCGTGTCCGCCCAGCCGGCGATGGAATTCGCGGATCGGCTCGACCAGAGCCTCGCTCCAAGACAACGGTGGTTCATCACGGATCGGAGGCGGAGCCAACAGCGTACCGATGATCCCAGGAACGACTCCAGCGGCCATGATCAGGTACGCCGTCTGCCAGCCCCACCAGTCGGCGAATACTACTGCAACTCCGCTGCTGAGCGGCATCGCCACGCGATACCCCCACACCCATAGACCGGCGCCGGCAGGCAGGCGATCCGCTGGCAACGCATCGCAGGTGTACCCGTTGGCCACCAGATCCTGCGTCGCGCTGGCGAAGGCCACCAGCAACGCCGACAACACCAGCACCCAGGTCGCACCCTGCGGGTCACTAAACGCCAGGATCGCCAACCCACCGGCGATCATCACCTGCATGAGGATCAGCCACCCACGCCGACGTCCCAGGAACGGCGGCACCAGCCGATCGATGACCGGCGCCCACAGGACCTTGAGCGTCAGCGGCAAGGTCACCCAGCCAAAGCGCACGATGTCCTCGGGACTCCATCCTGCCTTACTCAGCCAAGTGGCGAGCGTCGCGTCGATCAGTGGCTGCGGCAGACCACACGCAAACCCGAGCAAAGCCAACGCTGGCCACATACGCGCGGGAATTGCGGGAGTGGTGGGCATGGCGCGGGATGATGTGAAGCAGGATGCACGCGACAATGCGCGTCCATGCAGGGCGCGCGTCCGCTGGGAGAGGCGAGCCCCAGCTC
>JACDEI010000010.1 GCA_013816485.1 Planctomycetota bacterium
CTCGGCAGGTGCCCATGCCGAGCTGGTGCTCGGCGCTCCCGGGGTCTGACTTCAGCGTTCGCCGTCCCACCACACGCCGACTTGATGCCGCAGCGCATCCATGGTGCGTGCCTGTCCCAGGCTGTCGCCCCAGGTCATCACCGGTGCCTGTCTGTCCGCGACATGCGCGGCGACGGTGAGCGCTTCGCGCGCATAGGTGTTGAGGCCATCGTCTGCGGTCGGGAAGGTTTCGCTGCCGGCCGCCGTGGTGATGATGAACGCCGATTCGTTCGGTGTCGAGCGCCACGGTTCGGTGATGTCGATGCGACCGCGCGAACCTTCGATCATCGCCGTGATATGACGGTGCGCGACGAAGCTGGTGTGCAGCGTCCCGAGGATGCCGTTCGCAAAGCGCAGCGTCGCGCTGGTTACCAGGTCCACGCCATCAGCATTGAGTTGAGCAAGGCAGGTGGTGGCCACCGGTTCGCTACCAGCGATCCAGCGCAACCAGCTCAGTGGATAACAACCGACATCCATCAACGCGCCGCCACCCAGTGCGCGTTCCTGCAGACGACGCACGGCCGAGCCATCGAAACAGAACACCGCGTGCAGCAGGCGCACCTCGCCGATGACACCGCTGGCGAGGATTTCGCGCAGCTTCGCCCAACGTGGATGGCAGCGGTAGAGGAAGCCCTCCATGAAGAACGTTCCTGCCGCTCGCGCAGCGGCGAGCACGCCTTCCAGTTCCACTGCCGTCATCGCCGCCGGCTTCTCGCACAACACGTGTTTGCCGGCCTGCGCCGCGCGGATGCACCACTCCGCATGCTGGTGGTTGAGCAGCGCGACGTACACCACGTCGACCGTCGGATCATCGAGCAACGCTTGGTAAGAGCCGTGCGCGCGACAACCGGCAACCGTGGCGGCGAAGGTGCGGGCGCTGTCGAGCGAGCGGCTGCCCACCGCCACCACCGGGCAACGATCGGCGACTTGCTGCAGGCCTTCGACGAATTTCTTGGCGATGCCGCCGGTACCAAGGATGCCCCAGCGCAGAGGAGCGGCGCTCATGGTACGTTCTCGCTCGTGGCCACCGGCTGGAGCGGCTTGGCCTGGTGCGATTCGTGTCGACCCGACAACGCCACCCCGAGCCCGGCCATGATCAGCGCCATGCCGACGTAATCCTGCCAACGCGGTGACTCCTTAAGCACCACCAGCGAGAACACCAGGAAGACCAGGAGCGAGAGGCCTTCCTGGATCAGCTTGAGTTGCGGCGCGGTAAATGGACCTCCCAGACTGACGTGGCCGATACG
This sequence comes from Planctomycetota bacterium, assembly GCA_013816485.1. Lineage (GTDB taxonomy): Bacteria > Planctomycetota > UBA11346 > UBA11346 > UBA11346 > BOG-1363. The sequence continues at coordinate 1,287 of JACDEI010000010.1, forward strand.
GTTGGCGGGCACGGCCAAGCAGTATTCAGGCAGCGCGATCAACCAACTGATGCCGATGAAGGCGATCAGCGGCAGCGATGACGGCGCTTTGAGGTGCCAGTACCACGCCACCGTCATGAAGACGTTGGATGCCAGCAACAGCAGGATGGTGTTCATGCAGCGGGATGCTGGCGCGCGTCGCCGGAAGAAAAAGCCGGCAGCCTGGGTAGGCAAGGCCTGGGGGCGCGGACTTCAGTCTGCGCAGCCTTGTTCACCACCGTGGTAAAGGATGCGCAGACTGAAGTCCGCGCTCCCAGGGGACATCAACCGAAGCGCAGGAGTACCCATTCACCGCGGTCGCTGGGGCCACGGCAGGCGTGCAGTTCACGCCGGGCAGGAATGGCGATCAGGCAGGCGTTGGTGCTGGTGCCTTGGTTGTCTTCCGGGAAACGGTTGACCGAATCGACGCCATCGCTGCGGTCGGCGAACATCGCCTTGAGGCGTTCGACGCTCTGTTTGCCGTCGCCCAGCCAGCCGGTGACGCGCGCGAGGCGGGCCTTCGACGAGCTGGTGGCCGCTTCGCCTTCGATGCGCGCGTTGCTCGGATCCTGACAGTGGTTGGTGCGTGTCAGCGGACGATCACCGCGGCGCTTCACGTGGCTGATGGCGGTGCACTCGATGTCGTCGACACCGCTGGCGTCCGCCGCCCAGTAGGTGTGCGCGGCGGCGCGTGGGGCTTCGATGATGGCCTTGAGCGCGCTGGCGCGATCAGGCGAGCGCAGCGCCTTGTGCAGCAGCGAGAGGTAGGGAATGCCGACGCGCGACCCGCGGGCCTTGATGTTGGTGGTGCCGACCGCCACGCCGTTGGCGTTCATGCCCATCAGTGACGGACAACCGGCGCAGGTGACGCTCCAGGTTTCTGGATTGATGGTCGTGCCCTCGGTCGGCTGGCGGTGGATCGACACCACGTAGTCGAGGTCAGTAGGATTGAGATCCCAGGTCTGCGCCGCGATCACCGCGCCATCAGCGCTATGGGACCCTGGGATGAGTGCGGTGGTGCAGCCTTCGGCATCCACGGTGATGGCAGCGGATGCGGCCGAGTCGGTCTTCTGGGGCAGCGCCAGGATATCGCGGATGTCGGTCATGTTGCCGGTGGTGTAGAGATCGACCGCGTCGACACCGGCGGCCTCGGCGAGCGCCATGTGCTCGACCCAACCATCGTTGTCCCAGGACTTCAATGCTTCCAAGCAGCGACGGCCGAGGTCACGGAAGGTCTGCTCATCGCGGATGCCGCGTTCGTAGAGGTAGACCTTCGCCGCACGCAGCCGCTGCTCGACGAACGCCCCGATCAGCGGTTTAAGCTGTTCACCCTGGCCACGGCCGAGTTCGGCGGGCGTACCGCGGACGTGAATTTGGGGGAGCTGCAGCAGAGCGGTCATGGGCATGATGATGGGAATGGCGGGAGATGGACAAATGCCGCGTGGCGATGCTTCGGCGGGTGATTTTCCGTGGCACGGGCGTCCCGCCCGTGGTTCGAGGTACATGAGCACCTCGCCGCCCCGATCACCACCGGGCACGTTTCCTGGGAGCGCCGAGTTGCACTCGGCAGGTGGGACCACGACCGATTTCCGTATGCAGTGTAAGGCAGGATTGCCCCTGGCCGAGTACAACTCGGCGCTCCCAGGAAACGTCCGAGGAAAACCGGGAATTCGTGGTGGAACCAACGTCTGATGTTCACGGGCGAGACGCCCGTGCCACGTTTCGTACTCACTGCACCTGCCGCAGCCAGTCCTGCAGGTTGTAGTAATTGGTCACGCGCGTGATTTTTCCGTCCTTCACGCCGAAGAATGCGCCGCCGGGCAACACGTACTTCTGGCTGCGCGCCGGTGGCAGGCCGGCATCGGTCGCCAGGTACACGCCATTGACCACATACTCCGCCGCGGCGCGGGTCGGGTCGGTGGCGGTGAAGACCACCACGTCGGTGAGGTTCTCGCGGTAGCAGCGGTTCATGCGCTCCATGAAGTGACGGAAGGCGTCGCGACCGGTGACCTTGCCGGATTCGTTGATGCCGTGGTGCACGTCATCGCTCAGGCAGCTGAGCATGGTCTCCATGTCACCGGCGTTGAAGGCGTCGTAGTAGTGGCGGATGAGGGCGGCGGTGTCGGACATGGCAGTCGTTCCAGAGCAGGGTCGGGGGGCGTCTTCTTACCAATCCATCGGCATCGCCCAGCAGGCTTGGCCGGCGCTCAGGGCGAACCGTGCGGCGAGATCATGCGGCAGACGCAGGCCGTCGTGGGCCGTCTCGGTTTCGGCAGTGATGAACCAGTGGTTTGCCGGGTTGCCCAGCAGGCACGGCGTGGTGGTGTTCAGTGGCGGCAGGTCGAGGCGCACCAGGCGGCGGCTGCGTTGGATTGGGCCGATGTCCTGCACCTCGGCGCCATCGTGCGGACCACCGTCAAAGGGATCGACGGTGCCGAGGTACTTGAAGCCGGCACGTTTCAACATTACCCGCACCGGCGTGGTCGCGGGACCTTCCTTGCCGATCAGCTCGCGTGCTGCCGGCGGCAGCAGGTCGCCGACGATCTCCTCGTGTGGGAAGAACGCCTCGATGAACTCCTTGTCGCTGCGGCACAGCAGGTCGGCGCGGTAGTATTCGAGGCCGGTGAGCGGGCCGCCGACGGCGTCCCAAAAGGCGTTGCCGCCGTCCTCGCGCCGTGGCGGCAGCAGTTCCGCGATCAGCCGACGGCAAAAGTGCGCGCGGTGCATCGCCACCAGCAGCAGACGTGCGGCGACCAGCAGCTTGCCCACACCTTTGCCGCGTGCTTCGGGATGGACGATCAGACCGCCGAGTTCGGTCCACGGTTCGACATCGCGGCCGAGCTTGAGGATCAGGCGTGAGCGGTCGGCATTGAGCTGCTTGCTGTGCACCACGGTCTCGTTGACCGTCAGGTAGTAGTGCGGCTCGTCCGGCATGCCGTGGTAGGCGAACACCGAGGCGGTGCCGAGCAGGCGTTCGCGCTGCACCACACCATGCACGCTTTCGACCTCCACCGCCACCAGGGTGAAGCCGGCGTGTTTGGGATCGGCCTTGCTGGGCGTCGCACCGGCCAAGCCAGCGAAGCTGCGCATGCTGTCACTGATGATGCCTTTCAGCACCACCGGATCGTCCGGCAGGTTGACAGTGTCGAGCAGGTCGGCGAGCGCCTGGAGCTGCGGCAGGTCGGCGTCGACCACTGGGCGGATGAGAACGAAGGTGGCCACTGATGGGGATGTACGCAGTGCGGTGGGGTCGACTAGGGGGCGGGGTGGTCAGGAGGGGGAAGAAAAGGGGTTAGAGGTTAGGGGCTCGGGTGTTGGGACGGGCGTTCCTACGGACACCTTGGGCGAGCGGATTTCACCAGCGACACGCTCACACGACCCTAACCCCTAGCCCCTAGACCCCTCTCCCAGAAATTGTCTCCTAAGAACTCCGCCTGCCGTCCGTAGGCAGGATAGCCGAAAGGATCTCCCATGCGCTCCCTCCGTAGTCTCCTGCTGTTAGCCCTGCTGATCGTCGTGCCCGCGTCTGTTCTCCATGCCGCCGTCGGCCTGGTGACGGTGCCCGAGCGCGAGGTGGTACGTATGACCATCTACAACGCGGTCGACCTGACGCTCGTGCAGGAATCGCGCACGCTGATCCTGAAGAAAGGACTCAACCGCATTCAGTACCAGTGGGCGGGCACGCTGATCGACGCGACCTCACTCGAACTGCGCTGCCTTGATCAGGCGGCCAAGGTCGAGGTCCTCGATATGATCTATCCGCCGAATGCGCCGGCCACGCTGGTGTGGCAGATCGAATCGCAGATCGAGGGCCCGGCAAAGTTCGAGATCAGCTACTTCACGTCGGGCTTGACCTGGGGTGCCGACTACGTGCTGCGCGCAGCACCCGATGAGCAGACCGCCGAACTCGAAGGCTGGGTCTCGGTCACCAACGGCTCGGGCGAGAACTACCCCAAGGTCGAAGTACGGCTGGTGGTCGGTTCGATCAACCTGGTCGAGCAGATCCGTGATCTTGCGACCAACCAGCTCCGCGAACGCGCGCGTCCGGTGCGCAAGGAGGAGATGAAGAAGGCCGGCCGCAACCTGATGGCTGCAGATGCTGCCGCGCCGGCAGCGGCCTTCGCCCGCGAGATGATGGCTGACAAACCGGAGGTGGTTTCGGCTCGTCTCGGTGACTACCACATCTTCAGCGTCTCCGGCGTGCAGCAGGTGACCAACGGCGCGACCACGCGTTTCCAGGCCATCACCACCAAAGAGCCGATGAAACTCGAAGTGCTCTACCGCGTCGGCTTCCTCAGCGACCAGGCGCTCAAGCTTTACCGCTTCATCAACGACAAGGAGCACAACCTGCCCGACGGCCCGCTGCCCGAAGGCCTGTGGCATGTCTTCCGCGTCACCGACGCCAAGACCCGTGCGCTGAGCTACAGCGGTTCGACCGGCAACATCTACGTGCCGCCGACGCAGAAGGTCGAACTGAACCTCGGCGTCGATCCCGCCATCGCGGTCAAGCAGGTGCATGAATGGCACGGCGAAACCAACCACCACTACGACAATAACGGCCGCGTCGACGCCTTCACCACCCACGGCCGCTACCGCTTCCGCTTGGTGAACACCGCCAAGATCCCGGTGTCGGTCGAGTATCTGGTGAGCGCGGGCGGTGACTGGACCATCGAAGGGCTCGTCGGCGAACGCCGTGACCAGTCGACCTACCGTCATCAGGCGCAGGTCGCCGCTGGCGCGGTACTGGAACTGGGGCCCTTCACCATCAGCACGCGCATGGGCGAGAAGATCCCACCGGTCAAACCGCCGGAAATCAAGCCGCTGCCGAAGATCCAGGTGGGGCAATGAAGACTGCGACAGGCCACAGATCACAGGCTTCAGACCACAGGTCGTGCCTGCGACGTCATCCGTGCGACCTGGAGCCCGCGACAGGCCGCAGACCACAGGCTTCAGACCACAGGTCGTGCCTGCGACGTCATCCGTGCGACCCGGAGCCTGTAGCCTGTAGCCCGTGACCCCTTTTTTCGCTCCCGTTTTTTTTGGAGACCGCCCCATGAAATTCCTCGCCCCCATCTTGCTCGCCCTCGCGCTCGCCGGCCCCGCCGCCGCCGAGGTCAAGCTCACCACCCTGCCCGACCGCGAACGCGTGGTGGTGCGCTTCGAAGACAACGGCCGCGTGCTGGTCGAAGAAGCGCGCACGTTGACCATCGATAAAGGCACCACCACGGTGAACTTCACCTGGCTGGGTGTGAACATCGATCGTGGTTCGATCCAACTGCTCGGTGTCGACGGCGTGCCCTTCACCGTACTGCGCACGACCTACCCACCTGACCAAGGCAACAGCCTGTCGTGGGAGGTCTCCTCAGCGAATCCGGGACCGGCGCAGGTGCGCATCAGCTACCTGCTCGATGGCTTGTCACGCGAGGTCGCGCTGCGCGCCGTCATCAGCGAAGGGAAATCTGAACTGTCGCTGCGCGTCTTCCAACGCCTGATCAACCAGAGCGGAGAAAACTACGACCAGGCGTCGTTGCAGGCGGCCTTCGGCGACCTGCGCGACAGCCCGCTGGCGAGCGGCGAGACTCGTCAGCAGCTTACCGCCAAGTTCCTCGAGGTGCCGTTCACCAAACGCTACACCTACGATCCGGCGCAGGGCGAACGCGTACGCGTCGCCTACGTGCTGAAGAACAGCGCCGAAGGGAAACTCGGCAGCGGCATCCTGCCCGCGGGTAAGGTGCGCATGTTCCTGCAAACCGGCACCAGTGAGGCATTCCTGGGCGAGGACTGGGCCCAGCCCACGCCGCTGGGCGAGGAGCTGGAACTAAAAATCGGCGACAGCAAGGACCTCACCGTGCGCCGCGCGGTGCTGAAGAACCGCCAGGAAATAGTGCAGCGTGATCACCGCAATCAGCCGGCACTGTGGCATCAACTCCAGGACGTGCGCTTCGAGGTCGAGAACTTCACGAATGAGGTGAAGACCATCGATCTGGTCGAACATCTGCAAGGCGAATGGGACGTGCTCGATCCCAAGCAGGTGCTGGAAAAACGCATCGCCCCAGAGCAGTACGAAGCCGTCCCCGCAGAAGCCAATCCCGCCGGCGACCTGTCACGCAAGGACGCCAACACCCTGCTGATCAAAGTACCGGTGCCGCCGAATCGTCGGGTTGTCTTCACCGCCACGTTGCGGCGGATGAATCTGCAATGAGTGTCACCACACCACGCTCTCGTCGGCGAAGATCGCGCCAGCGGCGAGGGCCGCCGGACGTGCATTGCCGGCGCGGCCGAGACCGCCAAACGGCTGGTCGCTACGTGCGCCGGCGGTCGGGCGGTTGTGGTTTACCTGGCCATAGGGCAATCGCGGGGCGAGCGCGAGGAAACGTTCGCGTGAGGCGGTAAAGACCGAGGCGGCGAGGCGGTAGGGATTCGCGGCGAGACGTGCGACGCACTCAGCGAGATCGTCGTACACATCGACGATCAACCTGGGACCGAAGTGTTCCTCGCGGTAGAGCACGTCGCCACGCGCGGCGATGTCGCGCACGTCCATCAGCAACGGTTCGACGCATTGGCTGGTGGTAAAGCGTCGGTTCGCATCGCCGGCGAGCGTCGCCAGGTGATCAGGTGCGCGGAGGTGGGCGTTGACGAAACGCTCACGCGCATCGGCGTTGATCAGCGATCCGTTCGCTCCTTCCGGCGTCCCATCCGGGAGCCAGCGTTGGCGCTCACGCAGCAGCGCGTCCACCACGGGTCCGCGCAGCGCTCGTGGAATGTGGACTTGGCGGGTCGCCGTGCAGCGTTGACCCGCCATGCGCCACGCGCCTTCGGCGATCGCACTGGCTGCTGCGGCGACCTCGGCATCGTCGAGCACCAACGCGGGATTCACGCCGCCGAGTTCGAGCGCGAGCACCACCTCCGGCCGATCAGCGAGCGCCGCACCAAGCGCGAGTCCGGTGGAGCGTCCCCCGACCGCGGCGACGGTCGCCACCTCGGGTTGGGCGATCAGCGCCTGCGCGACCTCGGCACCACCCTGGACGACACGACAGACCTCACCGAGACCCGCCTCGGCCAGCAGTCGGGCATACAGCGCACCAAGCAATGGGCAGCGTTCACTGGGTTTGGCCACCACCGTGCAACCGACCGCCAACGCCGGCACCACCAGTCCATGCAGCAGGTGCAGGGGGAAATTGAACGGCCCGAGCACCACCGCGACGCCGCGTGGACGCCAGAACACCTGCGGCTCGCTTCCCGCCGTCAGGCGCTGTGGCGTGCGTGCCAGCCCGGCATCGAGGCTGATCGCGATCTTCTTTGGCAGCAGATCGGCTTCGGCCTCAGCATCGGTGCGGTTCTTGCCTCCTTCGTCGATGAGCAGGTGCACCAAGTCGCTGCGTGCCGCGCTCAGGCGATCGGCGAAATCAACGAGTAGCCGTTGGCGCTGTGCCGCATCGCGGGACCAGGCGGCGAACGCTTCGGCCATCAGCGCCACGCTGGTGGCGCAGGCGCTGATGCTGGCGACCGCGACCTCGCCCAGCACCGCGCCGGTCCAAGGACTGCGACTGACGAGGTGGGACATGGTGCAAGACTCCTCAAGTGCTGTCGAAGTGGATGACTTCCACCGGACAGCCGAAGGCAGCATCCTGGATCGCGGCCTCGTATTCCAGTCCTACCGCGTTCAGGCGTGAACGCTCCACGTCGTTGCGTGAGGTGTTGCCGTCCTCACGGACTTCAGCGAGGATAACGGTGTCATCGCTGGTGACGGCGAACACCGCCGGCGCGGTGGCGGCACAGGCGTAGCAGGGGATGCAACCTTCTTCAATCCAGACACGGGATACGGTGGGCATGGCGGGACTCCTTCCCGTCCATTATGCCGTCACGTCGCTCATCCGGCATCAACGCTCACCGCAGCGGTCATCAGGCCAGCGCATGCCCATACGCGCCGCGGCACGGGCCCATGCACGGTGACGATCGATCGTGTTCACGAGCTGACGAGCGCGGATGGGAGCGGCACCATGGTCACCGACCATGGCGCCGCTCGCTGCTGCTCATCCGTTGGCGCACAGCGAATTGGGACGCTGACGGGAACGCTTTCCGGGCGTTTCCAATCCGAGATCGGCGGCGATCTCCTTGGCAGCGTCCTTGCCCGAGCGGGCGGCGCCCTCCATCCAGCCCTGCCATTCGACGGTGGTGTGTTCACCGCAGAAATGCAGGTTGCCGACCCGCAGTGGTTCGGCACCGGCGAAGCGGGTGTACTCACCCACGCGGTACGACGAATAGGCACCGCGGGTGAACGGGTAGAGATTCCAGGCCATGCGTACCTTGTTGCCGTTGTAGGTGGCCTTGAGTCCCGGGAACAACGTCTCGACCTGATCGTGGAACAGGCTGACCTTGGAATCGAGGCTGCCCTGGGCCATCTGCAGCGCGTGGCTGCCAGCGGTGTAGTTCTCCAGGATGCCGGTCGACCCAGGCTGCATGCGACTGGTCTCGGTGGTGGTCTGGAAGAACCGGTCGCTGTACGAATTGCCGATGAACCCCTGTTCGCGCCACACCGGACGGGTGTGACCGGTGATGACTTTGGTGATCTGGCCGAGCGCCATCTCGTTGATCGCAATCTGTTTCCACGGCGGCAGCACCACGCCCGAGAGGTCGACGCTGCGCAACATGGTGAAGGGAAGGGAGAAAACCACGTGGTCGGCCAGCACTTCCGGGCCGCTGGTGAAGGTCAGGCAGTAGCGACCGTCACTGCGTGAGGACACCGCGCTCAGCTTGCGCTGGAGTTCGACCTGGCCCGCAGCCAGGTCATCGGCCACCGCCCGCGGGATGGCGTCATTGCCCAGGGCGCAGTGGAAACGTTCGTCGCTGCCGCCGTAGACGTCGAACACGCCCTTGTTCTGCATCTTTTTCACCGCGGTCGAGATGAGGTAGAGCATGTTCAAGCAGTTGTTCTGATCGCCGTCGAGACCGAATTCGGTTTCGTACGCCACATCGACCAATTTCTTGATCCACGGTGCGGCATTGATCGGGGCGAGGAAGGCGCGCACCGACAGGCTGTCGAGGCGTTCGCCGCCGTTGGCGTCGTCGAACAACACGGTGCCGTTGGGCTTGTCGAATTCATCAAAGGCGGCATCGATGGCTTCGGCGATCGGGATGTAGGCGCCGAGCACCTGCTGCACCGTGCGCCGCTGGCCGCCGAAATCGAAGTAGCTGTCGATCAACGGCGCGTCCTCGGCGTAGTCGAGCATCGGCAGGTTGAAACGCCGCGCGATGCCGAGCATGGCGGTATGCCAGGTGTCGATGTATTCACCGCCCAGGTCGCTGAACATTCCCTGCGAGGCGAAGGTGGTGCGATCGGTTAAGATGCGGCCGCTGACGCGCGGAGCAGCCTCGTAGATGGTCGAGAAAATGCCGCGTTTCTTCAGCTCCCACGCACAGTTCAGGCCGGCCATGCCGCCCCCGATGATCGCCACCGTCGGCAGATGCGGGCGGAAGTCGTTGGCTTCGGCGCGCCCATTCGGCAACGCAGCCAGACCGACACCGAGCGCGGCAGCACCAGCGCAGTGTTTGAGGAACTCGCGGCGACGGGTGCGGACCTCGGCAGCGTGGCCGACGAATTCGTCGACCGGCATCCCCAGGCGACGTGCGCCAAGGATCTGACGGTGGGCCCAGAGGAGAGAGCGGAGGAGGGGGGTCTTGGCCATGAGTGACATCCTTGTCTGGCGTAAGTAAATGAGGGGGCCGGGTGGGAACGGGCGAAGAATTGAGATCCGCTCTCCGCTGGCAACCCCCCAACCGGGCCGATGTGCGGGCACCCGGCCGGCGCAAAAAAAATATCCGCTCACGTAGGCGTCAAGATTTAGCCGAGCAGGTGCGGCAATTCCGCCTGCGCACGTTGCCATTCATCCAGCAACAGCGGATCAGCGAGATCATCACGCGTCAGGGTTTCGCGGTAATGGCGATCAACCCATGCTTCGAGCGCAGTGATCCGTGTCGCGTCGAGCAGCATTCCTGGTGCGAGTCGGGCCAGCTGCGGCGTTTTCAGTGGCAAACGCAGACGCAGGCACGCCGGCCCGCCGCCGTTCGCCATGCTTTCGCCCAGGTCGAGGAACACCGCGCGGTCGATGAAACCGTCATCGATGAGTCGCCGTACCACGGCCCCGGCCCGCCCGTCACCCGCCTGGGCGGGAGCCACCAGCACCACGCCGCCCCGTGTGGTCAGCAGTTGGCTGTTGAAGAGGTAGGAGGCCACCGCTTCAGCGAGCGTCAGGTCGGCACTGGCGATCTCCGCCACCCGCAGGGCCGGGACGCACCGCCGTAGTTCGGCAAGCGCCGCCGCTTGATCGACCCACGCTTCGGCATGCACCAACACGCGCGCCCCATCGCCCACCATCACCACGTCGTTGTGGAATGCGCCGGCGTCGATTGCCGCTGGATGTTGACGCAGGTGCATGACCCGTGACTCAGCCAGATGCGTGAGCCGGGCTACGGCGGTGCCGGCCTCACGCGTCTGGCGCGCGGGAAGCCGGGTGGTCTGACGTTCGCCGCTCACGCGACCATGAATGAACAGATGTATCGCCGGTGTTCCTGGAGCCCACACCCGGCTGTGGTTGGCGGCGCCTTCGTCGCCCAGATCAGCGAGTGCGGGCAGCGGATCGTGTACGACCACATCAGCGAGCGGTGCCAGCAGCGTGCGCAGTTGTGTCGCCCGTGGCAGTCCTTCACGCACGCGGTGCGACATCGCCACCAGGTTGGCAGCAACCACATGGCAACGACCGTCCATGCTATCGCTGGCCGGCACCACGGTCGCGCAGTTCGCCGTCCACATGAAGGCGCTGCTGGTGGCAAGGTGCAGCAGGTGCGGATCGGCGGCGGCGGCACGCAGCACCTCGGCATCGCTACCGCCGAAGCCCGTACCGCGCAGCAGTGCCAAGTCTGGACGTGGCAGCGGTGGCAGCCACGCCTGCGGCACGCCGAGCGCCAACACCTGCCGCATCTTCGCCAGACCCTGGCGGGCGGCAGCGCGTGGTCGGCTGGAAAAACCAGCATGGGCAAGGCTGGCGAGGTTGCCGGCGCTCAGCCCACCGAAGTGATGGGTCGGCCCGGGCAGACCATCGATCTGGAGCTCGACCAGCGCGTCATCCATGCCTGGACGTTACGCGCAGCGACGCAGGCGGGAACCGTCTTGTCCGATGCCGCCGCCAGCCACGCTGCGCACCCCGCTGGAGGCCTCTGCATGTCGCTCAAACAATCCGTCACGCTTCCCTCCATCGCCTTCATCGGCGGCGGCAACATGGCCACCGCGATGATCGGTGGCCTCGCCGCCCTCTCGCCCCGTCCCGACATCACGGTATCTGAACCTGATGCCGCCAAACACGCGCCGTTCGCGGCTACGGGCTGCGCCACCACCACTGACAACCGTGCGGCAGTGGCGATGGCGTCGGTGATTGTGCTGGCGATCAAACCGCAAATGGCAGCGCAGGTGGTGCCCGGCCTCGCCAGCGCGTGGCATGGCGACAAGCTGCTAATCTCGATCCTCGCCGGCACGCCGACGACGAAACTCCAGGGCTGGCTCGGTGCTGGCGCCCGCGTGGTGCGGGCGATGCCTAACACGCCACTGGCGATCGGTCAGGGTATGGTTGGCTTGTGCGCTGGCGCCAACGCCACCGCGCGTGATCTGGATGTCGCCGAAGCGGTGTTCGCGCCCTGCGGTAAGGTACTGCGCGTCGCCGACGAAGCGCGTATGGACGCCATCACCGCGGTGTCGGGCAGCGGCCCGGCGTATTTCTTCCGTTTCGCTGAAGCGTTGGTCGACGGCGCGATGGCCCTCGGCTTCACCCGCGATGAAGCCGTGCTGCTGGTCGGCCAGACCGGAGCCGGTTCGTGGGATTATCTGCTGGCGCAGAACTTCGAAGCCAAGCGCCTGCGCGAGCAGGTCACCAGTCCAGGCGGCACCACCGCGGCGGCGCTCAAGCAGTTCGATGATGCGGATTTCACCGGGTTGGTGACACGTGCACTGCAAGCCGCCGAACGTCGCGGCAAGGAACTCGCCGCGCTCGGCTGACCTGTTCCAGCATCAGCTCGATGCGGGGATGACCACCGTCACGGAGAAGGAGTTGTTGTTGGTGCGGTTGTCGTCGCCTTCCGCTGGTGACAGCGTGATGGTGTAGACGAACGCGCCGGCCGAACCGGTGGCTGGCAGGTTGACACTCACCGCCGTGCTGCCGGGGGTGACACCACTTTGTGCTGCAACCGTCGCCGGTGAGGTTGGTGTCGCGGTATAGGCTACCGCGACATCGTTGCGGGTGATGGTGAAGGGCACGCTGATGGTGGCTGCCGGCGAGAGCTGGGCCGGATTCAGCGTGTTGGTGATGGTGAAGGTCAGGGTGTGCGCGTCGTCGACATGGGGCGAGCCCATGCCCATGCCCATCGCCGGCCACGTCACCGCGGGTGCCGTCACCGTGTCGAAGGCGATGTCCTGGTCGGCCACCAGCACCGTCAGCGTACCGCTGGTGTTGTTGGTCTCATCCTGTTCGACGACGAGGTTCCCAGGATCAACCACCACTTCGTAAGTGTGGGTGCCAGCGGTCGGGCTGGCGATGACGAACTCATGCACGCTGCTGCCGAAGGCGATGAGGTCGGTGGTCCCGCTGGTGAGGGTGGACGCGGGTGCGCTGGTCTCGCGCAGTTCCCACACGACACCAGTCAGCGGCTGGTTCCAGGTATTGCGCACGGTGAAGCGGATGGTGGTCGCCTGGCCGATCACCGGCTGGCTGGGCGTGGCGGTCGGACCGCCGCTGACCTTGACGTCGAGGTAGGCGAACGGCTGCCCTGGGCTGCTGCACGCGACGATCACCAGCGCCGTCAGCAGGACGATGGCACACAACCAGAACCGTGAACCCATGCGCTCTCCTTGGGAGGGGCGCAGCCTAGATCGCAGGCCTGGGGGGACAAGCCGCCTGCGCTATTGAATTCACCAAAAAACGTTCGGTCGCAATCGCAACGTGGCGGGTCCAGGGGCGGCAGAGCCCCTGGCGGGCGTAGCGGGCAGCGCCCGCGCAAGCCCCGTTACGTATCGGTGCGGTTTGCGTAGAGGCTGCCGTCGAGGTGGCAGCTATGCAGCAACTGGGTCACCGTCGGGTCGAGGCCCGGCTCCTCCAGCACCGCTTCGATCGTCACCGTGGCATCGGCCCCCGGATCGGCGACCGTGCGGGCTTCGAGCGCGGTGGCGACTGCCATGATGCGCGCCTCCAGATCGAGGTCCTCGCCCTTCAGCCCGAGCGGCCCGCTGCCATCGATGCGTTCCTTGGCGTGACGCAGCAGCGGCAGCACTTGTTCCAGGTCCTCGACGCTTTCCAGCAGCGTCAGCGCCTGTTCGCGGCCGGTCGCCATCAGGCGGTCGAGGTGGTGCAGCAGGCCGGCCTTGCGCACGCGTTCGCGGGCGTTGTTCGAGAGGTGCGAGGCCTCGCCGAGCGCGACGCAGGTGCGCGCGCAGCGTTCACCGGCACCGACCGTGCCACCACGGCTTTCCAACGCGCGGATGAGTGCGGTCATCAGTTGGCGCGTTGCGACGCGGTGCTTGCGGCCCTGTTCGGCCGCGTGCTGGGCCAGACCGAGCTGGATGGCGCAGGCGCTGATCAGCTCCAGATCCATCTGAACGAAGGCGTCGGCACCGACACCACGGCTGAGGTAGAGCACCCCGCGCGTATGGCCGCCGATCGACAACGGCACGCAGATCACCGAGCGGATGCCCTTCTGCACCACGCTGGCGTGGCGGTCGAAACGCTCGTCTTCGCTGGCATTGGCGCTGTGCAGCGCTTTGTTCTCGGCGAAGGTCTTCTTGATGATCGAACGGCTGATCACCGGCTGGATCGACGGCGCCGCGGTGCGCACGGTGGTCGGCACCAGTTTGCCGGTCGACGCCTCGCGCTTGAAGATCAACGCGCTTTCCGCCGGCATGCCGGCGACCAGGAAGTCGAGGACCTTGGCCTCCTTGTCGCTGATTTCGCCGGTGTCGGAGAGGATGCGTCCGACCTGGTAGAGGATGCGCAGACCACGCGCGCTGTCCTGCGCCGGTTGCTCATCGGCGATCTCGTCGATGTCGCTGAGTTCGTCGACGCGGAACTCCAGCGTGTTCGAGAGCATGTCGGGATCGTCTTGGTAGGCGATGCGCGCCGAGCTGTCGTCGGCTAGGGCGGCTCCACTCTCGAACACCAGTTCGGTGGTGCCGATCTTGATCACGTCGCCTTCGCGCAGCAGTTCCTCATCACCCAGGCGTTCATCGTTGACGTAGGTGCCGTTCTTGGAGTCGAGGTCACGCACGAAGTACATACCGCCGACCGGGAAGATCTCGGCGTGGAAACGCGACGCCGAACGATCGAGGATCTGGATGCCGGCTTCGGCATCACGGCCGATGGTCAGCGACTTCTCTGCCAGGGACTTCTCCCGGCCGCGATAAGGACCATTGACGATACGAATCTTGCTCATGTTTGCGTGGTGCCGGTGGTGACAGGCTGGCCACTTCATCACGCCCCGCGCCGACAGCAAGGGCCGGCAGTACAGTTTCCTAGCAGTTCAGGACTTCGGTGGAAAAAACTCAGATTCGGGCGAGCTCCAGGCGAGCGGCCCGGCGGTCGAGCTTGGCGGCCTGGTCGGTGCGTCCCTGGGCGCGCGTGACCAGCGCCAGCAGACGCCAAGCCCCGGCTTCGGTGCCGGCCAGGGCGACCAGCCGGCGGGCAGCTTGTTCGGCGGCAGCCAGATCGCCGCTCAGGTAGGCCTTGGCCACCTCGCGGAAGAGTGGTTGGATCGCGCTCAGGTCGCGTGATGAAGGCCGTTCGACCAGCATCCAGGCGATGGTCGCCACCAGCACGGCAGCAATCCACAGTCCCAGGCCACACCAGCCCACCGGGATGATGGCGGCCGTCCCTGGACTGGTGAGCGCCACCGCGATCAGGCTGAGACCGGCGGCGCCGAGCACCGCCGGGACCGCCGGCCACACGCCCGGATGGCGCAGGAGCAGACCGCTGCCAGGCAGCACGGAGTTCAGCACGAGGGCGAGGTGGCGGTTCACGGTGGATCTGGGCGGGACGCTAGCGCCGCAGGCAGCCCGATCAATGCGACCGGATTGCCTCGCGGTGAGCGGCCGGAGCATCAGATCCGTGCCACGTCCAGAACCACTCGATTATTTCCTCGCTCGCCGTCGCGTCGGTACCTGGGCCGCGGTGCGTCGTCTGATCCAGACCTGCCACGTGCGCGTCGACGATGTGGTGTGCAAACACTACCGGCGGCAACTCGGCGCTACGTCGCGGGTGACGGTCGACGGCGCGGAGATCCCTGACGGTGAGGACACCGGCACGCTCATCTGTCACAAACCCGCAGGCGTCGCGTGCAGCCATGCGCCACAGGATGCGCCGCTGATCTATGATCTGGTGCCGGAGGCGTGGCGGCATGCGAACCTCCAGACCGTCGGGCGGCTCGATCGCGACACCACCGGACTCATCCTCTTCACCATCGACGGCACCTGGGCGCAGCAGGTGGTCGAACCGCAGCACGCACGCTGGAAACGCTATCGCATCGCGTTCAGCGGGTCGCTGGCGGCGGACGCTGTGGTGCGGGTCGCTGCCGGCCTGCCGCTCAGTGGCGAGTCGACGCCGTGCCTGCCCGCCCGGTTGACGCTTGATGGAACAAGCGGTGACGGACTTGCGCTGGCGACGCTGGAAGTGAGCGAAGGACGGCATCATCAGGTGAAGCGCATGATCGACGCGCTCGGCGGCCGGGTCGAGCGCCTGCATCGTGATCGCATCGCTGAGTTGGAGTTGCCGCACGAACTGCTGCCGGGTGTCATGCGCCCGCTGTGTGCGGCAGAACGGGCAGCGCTCATGCAAACAGCAGGAGATCCCGGCGTGTAAATTTCTGATCCTGGTGGATCAGAAATGCGTGTAATCGCCCTTCTGCGCCACCAGCACCTTGCCGCCGCAGTCGAGTTTGGTCCCAGGGGCGAGCGCCTTCCACGGCGTGGTCGTATCCCCGGACGGGCGCCAGATCCACTTGCCGTCGTAGCAGGCGACCTGGGTGGACGCGCGGGTGCGTGCGCCGGCGAGGGCGACCTGGGCGCCTGGGCCGCCGATAGTGACTTGGCGCAGCACCTGGACGTAGGCCATCTCGGGACGGTTCTCTGGACGGGTGATGACGATCGCGTCATAGCCGTGGCCGTGTTCGATGCCGCAGATCGCCGAGCCGGATGCTGGTGGCGCGCCGTCGAGCGCGGGTTGCGGATCGCTGCGCCGTGGCACCGGGCGTAGGCGCAGGACCACGATGTTGGCGACCACCAGGACATTGTCGGTGTCGTTTTCCAGCGGCACCGATTGACCGGGTTTCACCGACACGCCGTCGAGCATGGTGCCGTTGGGGCTGCCCTGGTCGTCGACCACGCAATGGTTCTCCACCGCATCGTACCGCAGGCAGAGGTGGTTGCGGCTGATGCGTTGCAGGTTGTCCTTGTGGGTCGCGACCGGGTAATAACGCAGGCAGAGATCCACCGGCGGTTCGCGCAGTTTGCCCATGGTCAGTTTCGGGCGTGCGAACAGCACCACGCCGCTGGGATCGCCCGCGTCGGCCGGCAACAGGCTCAGCCAATCGCCGGTGAGCGCGAGGTCGAGGCCACCATCGACGCGCTCCGGCAGTTTCGGTGCACTGTAGCGCGGTGATCCACTACCCATCACCGCAGTGGCGAGCGTCTGCGTCCGGACGCAGTCCGGCCCACCGCCCGCGGACATCGCCCGCGTGGCCATGGTCGCCTGTGGCACGGCGGAGGGATCATCGAGCGCCAGCAGATTGGCGGCGATGGTCATGATGTCGCCCGTCGACATCGGTATGGTCGGCTCGGCGTCGAGCAGGTCGGCGTTGCTGGCGGCGGCGGTGCTGCCACCGCGCAGATCGGCAACGATGGTCTGCTGTTCGGAGTTGCCGCTGAGGCTGGTCGCCACCGTCGGCATGTCGGCGGAGGGCGTGAACGCCGCGCCATCGCGACCGGAGAGGTCGCCCTGCCGGGTGTCCTCCTCGATCGCGCTCTTGGGTGTCAGACCGAGTTTGACCAGCACATTGGCGATGGCGGAGCGCAGTTCCTCGGGATCCTTGAAGCGTTTGCCGCGCTCCTTCTGCATGCAGGTCGCGATTATCTGCGCGGTTGGTTCGCCGATCGCCGGCCGCAGTTTGCGGATGTCAGGGATCGAGGCGGTGCAGTGCTTGTGCAGGACCTCTTGCAATTTTCCGTCGAACGGCGCGGCGCCGGCAAGGCAGTAGTAGAGCACCGCGCCGAGCGCGTAGATGTCGCTGCGGATGTCGAGGTTGGGATCGGTGACGATCTGTTCCGGTGACATGTAGAGCGGGCTGCCGACGATGGCGCCCTCCATGGTCAGCATCGTGCGGTTGGATTCGGTCGAACGCGCGATGCCGAAATCGGCGAGCATCGCCTGTCCCTGTTGATTGACGAAAATGTTCGGCGGTTTGATGTCGCGGTGGACCAAGCGGATGCGGTGCGCTTCTGCCAGACCGTCGGCGGCTTGATACAGGATCGCCAGCGCGAGACCTTCCGGCAGGCCACCACGGCGCTCGACCAAGTCCTTCAGGTCGCCGCTGTCGACGTATTCCAGCACCATGTACGGCGTGCCGTCCTCGGCCTGCCCGCTGTCGAGACAGCGCACCACGTTGGGGTGCGTGAGCTGCATGGTGATCTTCGCTTCGCGTTCGAAGCGACGCATGAATTCGGTGCCGTGCGACTTGTCCATGCCCGGCGGCAGGCTCTTGCGCATGGTCTTGACCACCACCATTTCGTTTTTCGGCGAGCAGGCCAACCACACCGAGCCCATGCCGCCATCGGCGAGGTGGGCCAAGGGGATGTAGGGACCGAGGGGGCGGATCTCTGCCGATGGGATCAGCTCAAGCAATTGATTCGCCAAGTGGGCCGAAAGCCCATCACCGGCCTTCAACCAGCGCCGCAGGTCGTCGAGGTTGGCCAGCCCCTTCTGCTTAGCGTAATCCCCTAGTCGCTGGGCCGGACCGGCCGCCAGCAGGCGCCGCTTGCGCGCGACCTGCACCAGTGCGTCGATGATGACCTGTTGGTCCATGGGAAAGCCCACCTCGCATCTGCGATGTCTGGAATGGCGCCGGAGTCTGCAAGCCAGCGGCAAGCGGGGCAAGCAGCTAAACCGAGGTCGGGAGGGTGGTTTCGGTATGGTGCGGGCGCTCTGCTTCGATGTCTGACAGCACGCAGGTGCAGGGAAAGGCATTGATGGCCGACCTGCGTGGGCTAGACCGTACCGCACCGTCCGTTCCATCACTGGTGAAAGTACACTTAGGATGGAACGCGCCACGAACGTGCGTTTCTGCACCCAGCGCCTGGAACTCCATGCCTGCTCCCGTCCCGTTTTGTCTTCCCAGGCATGTCGCTCGTCCGTTGCTGACGTGTCTGGGGGTTTTCCTAGTGGCTCCGGCACTGATCCCGGAACTCGCGGCCGCGGAGCTGGTGGTCCGCAACCTCTATGCCGACCTGGAATTGCTGCCGGCGGATTTCGATTACGAGCTCGACGACGGAGTATTGACCCGTTCGGGTTCGGACTCCTTTGATCAGGTCATCGGTCTGGCGGTCGGCGCGCGCTATTCGTTCGCCAGCACTGGTGATTCGCATGGTTTCCTCATCGGTGGCCAAGTGACTGTGGCGCAGGGCACGTACGGCAGCGTTGGCCACCTGACGGACTACGGCTTGCGCGTCGAGGGCGGCTACGGGTACGCCATCAGCGATTCCTGGATGCTGAACCTGTTGCTGCGCGGCGGTTACGGCTGGGCCACCTTCGACATGACCGACAATGTCAATTTCTCGGCGGTGTCGCTCTCGGGTTCCGGCATTACCTACGGTGCGGCGGTTGGCCTCGACTATGTGGTGTCGGACAACTGGCAGATCAGCGTCAGCGGTGGATGGCAGACGACCAGTTACGACCTCAGTGGCGCGGGAGTTGACGCCACCGTCGACCGGGCGGGTTTCTGCGCGAGCCTGGGCTTCCTCTACCGCCTCTCCAACCAACCCAGTCCGCTGGAGTGAGCCATGTCGACCGACCAGGACCAACCGAGCGGCGAGCAGCCACCCAAAACCCCGCAGCCGAAGCGCCCCTCGATCGGCACCGATCCGACGATGCCGATCTCCTTGCGGCGTGCTGCCACGCCACCGCTGTCGGCAGTGGAGCCGGAACCAGAAGTCGAGGTCCCGCCAGTTCCTCCGGCAGCGTCCGGCGCCCCTGAAGACTGGGCCGGTTCCGAGCAGACCCTGGTCGGCATGGCTGCGCCGGAGTCGAGCGAAAGCGACCGTCAGCCGATCGTGGTGGTCGACGATGATTCATCGAACTGGCTGGGCGCGGAAAAGACCGCGCTGCCGGCCAGCCGTCCGGTGGGTGGAACCGAGGACGACGATTCCAGTTGGATCGGCAAGGATCAGACGCTGGTCGGTGGCGCGATTCCCGTCGCCAAACCGGTGGCTGGCGGCAATGCCGACGATTGGGTCGGTCGCGATGCCACCATCATCGGCACTCCGGCTCCGTCGGGTCGCACGCCGAATCCACCAAGTGGCATCACCACCGGAGGCAGTCCGCGCCGATCGACCCAGTCATCGATGGATGACGGTTGGCATCTCAAGGGCCGTCAGGGTCCGCTCACCGGCAAGACCATCGGCGACTATGAAGTTGGCGGCATCCTGGGTGAAGGCGGCATGGGCACGGTCTACCGCGCCAAGCAGGTCTCGCTCAAACGCCGTGTCGCGCTCAAGGTCCTGCCGCCGAATCTGTCGTCGAATCCGCAGATGCGTCAGCGTTTTGAGCAGGAGGCGCACACCGCGTCGTTGCTCAACTCGCCACATGTAGTGCAGGTCATCACCGCCGGTAGCCATGATGAGATGGTCTACTTCGTCATGGAATTCGTCGAGGGCACGGATCTGTCGGAGAAGATCCGTGAGAAGACCGACGCGGCGCAACTCTTCACGCCCGATGAAGCAGCAAGCTTCGTGATCCAGGCCGCGCGTGGCTTGGCGGAAGCGGGCAAACACAACATCGTCCACCGCGACATCAAACCCGCCAACTTGATGATCACCACCAAGGGCGTGGTGAAGATCGCCGACTTCGGCATCAGCAAGATCGCCGGTGAACACGGCATGACCATGACCGGCACCGCGGTCGGTACGCCGGCCTATTGTTCACCGGAACAGGGCCGTGGCGATCAGGTCGATGTGCGTGCCGACATCTATTCGCTCGGCGTGGTGTTCTATGAACTGCTCACTGGCCGTAAGCCGTTTGATGGCTCGACCGCCAACGCGCTGATCTACCAGCACAACTACGCCGAGCCGACGCTCATCACCGCGCTGCGCGCAGAGGTGCCGGACGCCTACCAAGCGGTGGCGCTCAAATGTCTGCAGAAAGATCCGGCGAAACGTTATCAGGACGCCGGCGAACTGGTATCCGACCTGGAGCGCGTGCGCGCGGGTTCCGCGCCGATGACCGCGCTGATGAACGCCTTCGGCACCGGTGCCGACGAGGCGATGCGCCGCCTGGGCATCAAGCAGCGCAAGATCTGGCCCTACATCACTGCCGCGCTGGTGCTGGTGGCGGTGATCGCCAGCATCGTGATCTGGCAGACGCGTCAGACCGCCGAGCAGCAGACCATCGCGGGTGAGATCGCACGCTTGCGTGGCAACCTCGCGGTGCTCGACCGTGCAGAACCGGTGAGCAAGGGTAGTCGCGATGATCTCGTCGCGCTCGACGATCTGATCGACGGCGAGGACGCCGACCTGACGCGTTGGCAGGGCAAGTTCTCGCGCGTCGAGCAGCTCCAGGGGCGCTTGGCTCGTCTTGATGCCGCCGAACTGCCGTCCGCCACGTTGCGTACGGAATCGGCGGCCGATCTGGAACGGTATCGTGAAGACGTCGGCAGTGCCGGTGAGGACGTGGTGCGTTGGCAGGCGAAACTCGATGCCGCTCGTGATGCCGCCACCGCCTTGCGTACGACCCTCGCGGAACTCGATCAGACCCCGGTGGTCAGCAACGCCATGGCGGAGCGCCTGACGCCGCCGCTGGGTCAGCTCACCACCCTGGTCGGCGATCAGGATGAGGACGTGAAACGCTGGCAGGGCCGGATCGGCGCGAGCAAAGACCGCGCTGGCACACTGCGCGCGAACCTCGCCGCCCTCGACAAGGCCAATGTGGTGCTGACCGAAGCGCAGCTCGTCGCCCTCGGACAGGACCTCGCTGCACTGCGTACCATCGTCGGCAATGAAGATGCTGGCGTGCGTGGTTGGGACACCGCGCTGACGGCGCGGCGCGAGACCATCGCCGGCCTGCGCAAGAACCTCGCCCGGCTCGATGCGGTGGAATGGGCGACCACCTCGCTCCAGAGCGCCTTGGCTGGCGACATCGCGGTGTTCAGCACGGTTGCAGATGCCAACGATCCAGATCTCAAACGCTGGACCAGGAAGCTGACGGAATCGGAGGAACGCATCGCCGGCCTGCGCAAGAACCTCGCCCGGCTTGATCGCCCAGAGGCCTTGACCCTGACTGAGCAGCAACAGGTCGAGGAACAACTCACGGCCTACCGCGCTCTGGTCAGTCCCGATGACGGTCAGCTCCAGGCCTGGACCGCCCGCTTGCGCGCTGAACGCGACGCGGTGGCGGCGATGACCGCGACCCTGGTGCGATTCGACGACGCCACCCGCATGACGGTGGTGGAACTCGATGCCACCACCAAGGCAGTGACGACCCTGGGTACGCTCGGCGCCTTGGCCGAAGCCCGTCAGCGGCTCTATGAACGCCGGCTGTCGGAAGAGCAGCAGGCACTCGAAGCGCTGCGCCAATCGCTGCGCGCACGCGATGGCGCGTCGGTGACCATCGATCAGCAACTGGTCGACGACCTCAACCTGCTCGCGCGTCTGGCGGGTGAAGGTGATGACGACGTCAAACGCTGGCGTGGTCGGGTGAACGATTACGAGCGCCTGCGCGCTGCGCTGGTGTCGCTCGATCAGCCCGCACCGTTGCCGGAAGAAGTCGGCAAGTTGCTAGATGCCTTTGCCGCCATCGTCGGGCCGGGATCCGCGGAGGTGCGGCGTTGGCGGGCCAAGCTGGTCCGCATCGCCAGCCTGCGTGAAAGTCTCGCGCCGCTCGATCGCGTCGAACCGTTGCCGGAGAATGCCTTGGCCGATGCCCAGGCACTGGTCGGCGAGGTCGGTCCGCAGGAAGCGCAGGCCAAACGCTGGTTGGCCAAGGCACAACGGGTCGGCGAACTGATCACCACGTTGGGGCAGGAATTGAACGGTGCCTATGTGCTGCCCGAGCGTTCGCCGCGTCATCGCGATGACCTGGTGGCCCTGGTCGGCCTGAAGGACGACCAGGTTGCACGTCTCGCGACGCGTGTGGCGATCCTGATCGGTCCCGGTCGTCCGGCGTGGGCTTCCGCCGCCGGGCGTGACGAGTTCGGTCTGTGGGCCGAGCTGACCATCAACGGCGTGACGCAGCGGCTGCGCTACATCCCCGCCGGCACCTTTGTCATGGGCAGCCCGGAGGACGAATACGGCCACGAGAAGGACGAGACCCAGGTGCGCGTCACCCTCAGCCGATCCTTCTGGCTGGCGGATACCGAAAGCACCCAGGGTTTCTGGGCCGCGGTAGCGGGAATCGACGACAGCCGTTTCAAAGGCCTGGAAAATCCGGTCGAACGCATCTCATGGGATGATGCCAAGGCTTTCTGCGTCGCGTTGAGCACGCAGATCCCCGGACTGCGTGCGCGTCTGCCGACGGAAGCCGAATGGGAGTACGCCTGCCGCGCTGGTGTGACCGCACCGTTCGCCGGCCACCAGGGTGCGGTGGGCAACGACAAGCTCGACACCATCGCGTGGTTCGCTGGCCTGACCGCTTCCACCCAGGGCGTCAAACGCCGCTTCGGCAATGCCCTCGCGCTGTTCGACATGCACGGCAACGTGTGGGAATGGTGCGAGGATCGTTACGGCACCTATTCGCCGACCGCGGTCACTGATCCGATCGGACGCGAGCAGGAGACCCGCGTTGCGCGCGGTGGTTCCTTCGGTGATCGCCCCGATCGTCTACGCGCGGCCAACCGCCTCGCGGTGCGACCGGACATGCGCACGCTCTACCTGGGCATGCGCCTTGCTGTCGCGGTTGATTGGCCGGAGGGCCAGGAACCGGTGATGGGCAACGCGGGTTTGCTGCCGGCGGCTGCCTCTGCGGCATCACCGGCGGCATCACCGGCGGCTGCCATCCCGGTGGGGGAAGCTCCTGCCGCGACGCCCGCCAGCGAACCCGCTGCGACCAAGCTCCCTGTCGAAGCGACCAAGGAACCCTGACGTGTTGGTGTCAATCCTTCGCCGTGGCGTTCAAGTCATCGGTGCGGCGGCCGCCCGCCAAGCATGCTCAGTGATGTGTCCATCCCTTGTGAGGAATGTGCGTCCATGAATCTGAAATCGCTCCGGGGAATGGCTGTGGATCTCAAAACCATCATCGTGGCCTGTCTCGTCATCTGCTCGCTCTTCGGCGGGAAGGCAGAGGCCGTCGAACCGAAGATCGCCACCGGTCTGGAGTTTTCCGTCTACTTGGCACCCGACGGTCGGGTGTGGACCTGGGGTAGGAACCAATACGGGCAGTTGGGGCACAACGACGTGGTTCAGCGCACCTCGCCGACCCTGATTCCAGGGCTTACCGATGTGGTGGAGGTGGCCACCGGCTATTACCACGCGATGGCGCTCACGGCGGATGGCACGGTGTGGGCATGGGGCCGTGATTCAGAAGGGCAGACCGGCCAAGGTGTGGCGGTCGCTTCCCGTCCCGCACCCATACAGGTTCCAGGGTTGTCTGGTATGGGCAGCATTGCCTGCGGCGGTTACCACAGCATGGCCCTGACCAAACCGTCGGGCCAACTCTACTCCTGGGGCTATAATGTTTACGGTCAATTGGGCAACGGGAACACCACGACCCAACTGTCTCCGGTCGGCGTAGGGAACCTCTTCCGGACGATCTCTGGTGGTGGTTTCCACAGCGTCGGCATCGGTAACGATGGCGCGCCCTACGCATGGGGACGTGACCTTGAGGGGCAGGTCGGCAACGACGTGGCCAAGACCAATGTGACCTCCCCAACGCTGGTGGCGGGTGGATTCACCAATGTGGTCAGCATTTCGGCAGGCGGCTATCACAGCATCATGTGCCTTGCCAACACGGCGGTTTACACCTGGGGGCACGATGGCTCCGGCCAGCTCGGCAACGGCGCCGTGCTCATCGCCGACCAGCCCACACCCGCCTCGCTCGGCTACACCGCCTGGAAGGTCTCCGCGGGTGATGCCCACAGCCTGATCTTCTATCCGGGCGGTTATGTCTATGCTTTTGGTGACAACAGCGATGGACAATGCCGTTCCGATCCCGCGGCCAATTCGCAACTTGTCACCCCCCAAGGTCTGGGCTGGTTGAATCCGCGTCCGAACGAGTTCGTCGGTGGTCTGTCGCGCCACGTATTGTTCACCCAATCGAATGGAGCCCTGGCCGGCTGGGGCGACAATTCCTACGGCCAGCTCGGATTGGGCAGCACGTCGAGCTACCAGTTCACCCAGATCGCTCCGGCGGCCCAATGGTCGCTCGATGTCTTCACCGCGGTGTCGGCGGGCAACGCCCACACCCTGGCATTAAAGGCCGACGGTACCGTTTGGGCCTGGGGTTCCGACAGCAACGGTCAGTTGGGTGATGATGCCATCCTGGCCAACAAGAGTGCGCCGGTGCAGGTCGAAGGACTTGCTGGAGTGATGGAGGTCTGTGCCGGCGGTTACCACAGCATGGCGCTGACTACCGGCGGTTCGGTTTATGCCTGGGGTTGGGACGCCTTCGGCCAGTTGGGCAATGACGCCACCTTGGCCGATTCTCCCACGCCGGTCAGCTTGCCGTTGTCCTACATGAGCGGGCTGGGTGCGGGTGCCTACCACAGCTTGGCCATCTACGCCTTCGGCCGCACGGTCCGGTCATGGGGCAGCAACGGGAGTGGCCAACTAGGTGACGCGACCAACACCCAACAACCAACACCGGTGACGGTTTCGGGCCTGAATAACATCCTGAAGGTGGAAGCCGGCTATCAGCACAGTATGGCCTTGTCGAACGCCGGCGGCACGGTCTACACCTGGGGAGCCGACTGGTCGGGACAGTTGGGCAACGATGTTTCGCTGGTGAACTCGAACGTCCCGGTCACCGTCACCTTGAGTTCGATGATCGATATCGCCGGTGGTCAGAGCCATTCGACGTCGACGCGGACCAGTGGTCTCACCCGTGCATGGGGTGCGGACTATTCGGGGCAACTCGGCAACGGCGCGGCCACCGATAATCAACCCACGCCGTCCGTGGTCAGCGGCCTGTCCACCATGAAAGCGGTGAGCGCAGGCGCCGATTTCGCGGATTTCTCTGTGTATTTGTCGAACAATGGGCTGGTGTACTCCTGTGGATCAGACAACTACGGGCAGCTCGGAAACGACGTCACCATACTCGATCAACCAGCCCTGGTGCAGGTGGCTGGCCTGTCGCAGATATATGCCATCACCGCAGGTGACTACCATGCCCACGCGTTGCGCGCCGACGGCACGCTCCATTCCTGGGGCTACAACGGTCTGGGACAATTGGGCAACGACGCCCCGGGCAGCAATACGGCGACCCCGGTAACGATCACCACCAATACCTGGAAACCGACGATCGCCCTGACCATTCCCGACTCCGTCGCGGGTGAAACGGGACCCAATCCGGGCACCATCCGTTTCACGCGTTCATTCGCCAACGCCGGTGCGGTGACGGTCAACTACGACCTTGCTGGAACCGCGGTGAATGGCAGCGACTACACGACCCTCAGCGGATCCGCCGTCATCCCGGCGGGTGCCAACTTTGTCGACGTGACTCTCACACCGATCGACGACTTCCGGGACGAGGACAACGAATCGGTCGATGTCACCCTGATCGATGGCACGCAGTACCGGGTCGGCTCACCGAGCAACGGTTCATTGACGATTTCCGACAACGACACCTCCGGTTTCATCATCTCCGCAATCAGCGCCAACACCCAGGAGGCAGACCAGGCCCTCAATACTGCCGGGACCTTCACGGTGCGTCTGGCGACCCAGCCGAGCGGCACCGTGGTGTTGACCTTCGGTTCCACCAACACGGCCGAAGGGCTGGTCGATACGGACAGCACGGCTGGAAACCAGGGAGCCACCACCCTGACGTTCACCGCCCTCAATTGGAACATCGATCGGACGGTGCAGGTATTCGGTCGTGATGACGATTTTGATGACGGCAATGTGCCCTACTTCATCGCCATCAGCGTCAACCAAGTCCTCACCCTCGATTCCCGCTACGATCCACTCGACCCGCCGGATGTGTCGGTGACCAACATCGACAACGATACGGCAGGGGTGTCGATCACTGCGATCTCGGGTCCGGTGACCGAAGCCGGAGGGACTGCGACCTTCGCCATCACCCTTACGAGTCGGCCCTACAACCCGGTCAATTTCACCCTCACCAGTTCGGATACCACTGAAGGTGTCTTGCAGGCGGGTTCCAGCGCGGTGACCATTAACCCTGCGAATTGGAATACCGGCGCGATCATCACCGTCCAAGGCGTCAACGACGATGTCGCTGACGGCAACCAGGGCTTCAAGATCGACATCGCCAAATCGGGAAGTTCGGATCCGGCGTACAACAACCTGGGTGGCTGGGATGTGCCGGTCACGTGCAACGACGATGACATCAAGGGCGTGACGATCGATACCGATCCGGACACTGTTGGGGACCAGGGCACGCCACTGGCGGTATCCGAAGGTGGCTCGACCGACACCTTCACTGTGCGCCTGAACAGCCAGCCGACGGCTCAGGTGACCTTGACCATCAACACGCCGGCCAGTGTGCAGGTTACGGTCGACACCGATGCGGGTACGGTCGGTAACCAGAACACCCTGACCTTCACCACGGCCAACTGGAGCACTCCGCAGACGGTACGGGTGTCGGCGATCGACGACGCCGTGATCGAGGCTTCGCCTCACAGCGGTACGGTCCTGTCGGTGGTCAACGGCGGCAGCGGCGACTACTCGATCGCTCCCGCCGTCACCATCGCCAACATCTCCTGCAACATCACCGACAACGACACGCCAGGGTTCACGGTTGCTCCCACCACGACGGCTGGAAGCAGGCAGATCACCACCGAGCAGGGCGGCACTGCGGCGTTCACGGTCAAACTCAAGACCCGTCCGACGGGAGCACAAGTGGTGGTGGTGCGATTGAATTCCAATGACATCACCGAAGGCCGTATCGGCAGCAGCTACATCCTGGATTCGACATCGGCCAATGGAGCGACCAATACCCTCTTCTTCGCTGATGTTACAGGAATCGAGGTCGGCAGTTCCTTGGCGGTCGAATCGATCACGGTGAACAACAATCCCAATCCGTTGTTGGCAGAAGTGGTGTCGGTCGACGTGGGTACCAACAGCATCGTGGTCGAGCCGT
This sequence comes from Planctomycetota bacterium, assembly GCA_013816485.1. Lineage (GTDB taxonomy): Bacteria > Planctomycetota > UBA11346 > UBA11346 > UBA11346 > BOG-1363. Next base: position 28,850 of record JACDEI010000010.1, read on the forward strand.
ACACGGGAAGTCCGGCGATGGTGACTGTCGGATCAGCTGAAACCATCCGCTTCGTCTCGCCGACCGTGCTGACCTTCAACAATTCCACCTGGAACGACGAGCAGCTCGTCACCGTGACCGGCATCGATGATCTCACCGGCGATGGTGATCGGAACTACGGCATCACCTTCGATATCGATCCGTCGACCACCGAAACCAATTATACCAGCCTACTCCCGGCAGCGATTCCCCACCAGTTCATGAAGAATGTCGATAATGACATTCCTGGCGTGACCATCACGCAGAGCGGTGGCACCACGGTGGTCACCGAAGCGGATGTGACTCCGACCGGCCAGGATTCTTTCACCGTCCGACTGAATACCGCCCCAGCATCTTTCGCTATCGTAACCTTGACTACCGATGGCCAGGTCACGCTGGACAAGACCACGCTGGTGTTCACTCCGACAACCTTCAATACGCCGCAGACAGTGACTGTCACCGCGGTGAACGACGCGGTCGATGAGTCGAGCCCACACAACGGGACGATCTCGTTCTCGATCAGCGATTACGGTGCGATCACCACCGCCGATCCGGTCGTGTGTCAGATCATCGACGAGGACACCGCCGGTATCACGGTGGTTCCCACCTTCGCCATCACCACCGAGGACCTCCTGGCCACCAACTTCTCAATTAACTTGACGAGCCAGCCGACGGCGAACGTGACCATCGCTCTCGTCAGCACCGATACGGGTGAAGGCACGGTAGCGGTTCCCAGCGTGGTTTTCACCCCGGCGAACTGGTACCTGTCTCAGAGTGTCACGGTGACTGGTGTGGATGATGACGTTGACGATGGCGACCAGATATTCGGCGTCATCACGGCCGCCGCCACCTCGGTAGATAGCGTCTACAACGGCATGAATGCTGCCGACGTGTTGGTGGTGAACATCGACAATGACAACGCTGGAGTAACGGCTTCCCATTCGGGTGGCAGCACTGCGGTGGTTGAAAACGGTGCCACCGACACCATCAGCGTGGTGCTCACGACGGAGCCGGCAGGCGGCGACGTGACGGTGACCTTGTCACCAGGCAGTCAGGTGAGCCTGTCGACCACGAGCCTGATCTTCACCGACAGCCTGGGTGCCAACCCCTGGAATGTGCCACAGAACGTGACGGTTACCGCCGTCAACGACGATGTCGCCGAAGGAGCGCACAACACCATCATCGGCTTCTCGGCCAGCGGACCGGCGTACACTGGTCTGAGCATCACTCCGCTGGTGGTGTCGATCACCGACAACGATACCGCGGGAACCACGAAGTCCGTCGCTTTGGTGACCACCACCGAATCCGGTGGTAGTGATGCTGTGACCTTCCGTCTCAACACCCAGCCGACCGGCAACGTCACGGTGGTTTTGGCGAGCAGCGATACCGGTGAAGGCACCGTCTCGCCCAGCAGCCTGACCTTCACGCCCGGCAACTTCGCCACGCCGCAGAACATCACCGTCACCGGCGTCGACGATGATGTCGACGATGGGGATATCGACTACGAGATCACCTTCACCCTGGTGAGTGCCGATCCCGGTTACAACAATCTGGCGGTCATTCCGCTGGATGCGACCAACACCGATGGCGATGCAGCGGGATTCATCATCACCGCGATCAGCAATGACCTACGCGAAGATGGCACCTCCGGTCGTTTCACCGTTCGGCTGACCAGCGAACCGGTTGACGATGTCACCATCGGCGTCGCCGCTGGTGATGCCACCGAGGCCGTGACATCAGTGGCCAGCCTGACCTTCGATGCCAACAACTGGAATCAGCCGCAGGAAGTCACCGTGTCCGGAGTCGATGATTTCCTGAACGATGGTGACATCGGCAGCTCGGTCATCTTGTCGGCAGATACCACCACGGCGGATCCGAACTACTTCAATAACAATCCCGCTGACGTGGTGGTCACTACCCTGGATGACGATCAGGCCGGGGTCGCGGTGTCGACGCCAGCGATCAACACCAGCGAAGACGGATTGGCGGTGACGTTCACCGTGCAATTGCTGAGCCAACCCAACGCCGACGTGACCATCCCGTTGGCCAGCGGCGACACCACCGAAGGCACAGTCGATCCGGCGAGCCTGGTATTCACCGCGGCGAACTGGAACACCCCGCAGACGGTCACCATCACGCCGGTCGATGATTTCGCCGTCGATGGTTCGGTGGTCTACACCCTGGCGCTCAACCCTGTCACCACCAGCGATACCACCGGATACTCCGGCCTAGATCCGAATGATGTCATCGTGACCAACGCCGACGATGACGCGGCGGGCTTCCCGCTGACGGCGATCACGGCGACCACGGCTGAGAGCGCTACCAGCGTCGACATCGACGTCGTGCTGACCAGCCAACCAAGTACTAATGTGGTGTTGACGATCACGGGACTAGATGTGACCGAGGGTTCGCTCTCGGCTAGCAGCTTGACCTTTACTTCGATGAACTGGGATACTCCTCAGGCTCTGACCATCACCGGTGTCAGCGATGATTATGACGATGACGACCAGGCCTACGTCCTGACCCTGACGCCGAGTGGCGATACGACTTATGCGGCACTACCGGCACAGACCATCACGGTCACCAACACCGATGACGATGCGGCTGCGGTGGTCATCACCCAGAGTGGAGGCACCACGGTGGTCCATGAGACCGGCACCACGGATAGCTACACCATCCAGCTTGCCAGTCGTCCGCTCGTCACTGCAACGGTCACGGTCACGCCAGACTCGCAGGTGCAGGTCGGCAATCCTGTGATCAGCAATCCGGTGGTTTTGACCTTCGACCCCGCGCTGTCCTCGGGAGAATCCACCGCCTGGAACACGGTGCACACGATCACGGTGTCAGCGGTGGTCGACACCTTCGATGAGGCCAATCCGCACGCTGCCAATATCACCCATGCGGTTGCCAACTACGTGGACCAGGCGAGCGCTGCGGTCACCGCCAGCCCGGTGTCAGTGACGGTCAACGACAACGATCCACCGCAGACGGTCGTCACCAGTCTGACCCTGGGACGTGGATCGAGCGACACCATCACCAGTGCGATGATCTCGGCGACTGACGACGACACGCCAGCAGCCAACCTGTTGTTCACCGTCATCCTGGCTCCGGGCCAAGGTGAGCTGTGGTTGGATTATGGTGCGATGGGTCAGGACCAATTGATCAATGGCGATTCCTTCACCCAGGCGGCGATCACCGCCAACCGGCTGACCTACCGCAACAGCGGCACTCCCAACGTCAGCGACGGTTTCGCCTTCCGCGTCTCTGACGCGGTGGGCAATCTCAGTGATCTGACCATCTTCGAGATCGACATCACTGGTTTCATCCCGCCAATCATCGGCCTGAACGGGACCTATTCGCCCACTTACACGGAGAACGATCCTGGTGTCGAGGTCGATACCGCTCCGACGGTCACCGATCCGGATGCTTCGGGTTACTACAAACTGCTGACCCTCACTCTTTCCGGAACGGATGTGAGTGCGGATGATATGGTGTACTTCACCACTTCGGGTCTCATCACGGTCTCATCAGGGACCATCTTCTATGGTAGTGGTACACCCGTCGCTATTGGAACATACAGCCTCGGCGGCACAGGCGCTGTGCCCGGCACGGGGGCCATCCCGCTGACAGTGTCGTTCATCAGCGACGAGGCCGGCGACCTGCAAGTTGCGGAGCTGCTGAAGGCTCTGCGTTATCGCAATGCTTCCGAGGATCCGGCTGCCGGGATACGCACGGTGAGCATCGTGTTGATGGATGCGACCGATACCTCGAATGCCGCCGTCACCAAGGTTGTCACGGTTGTGGCGATCAATGATCCTTCGGTTGTCGCCAACGCGACGGTCATCACCCCGAAGAACGTGGCGGTCAATGCAACGCTGACACTCTTCGACGTCGACCACGATGACGTGGGCGAAGAATTGACCGTCGTCGTGACCGATGCACCCACCAGAGGAACCGTGTCGGGTGCTATCGACCAGGACAATCCGACCACCCTCGAAGCGACGGATAGTCGGGTCTTCACCTACACACCATCGAATGGTGAGGAAGGCATCGATACCTTCACCATCGAGGTGACCGATCCGGATGGAGCGGTATCCACTGCCACCATCACCGTTCTGATCATCGGCGGTGCAGCGGCACGTCCGTGGGTCGTATCGGATGCACCGGCCGAGGCTGAATCCGACGGGCTGCTCAATTATGACATCGTGGTCGATTTCAACGCCCTGCCGTCGCAACCGACCACTGCCGCTGAAGTCATCTATACCCTGGTCGGCAACCTGCCGGCGGGTGTGACCTTTGGCGGATTCACCCCCGTGGGCACCAATGCCTCGCTCAATCTCCAGATCGGCTCAACGGCGACAGGTGTGATCGAGGCGGGCATCGTGGTCACCGAGACCGCGTCGGATACGTCGGGCTACCAGCCAATCACCATCGTGATCGTGCCGTCCGGCACATTGGGGAATTGATCATGAACAGAATCCTTGCGCTCGGGGTCGCTGGCGTGGCGACCATGGCCCTCAGCTCTTGCGGCGGTGGTGGCAGCAACCTGACCCAGGATCTCGGGGCCGTACTTGGCGAGTTCCAGATCCTCGATCTGACCACCGGCGTCATCGAATCGCGCACCGTCGTGCTTGACCTCGACACCAATGCGGATTATCGCAGCACCAAGATGGTCTTCCGCGCGGTCGCGGGCGGTTCGGGTCCGGTCGGCAGCGCGCCGACGGCCTTCGGTTACCAGATCGACGAGGTCCAGGGCACCACGTCCGTGCAGCGGTACTACCTGGGGGTCTTCGAGGTCACCCGTGATCAATGGACGGCGCTGGCGGGGACCACGCCGTGGACCGGCTTTTCCGCGAGTATGGTCGGTACCGCTGCCGTCGACAAACCCGCGAGCGGCATGTCGCACGATGAGGTGGTGACCATGCTCACCACCTGGAATGCCGCGCAGGTCAACGACCTCGCGTTGCCCACTGAAGCCCAATGGGAGTACGCCTGCCGGGCCACCACCACCGGCTCCTTCGCCTGGGGCGAAGACCGCAGTGATGGCGTCGTCGATGATTATGCCGTGGTGTCGGAGACTGCCGGTGGCATCTCCGGTCCGCGCGTGGTGGGTGGACGTGTGCCGAACGCCTTCGGCTTCTTCGACATGCACGGCAACGTCTGGGAGTTCACCACCACCGACAGCATCCGCGGCGGATCGTGGCGTGATTCCCTGCCGGCGGCGCGTTCCGCCAACCGCAAGGCGCTCGATCAAATCACCGGCCACCCGCTGGTCGGGTTGCGACTGATCCTGTCGTTGTGAACCGTTCCCCGGTTTGGATCCGGTGGCGACGATCGCCCGAGTGGCACCAGGAGCAGCGACATGGTTGATCTGACGCGTATCGTGATGCTTATGATCACCAGCGTGGTCGTGTTGGCTGCGACCGAGGTCAACCTCAATGCCATGCCCGGTGTCAAACTGCTGGAACGCAGTGATTGGGATCCGCATGAGATCCAGGGTTCCTTGGCGATACAGGCGGATATCCGTCCCGACGGTTGGCCGGTGGCCATCGCGGTCAATGCCGTGTCGTCGAGCGATTACGATCGACGCACCGAGCAGAACGTCGGCACCGTCGAGTCGTACGCAGGCGTGACCGAGATCCAGATCGGCCAGGCTGGGCTGTTGGCTCTGCCTGGATCGACCACGCTCTACCTGGGCGGAGGTGGCAGCTTCGCCAGTGCCGTGCGCGAGACCTGGACCGATGCGACCGAGCGCACCGACTGGGGTTATGGTGTCGGCACCTGGGCCCATGTCGGAGCGTTCTGGACCATCGGCCGTTTCAATATCGGTGCCGGAGCCGGTTGGTCATGGGTGCCGCTCGAATTGGATGACTGGGACATCGACGCTGGCGGATGGCGTTTCGGCCTGCTTCTGGGCGCGAATCTGCGGTGATGCCGCTCGGCATCCAATCGTGGGACCCTGGCCGACAACAGTCGCTCATACCAATCCGTCATCAAAAGACCACGAATGCAGGAAAGAGATTTTACCGCCGAGGGCGCCGAGGGCGCCGAGGGCGCTGAGAAATCCCGAGTGGTCTGTCTCGGCGCCCTCGGCGCCCTCGGCGGTTAATTCTCCCCGTGAGATGGTCATAGATCGCGGATTGGTATCAGATGATCTCTTCGACCACAAAATCGTCGTAGAAGAACACCCGGTCTTTGCGTTTGAGGCTGTCCGCCAGATCGGTCAGCGGAAGCAGCATGTCGGCCATGATCGGCGGACGACGACGGCGGATGGTGGTGTTCCAGTAGGCCAGCCGTCCGCCGCGGCGGCCGCAGCGCGCGAGACGGTAGAGCAGCGTGTGGAAGGCCGGTTCGGCAAGGTATTCGAAGGTGTCGCTGAGATTGAAACGGTCGATCGAGCGATCGCCCAATTCGCCGAGCGCGTCTTCGAGCGCACACAGACGCCAGTCGAGACGGTCGAGATTTGCGCGGATGGTCGGCACGTTCTCCGGGCGCAAGGCGAACGGCAAGGCGTTGCCGTGCGTGCCGGTCAACATCCAGTGCAGGTAGGGATTCTGCGCGGGATCCTGCTCGGTGATGAGCCGCTCGGTGCGTGTCAGAAGCCGGCGTGCGTGCACGAAATCCATCGAGGGCAGGAAAGGCACGGCGCGACCGGTACGCGCCTGCACCACGCGCGGCAGGAACAACATCGCCAGCAGGCGCCGCATCGGGGTGTTCCAGCGCGTTTCGAAGAAGGCCTGCCGTTCACTGCGGGTGCCGCCAGCCAGCAGGCGATCGACCATCAGCCGGTCATGGGCCAGCGGCACGATGGCTGAGCGGAAGCGCAGCATCATCCGTTCAAACTTGCCGGCGCTGCCCACTCCCTGGGCGATGTCTTCCGGGCGTTCATCCCAATACGCCCGCGCATGGCGTGAGAGCAGGCGTCGGCAGGTGTGGTAGAGTTTCATCCGCTGTTGGCCGCGGCGTGAGCCGAGGAACACCAGCAGGTCGTCGTAATTCAGCAGGCGATAGGCGGCGACGCGCAGCTCCAGGCAGGCGAGCTGCGCCGGATTCAGATCGACGGCAAAGACCTTGGCGGGATGACGTGCGAGTAGCGCCAGGGCATTGTCGCCCGCGCTGGCGATGCTCAGACACACGTCGCCGGGTTGCACGGCGAGCGCATCGAGCAGCACATCGGCATCTTCCCAGCACTGCGCATAACGCACCGCAGTGAAATCGGAACCATAGGCGATCTCACCACCGGTGGGGATCAGGGTCGGCAGTACGGGTACGGTCGGTCGCCCCGGAATGCCGACCTGAGTCTGTCCGACCCGTCGACGCCGACTCGACTCCCCGTCGCCACGTCCCCGGCGCAGGGAGCGGGATCCGCTCGCATCGCTGGAAGTAGTTTCGGTCGGGTCCATCGGTGGTTGGTTCTGTGATCGGGCGATGGTTGTAAGGGTCGCGCATCCTGGCGCGCCCCTGGGACGGAGGCAAGCGAGGGTCAGGACTTTTGCCTAACCAACGAAGCTCCTCGCAGGACCGTATCTACAAGGCCATCCGGTTTGCGTCCGGCTGGTCGCCGGGCGGCACTGCCATGCGGCGGGATGACGTCGAACTTGCCGCCAAGGAGGGTTGACGGCCAGGGCGGGAGCACGACAGACCACCCCCTGGTTACGTTGCCCCGTTTGCTGCCCAGGTGTCCGTGGAGTCTCTCATGTCGATCCGCCTTCGTCCGCTCGTTCCCTTAGTACTGGCCTGCGCGACGGCGTTCCCGCTTGATCAGGTGGTGCCGGTGGTGCCGCCAGCTCCGGCGCCGGGCGCCGCTGCGGTGGTGCGGATGCCGGCGATCAGTGACTGGACCAGCAGCGGACGGCTTGGTGCCTACGTCGCCAACGTCGCGACCACCAATGCCGACACCTCGCGCGACACCACCATCGCGACCACCGCCGAGTCGACTTCGTACCTCTTCACCTATGAGGGCCAGGCCAACTGGAAGTCGGACAAGGACTCGATCGACAACCTGCTCAAGGCGCGTTACGGGCGCATCCGCACTAACAACCAAGCGTGGCAGGAGAACAACGACGAGATCCGTTACGACGGAGTCTACCGGCGCGAGCTGGTGCGGCCGCATTTCGTCTACCTCGGCTGGGGCGGGGAATCGGTCTTCACCGGCCCGGATCCGCGCAACTACGCCTTCGATCCCACCACCGGCAAGGCCAGCACGGGTTATGGCCAGCGCTACGAGGACTTCCTCCCGGACAAGAACCACTGCGAAGGACGTATCGGTGTCCGTGCACAGAAGAGCTGGGGGCCGAGTGTCCCGCCTGAGGATGACGATGTCGAAACCGGTATCGAAGCCTTCCTGCGTTATGAACACCTGCTCAAACGTGGTGACGGCGACTACGATGTGCGCTTCTTCGCCCAGTACGAGGGCTTCGCCGAGTTCGAGGATTTCTCCCACATTACTAATCTGGTGACCGCGGGATTGACCATGCAACTGACGCGTTACCTGGCGGTCGAGCTCGGTCTACGGGCCTACTATGAAACCACACCCGAACGCGACGAGGGGACCGGCATCGGCTATGACGAATGGAGCATCCGTCAGGATTCGCTCTTCGGTCTGACGTATTTCTACTGAGCGGTCATGTCACTGCGGCGAACGCCTGCTCAACCCGATCCGCGAGCATGGTGATATACGCCGGATGGTCGTGGACGCAGGCCGCACGAGTGAAGGTGATGCCGAGTTTGTCAGCGAGCTGCTTGGCTTCGACATCGAGGTCGTAGAGCACCTCGGTGTGGTCGACCAGGAAGCCAGCGGCTTGGACGACTACGTCGCGTTTGCCGCGTTTATGTGCGTCTTCAATCGCGTGCTCGATGGTCGGGGCCGACCACGGAATGCGGCTGTCGCCAGGTTGGCTTTGGAAGGCAATGGCGTGCTGCTCGTGACCCAACGCCTTGGCTGCCAGCGTGGCGGTCTCGGCAAATTGTTTGCGGTACGGTGAGGTGCTTTCCACCGGCTGTGGAATGGCGTGCGCGGTGAAGATCAGTTCCGCATCGGCGAAACGCTCCGCGCTCCACCCGGCAGTGGCCTGACGCACGCAGTCGGCAACGGCGGTGACGTAGCCGCTTTCAGCCCACCACGGTTGCACCACGCCGACCAGGGCGGGCGCGTTGCTGCCGAGCTTTTCCGCCGCTTCGGCCGCGTGTTTTAGGTACCAGTCCCAACTGACCGACGACTGGTGCGGAGCCATGATCAGAATCACGGCGCGGGTGCAGCCAGAAGTTTGGAGCGCGCTCAAGGCATCGACGGACCACGGCGCCCAGTGGCGATAACCGCAGGCCACGGCCAAGGCGCGACCACGACGAGCCAGCTCAGCCTTCAGCGCCCCCGCCTGCTGCTCGGTCAGGGCGTTGTAGGGACTGAAACCGCCGAGGTGATGGTAATGACCGGCGACTTCAGCGATGCGCGCGGCGCGCGCCGGGTTGTCTCCCAGGATGCCGGCGACGAAACATTCCGCTTCGCAGCCCGCGGTCTTGGAGCACACCGCGCGTCGGCCGCAGCAACCAGGAGTGGGGCCACCGAATCCGAGCACCAGGAGTCCGTCAGTCATGGCGGCACGCTCTGGCCACCGTCGCGGCCTTCAATCACAAACCCGTGTCGCATCAGCAAGAAACCCAGATTTCGGAACTGAGTTTCCACATCAGCGTGCCGCGGCACCAGGATTGTCCTGTAACCGGGCAGTCCAGGAGCGGTAGCGATCGGCACACGGAGGTCGCCATGTCCAAACTCTCACGTCCACTCGTTGCCACATTCGTTTGGTTGGTGTTGTTGCTGACCGGCTGTCAGCAAGCGGAGGACGGCGCCTCTGCTCCCCCGGCCACTGCTCCCCCGGCCACGGCCACCACGGCGGCGCAGGAAGCCAACAGCGCGGTCGAAGCGTTGTCACTCTCCAGCACTATCGCCACCGATGCGATCCTCAGCGCCGGCAGCGGCCAGAGCGTCGCCACCAGCGACAAGGAAACCGCCAGCAGCACGACCAGCGCAGCGGTGTCAGCCGATGCCGAGGGATTCACCTTCGCTACCACCGGCATGGTAACGGTCGATCTCGATGCCATGGGACCGAGTGGTGATCGCTACCCACATGCCACCGGCACGTTTTCCGTCGCCTACGACAGCAGCGGCAATGGTGGCCCAGTGATCGGTTCGCCGGTGGGTTCCGCCGGTATCGTCGCCTACAACGTCACGGTCACGGCGCTGAGCAACTGCACCTTCACCGATCCCCGTTGCAACGCGACCGCCACCATCGCCAGCGGTTCGAGTTACACCTACGAGGTCGAGATCACCTGGAACTGGAGCGACGCGGACCATTGGACGGCGCAGAGCGATGTTGTACTGGCGAGCAGTGCCCTGTCCGTCAGCGGCTCACGCCCAGGTGCGACGTGGAGCGCGGCGCTCAGCGGCTCACGTCACGCGTTCAGCGCGCTGGGCTACAACGCCGGCACGCTCTCGCTCACCCGCACCGTCACCGCCGACTGGACGGTCGACACCATGCGCAATGGTATCCCGCATATCGTGGTCTGGCATCGTCCGGCGCTCGACCGCATCTTCGTCACCGTCGACGGCACGACCTACGGACCGTACACGCTCGCACAGGTGTGGTGGTACTGGAACGTGAGCTGTCACTGAGGGCGGGGCCCGCATCCAGTACGGCACCAGGTTTTCATCAGAGTGAACAGCCGGCTGATCGTCCGGGCGCGCGTCGTCGCTGCCCGGGTGTGCGTCGGCTGCAGCGAACCGTCAGCGGGAGAGGATCAGAATCCCGGGTTGGCCTCGGGTGCCGGGGCCGGTTCGCTCGTCGCCGGGGCTTCACCGCGCGGGCCACGCGGCGGGCCACCACGTTGGCCGCGATCGCCGCGTTGGCCGCCGCCGGCACCGAACATGCGCATGTCGACATCACCCATACGCGGACGCAACCACGCCGTCACCGGCGAATCCGCGGCTACCTGCCAGCGACCGCCGGTCTCGACCAGTTTCAGTGGCAGCACATGGGTGCCGCCGAAGGCATTGAAGGTGACCGTCACCAAGCGCGCATTCACCCCCGGCGTGGTGTTTTCCGGCGGCAGGTCGCGCGAAGCAATCTGGACCGAATCGAGCGCCTGATCCAGTTCCAGGCCATAGACCGACAGCACGCGTTTGAGCTCCGGCATCGCCAGGGCCACGCGATCAAGGAACTGCGGTAGGTCGAGCTTGCCGAGCTCCTCCAGGTTGGTCGCACCGAGTTTACTCAGCGCCGCCGCCAGACCTTCCGCGGCCTTGCGTGATTTCGTCGGCTCGTTCAAGCCGGAGGTGGGCATCCAATCGGCGAGTGCATCGAACCAGCGTTCAAGCGCCTTGACCTGTTCGGTTTCGAAACCGGTCGCGAGCAGACCGCTGGCCACCGCTGCGATGCCGCTCTGCACGATCATGCGCGCGAGGCCGCCACGTCGGCGATCACCGTCCGCCACGGGATCGCCATTCAGTTCCTTGATCTGCTGCGAGATCATCTGCGGCTCGGCCATCGCCAGGAACGGCGAGACGAAGTTCGACACTTGGTCGGCACCATCGGTGGCGGTGCTGGCGCGCAGCACGCGATTGACCATGCCGGAAACCCACGGGTTGCCGTCGCCCAAGCCGATCTGCCGCCATGCACGATTGGCGGCCTGCTGCTCCGCTTCGGGCAGACGCCGCAGGAAGGCGTTGGCGTCATTGGTGCGCAGCGCACGGATGGCGGAGCGCACCGCCTCCTCCGCACCGGACTGGTCGAGGTTCTGCGGATCGCTCGGCTTCGGCGGTGCCGGCGGATCAAGCGTGACGACCACTGGTGCCGGCGTGGCCTCGACGGCGTAAGTGTAGTTCGCCACCGTCAGCGTGCCGAGCGAGAGGGTGCTCGCGGCGAGGGTCGCGGCGGCGGTCAGCTTCACCAAGGCCATGCCCGAAAGGCTGGTCTTGGTCAAGGCGATGACGTGCGGCGCTGCGGCGCCGGCAGCGGCAGCGGTGCTGAACGAACCGGCGGCGACCGCGCTCGCGGCCTTGGCGGTCGCGAGGGTGAAGGCCGCAGGCACGGTGGCGGCGTGGCCTTCAGCGGTGAGCACGCCCACCAACATCAACGCACCGACGGTCACACCCTTGCGGCTGAGCTGGTGACGCAGCAGCTCACGTCCACGCGACAGCAGCGAAGCGAGGGTGCCTTCCTTGAGATCGAGCAGACGCGCGACTTCTTCCTGCGAGTGACCTTCGAGGTAGTGTAGCACCAGCGGCACGCGGTAGCGTTCGGCCAAGCCGTCGAGCGCGTGGTCGAGGGACTCGCGCAGTTCACCGCGCAAACGATCATCCAATCCGTCGGGTGGCGAGGTCATGGCCTGTGCCTCCTGGTTTCCTTCATAGCGGCTGCGATTTTTCGCCGCCTCACGTTGCCGCAGCGCGACATTGCGCGCCACGCGGTGCAACCAGCCGCCGATGGTGGGATGCCCACGCAGCGAACGGGCCTTGCTGGCCAGGGTGATGAACACCGCTTGCGCGGCGTCCTCAGCATCGGTGCCGTTGCCGGCGATGCGCCGGCAGGCACCCAGGACCATCGGTCCGTGGCGTTCCACCAGTGCACCGAAACAACGTTGACGCTCCCCATCCTCTGCGGCTTCGCAGAAGGCGGCTATCAGCGTATCATCGGAATCCCGGTGGGTATCCATGGTTGCGTGATCCTATCCGGGAGGTGGGAACAAACCTTGCGACCACCTTGCACAACCACCGGGCAAGGAACATCTGAAACACGTCAGGCGGGCGTCAGCCGACTGCTGCCACGGTACAACCCCGTCAGGAACGTGGGTTACGTGCCACCAGCAACGCAATGGTTGCCGCCGCGAAACCGGCGCCGAAGCCGTTGTCGATGTTCACCACCGTGACCCCGGCCGAGCAGCTCGCGAGCATGGTGTTGAGCGCCGTATGCCCACCCGCCGCCACCCCGTACCCGATCGAGGTCGGACAGGCGATCACCGGGATATCGAGCAGTCCACCGACCACCGACGGCAGCGCTCCATCCATGCCAGCCACCACGATCACCGCGTGGCAACGGCGGATGGCGTCGAGGTGTTTCATGATGCGATGCAGACCAGCGACACCGCTGTCGCGGAAACGCTCGACTCGCACGCCACGCATGACGAGCGTGACCGCGGCTTCTTCTGCCACCGGCTCATCGCTGGTGCCGGCGCTGACCACCGCCACCGGACCGCACGTGGGCGTTGGCTCACCGACGGTGAAACAATGACTGCGCGGATGCGCACGACCTTGTTTGAGTGAATCCGTGAGCGCCGCCAACGCGTCGTCGCTCGCGCGCGTCACCAACACCTTGCCGTGCGCTTCGACCAGGCGCGTCGCTGCGGCTAAGACTTCATTCACCGTCTTGCCGCCGCCGTAGATCACCTCGGGAAAACCCTGGCGGCGATGGCGGTCGAAATCGAGGTCGAGGGTGTCGGTCACTGATGTTTGTCCGATGTCCGATGTCCGATGTCCGATGTCTTGGAGAGCAGCGCGTTGAAGCCACCGCTGGTGAAACCAGCGAGGTCGATCGTCACGTTGGCATACCCGAGTGCGCGGATCGCCGGCACCACCGAATCGGTGAGCGCCACTAGGCGCGGCAGGTCGGCCTTCGGGACTTCGATGCGGCAGAGGAAGTTCTTGGTCGCGCTGCGCTCATCGCCGACGCGGTGATGACGGGCGCGGCACACGGGAAAACCACGGTCTTTGAGCACCTGTTCGGCCTGCTCGATCATGCGCAGTCCTGCGACCGTCACGCGCTCGCCATACGGCACCCGGCTCGACAGGCAGGGTTCGGCGGCACGGTTCCAGGTCGGCAGATCGCGCGCGCGGGAACGCTCACGCACGTCGACCTTGCTGAAGCCGAGATCTGCCAGCGGCCAACGTGCCCCAGCTTCGCGCGCCGCCTGCATGCCTGGGCGGTAATCACCGAGATCGTCAGCAATCGCGCCGATGAGCAGCGCGACCTCGCCACGCTCACGTCGCGTCGCCGCGGCCAATCCGTTCATCGCGCGCAGCAACGCTGCCTTGCAGTGGTAACAACGTCGCCCGTCATTGGCGAGGTACTCCTCCTGCTCAAACTCGTCGGTCGGTACCACGAGGTGACGGATGCCACGCTCACGGCAGAAGGCCTCGGCTTCGGCCAGACTCGTGCGCGCCAGACTCGGACTGTCGGCGGTCACCGCGGTCACCCGCTCACCAAGCACCTCGCGCGCCACGTCGAGCAGGTAGGTCGAATCCACCCCCGCCGAGAACGCCACCATCACCTGCGACCAGGCGCGCAACGTGTCGCGCAGGCGGTCCTCCTTGGTCGTGGCGTCGGTGGTGGTGGTGGGCATGTCGGAATCCTGCCTGATCGGCGAAGGGAACAAGACCGGCGCGCATCATCGTCTACGCATCGCGGTGACGGAATCCGCTCGGTACCTGCCGGGAAGCGCGCCAGCATGCCGACGCGCTCAACGTCCCGCGCCACCAAACGAATACCTTCGTCCCACGAGGTCCCCATGTCGCTGCGCCTGCTGCTCCTGCCCTTCACCTGCATCCTGCTCCTGCCGGTGCCAAACATCAGTGCCGCCGAGGACGATCAGGGACCGGACTCGCAGGAGCAGGCCGATGTGCCCAAGGGCACGGTGCAGGAGTTCAGTTGGAAGCAGAGCACGGTGTTCCCAGGCACTGAGCGGCAGTATTGGATCTACCTGCCGCCCGGCTTCGACAAGGCGCAGACCTATCCGCTGATGGTCTTCCAGGACGGCGGCGGTGCGGTGACTCCCAAGGGCCAGTACCGCGTTCCCATCGTGCTCGACAATCTGATCCACAAAAAAGAAGTGCCGGCGATGGTCGCCTTGTTCATCAATCCCGGCAGCGTGCCGCCGGCGATCCCAGGCGCCGCTGGACGCAGCACGCGCAGTTTTGAGTACGACACGCCGAACGACCGCTACGCGACGTTCCTGATCGACGAGATGCTGCCCGAGGTCGCCAAGCTCGCGACCATCAGCGCCAAGCCCGAGGACCGTTGCATCGCTGGCGTGTCGAGCGGCGGCATTTGCGCCTTCACCGTCGCGTGGTTTAGACCCGACCAGTTCCGCAAGGTCATCACCGGCATCGGCAGCTTCACCAACATCCAAGGCGGCACGTGGTATCCTGGGGCGATCCGCAAGACCGAGCGCAAGCCGCTGAGGATCTTTTTGCAGGAGAACACCAAGGATCTCGACAACGTCCACGGCTCGTGGCCGATCGCGAACCAGGATATGGTGGCCGCGCTTACCTTCGCCGGCTACGACCTGAAAACCGTGTGGGGTCAGGGTGGCCACAGCGGCAAGCACCTCGGCGCGATCCTGCCCGATGCGCTGCGGTGGATCTGGCGTCCGATGGAAGCCGCGCCGAAGCCGACGCCGGAGGTGAAGCAGGACATCGCTATCCAGGGCCTGCTGATCGAGGGCCAGGAGTGGCAGGAGATCAAAGCCGACTTCAAGTTCGTCGACGCGCCATGCGCGGATGCTGAGGGCAACCTCCACGTCAGCGATCTCGGTGGCGGCACCGGCATCCACAAGATCGCACCCGACGGCAGCGTCAGCGTGTGGAACAAGGACCTCACCGGCATCAGCGGCATGAAGTTCGGCGCTGACGGCCGGCTCTACGCCTGCCACAACAAAGAGAAACGCGTGATCGCCGTGGCCAAGGACGGCACGGTCGAGGTGCTGATGAGCGACATCGGCTGCAACGACCTCGCGGTCGACAGCAAAGGCCGCGTCTACGTCACCGAGACCGGTAAGAAGCAGGTCGTCCTCATCGAAGGCGCGGGCAAACACCGCGTGGTCGCCAGCGGCATCACCGCACCGAATGGCCTGACGCTCTCACCCGACCAGGGCACACTCGCGGTCAGCGATTACGCCGGTGCTGCCGCGGTCGCGCTGCGCGTCGACGTCGATGGCAGTCTCAGCGCACCACTGCCGGTGATGCCGTACCGGGCGTTCGGCGGCAAGATCGAGGGCAAGGGCGACGGCATGACCTGCGATACGCGTGGACGCTGGTACGTCGCCAGCGCCAGTGGCATCCAGGTGTTTGATCCCAACGGTCGGCCCACCGGCCTGGTGCTCGCACCAACCACGGGAGCGGTCACCAGTACGGCGCTCGCCGGCAACTGGCTTTATGCGCTAACCGCCGGCAAGGTCTTCCGTCGGCAGGTGAACGCCAAGGGCTTCCTCGCCAGCGCGGCACCGTTCAAGCGCGAGGACTGACCTCTGCCTCGTCGCTCTTCACGGGGTCTTCCACCACTCCTTCAGATCCGTGGTGATGGTGGAACGGACCTCCTTGCTGCTGTCGGGCGGTAGCACGATCAATTCGCCGAGCGAACCGCCGAACGGATCGCTGGGTTTGTCTGCCCAATACAGACCACCGACGATGGTTGGTCCGTCCGGCACAATGGTCTCATGTGAGACGGTGGCCTTGGCGACCTCTTTGCCATCGAGACGCAGGGTAAGCTGACGACGGTTGCTTCCACCAAGTGAACTATGCCACAGCAACAAACGTCCGCGGGTGATGGGAACGGTGAGCATGGTGAAATCCTTGGGCTGTCCGACCCACCATTCACACGTTCCTTTGCCGCCGCGATCGACGATGGGGTAATAGGCATCGGATTCGCCGCTGTAATTGCTCTTCGAACCCATGATCGCCTGGGTGCCGTTGCCCTGTGGGACCACTTTCACCAGTGCATACAGGCAACCGATCGGGATGCCGGCGGGTGTCGACAGGTGGTCGAAGCGTGAGCGGTCGAAGACCATCACCGTGCGGGAGTTTTCCGTCTGCAGCGAGCCATCGACCATGATACGCGGTTGTTGGTCGCGTCCTTTCTGCTGCAGATGGTGTTGATTGCCGGATTGATCGTACCAGGCAACCACATGCGCACTGCCGTCACGGGTGAACGCTGTCAGGGCGGCGGTGTCGAGCGCACCAGCGGCGGTGAGGCCGACATCCTTTTCGGCGTGGTCGCCGCTGCGACGAATACGCAGCAACGGGCCGGTGTAACCACCGACCAACAGGCGGGTGCTCCAGGCGGCCACGGGCTTGGGTGCAATGCCTGGGACAAACAGAGTCTTCGCTGATGCCACCACCGGTTGTGCGATTGCAGGAGCGGTCGTTGACGATGGTGCGGGCGGTGGGGACTTGGTCGGAGATGTCTGTGTTTGCGTGGGGCTTGGTGCGACCACCTCAGGTGCGGCGACGTTCACCCCGGTGGTACTACGGAGGAACAACAACAGCACGCCCCCCAGCACCAGCGCGCCGCCGAGCAGTGTGGGGATCAGTCCAGAACGCGAGGGACGATCCGGGTACTCCTCAAGCGACGGCGCGCGGGCGACGCCGTCGTCGAGCACCAGTTGGCGGCGTGTCGGCGTCGAGCGTGTGGGGGTCCTGGGCATGCGGCTTGCCGGTTGAGGATTGGTTGGTCGGCGCGTTGGCGCCGTAACGCTCGGCGTGGGCTGCCTGGGCAAGGTGGGCAGTTCGATGGCTAACTCAGGGGCGTGCCAAGCCGCGGCGATCAGATGCAGGCGTGCAGCGCGCACTGCGCGCAGGGCCAGACCCATGTCATCGAGCAGGCGGCCACGCAACGCGCCGAGGCCATCGACCGCGCTACTGCTACCACACACCAAGCCATCAATTGCGCGGTAGTCCGCCGGTTCGAGCGCACCGCCACTGGCGTCGCCAGTCCAATCGAGTTGCCGACAGGCGGTCTGCACCGCCAAGCTGAGGTCGTCGAGCGACAGGTGACGCTGCAGTGCGATCTGGGTCAGGGGCACACCGTTGGTGAAACGCACCACCAGCAGATCGGTCGCACCCTTGGCCATCCAGCGCAGACGACCGTTGAGCGCGGCCACCGGATCGGCGTCGACCGGTACCGTCACCAGCCGTTCGCGACCGGAAGACACCAGCAGGCGCAGGATGGGATCACCGGAAAACCCAGGGTTGCGCTCCAGTTCTTCCAGACGTTGGGCAATCAGTTCGCGCAATCGTCCACGCAGCCAGCGCAAAGGCTCAGCGACCGCGACGGCGGTCAGGGTGTTCGCCGTTGCGGTGCTCAGACGCAGGATCACCGCATCGACTTCGCGCAGCGTCGGCAGGAAGATCGCCGCCGTCAGGCGCAGCGGACGCTGGACCTGCAGCAGCCACCGCCGCAAGGATTCCGCGTCGCCGGCCAGTGCCGCTGTGATCAGTGCCGAAGCGTCGTCCATTCCATCCACGCTACCAGTGTACCACCAAATCGCGCAAGGGGGGGGGCTCGTACAGCGGTAGAACGGGGCGGTCAGGACCTCAGGTGCCGCAATCATAGGTCTTTGTCGTCATCGGGGCTTTGCCGTCATCAGGGCTTGGTTGTCAGCGGCCCGATGTAGCTGGTGGCCACCACCACGTGGTCGAACCACACCTGCGTCACCTCGCTGTTCATCGTGGCGCCGGTGCGATTCTGGTACTGGTCATGGCCGCCGAAGACCTGCTCCATGTAGTAGAGCAGCCAAAAGACGTTGGGCTTCACCGCGCCATCCGTGCGCCATTGGTACCCTGGAAACGGCTCACCCGCGCCGTTAACGAAACGATCACGCTTCCATGCGCCGGTCGCGCTGCCCGGAGCCCAGCGGCCGATGAGCACGCCGTCGACCCAGAATGCCTGTTCACCGTCGCTCGCTTCCGGCGTGGAGTTGGCCTTGACCATGAACTCGACGCACTGCCAACGATCGCGCGGTATCTGCGCGGGTTTCTCCGGCGCGAAGCTGTTGCCATAGAAACTCGTGCCCTGCGCTCCCTGCCAGCTCTTCATGCCCTGCCAGTAGGTGTAGAAGTGCCACACGCCGGGTGGCTCGTATTTCCCATAGCCGGATTCCGGTTCGATGCCGGTCTGGAAGCTCTTGGTGCCGTCGTGGAGTTTGCCCGCTTCGCCCTGTGGCCAACGCGGCGAATCACGCCACGCGCCGATCTTGACGAAGTGATGCACGTACGGGTGGTCCTTGGCGAACTTCACATAGAAGCGCGCGTGCATGGTATCCGCGCCACGTTCGAAGAGTTTCCACAGATGGCCGCCATCGTTCTTGCCCTTGGTCGCGGTCATCTGGAGTGACTGCTTGCCTGGGCTGCCCGTCGGCACGTTATCGCTGAAGGCGAAGACCTCCTGTTTAGGATTCTTGGCTTCGGTCCAGCGTTTGTTCATCCCCTCGATGGTCGGCGATTCGAAATCCTCGACGAACAGCACGGCGGGATGGTTGGCGATGTCGACATCGCCAGGATGGCGCGCGGCGATGCCCTCGAGCTCTGCAGCAGTCAGGCCAGTGAACAGGAGCAGCAGGAGGGGGATACGCATGACGATCCTCGCAGACAGGGAGTACGAGGAGTCTGGCGATCTGCTGAGTGGAGCCGTCGTTTACGGTTGCAGTTCCCGTCGACGGGCGCGCCACTGCACCCACGCTCCTGCTGGAATGGTGATCAGTCCCACCACCAGCGCGAGCACCAGTCCCTCGCCTTGTGAGACCGGCTGGCAAAGGATGGCCATGCCGGTGAGCATGCCCAGGTATCCCAACAGCACCGTCTGGATGATCGCCCCGATCGCCGCGGTGTGCCAGCCGATGTAGGCGGCGACCACGCCGGCACCGCAGCCGACACCATAGGCCACTGCCGGTAGTCCCGGCAGCGCACTGAGCAGCGCGCCGATGGTGATTCCCGCAGCCAGGACGCAGGCCTGGAGCGCGGCGAGGAACGGATACGCGAACCAGCCGAGCACGCCACCGAGCACGCCGCACGATAGCGCGGTGATCCACGCCCACATCGTTGGCAGGTGGCCCTGGGTCAGGAACAGCACCGCGCCGATGACCAGCCCGGCGGTGAACAACATGGTGGTCCAACGGATCAGCCGCCACCCCATCAGCAGCGGCAGGAAGCTGCCGGCGATGAACAACACGCCGACCCACGCTGGTTCGCTGCTCAGCGCAGGCACCGCCATCAGCTCCGCGGCTTGCGCCGCGCCTCCCACCATTCCAGACGTTTGGCGAGATCCTTCTCGAAGCCGAACGGTCCCGGGGTGTAGAACTTCTGGCCGAGCAGTTCATCTGGCAGGCACTGTTGCCCGGCGAAATGCTCCGGCGTGTCGTGGTCGTAGACGTAGCCGTCTTTGTAACCGAGTTGTTTCATTAGTTCGTTCGGCGCATTGCGCAGGAACAGCGGAACGCTGGCGCCGGGATGATTGCGCACGGCTTCGGCGGCACTGAAATAGGACTTGGTGGTGTTCGACTTCGGTGCAGTGGCACAGGCGATGGTGGCCTGGGTCAGGGGATAGATGGCTTCCGGCAGGCCGATTTTTTCCACCGCCAACAAGGCCGAGGTCGCGGTGCCCAATACCTGCGGATCCGCCAGGCCAACATCCTCGCTGGCGAAGATCACCAGGCGACGGGCGATGAACATCGGATCCTCGCCGGCTTCGACCTGCCGCGCGAGGTAGTAGAGCGCCGCCTGCACATCGCTCGCGCGCATGCTCTTGATGAAAGCGCTGGCGACATCGTAGTGGTTCTCGCCGTCGCGATCGTGATCGCTGACCGGCGAGGAGGCGACCTGCGCCACCGTCGCGGCGTCGACGGGATCAGGTTTCGTCAACGCCCAGGCACCATCAAGGATCACCAGCAATCGCCGACCGTCACCGGCGCTCATGCGCAGGAGCGGATCACGTGCCGCGTCGGCGACGCACAGTCCAGGGAGTCCATCGGGATGGTTCGCCGCGCGATCGATCAGTGCAGTGAGCGCCGCACCATCGAGGCCGTTGAGTTGGAAGACGCGGCAGCGTGAAAGCAGTGCGCGATTGACGGAAAAACTGGGATTTTCCGTGGTCGCGCCGACCAGCACCACCGTGCCGGATTCGACGTGTGGCAGGAGTGCATCCTGCTGGGCCTTGTTGAAACGGTGAATCTCGTCGACGAACAGCAACGTGCGTTGCCCGAGCGCCGCAACCTTGCCCGCTTCATCGATGAGCTTGCGCAGTTCTGGCACGCCACCGAGCACCGCACTGAAAGGCATGAAGCGCAGCGCCAGTTTTTCCGCCAGCAGCCGCGCGAGCGTGGTCTTACCGCAGCCGGGTGGTCCCCACAGCAGCAGGCTCGGCAGGTGTCCCGCTGCCAGCAGCCGGCTGAGGATGCCCTGCGGCCCCAGCAGGTGCGGCTGGCCGACAACTTCATCGAGGGTCGCCGGACGGATGCGCTCGGCGAGTGGGGCCGTCATCGCGCTCACGGCGCCACGCTGGCGAAGATACGTACCGTGCGTCCCAGGTCGGTGCGCACCGTGATCATGACGTTGGTCGCGGTCGCGGTCGAGACCGGCTTCACCCCGATGGCGTAGTCGTTGTCCCGCGGATAGAGCGTGGCGGTGACATCCTTGGACGAGGTGGTGACCTCGGTGATGAACTCTTGTACGCCTTCCGGCATGGTCACCACCGCCACCTGTTCATCCGCCGCCGCGCCGACCTTCCAGGTGAGGAACGAAGGTGCGACGGTGGGCGCCTCGGCCAGCAACGCGCTGATGGTCAGCATCACCATCGGTCCGCGATCGTGGTAGACCTGGATGGTCTTGTCCTGCCGACCGGCGAGGCCGTTGAGGTCGAAGATGATCGCGAGGTCGCCCTTTTCACCTGGGTCGTAGGTGCGTTTCTCCAGGTCGGCGGTGGTGCAGCCGCACGACACCTCGACCCGTTCGATGGTCAGCGGCTGCGTACCGGCATTGCGGAACGGGAAGCTGACGATCTCACGCGCGCTGCCGGCTTTGGGCGTCAGTGAGATAGTCTCACGCTCGAAGGCGAGGTCGGCCGTGAAGGACGTGGTGATGAGCAACAACAACAGCAACGCACGCATGGCGGCAGGTTAGCGCCGCAGCCGGCGACTCCAGTCCCACGCGGTGACGACTCCCTGGGAGCGCCGGCATCCTGCCGGCAGAGTGGGGCCATGGTCCAACGCCCGTATCCGGCACCCATTTTGGCAGCAACACCATTCCGATTGCCCCCAGGCCGGCAGGATGCCGGCGCGCTCAGGGAGCAAGACCCTTCCGCCCTGCGTTCTTCGGGCCATCATCCGACCCATGTACGACTTCCTGCGCGGATCCGTCGCCAGCCTCGATGCCACCGGCCGTCTGAGTCTGGAGGTGAATGGGGTCGGCTATTCACTGCGCATCAGCGAGCAGACGCGCAAACGCATCCCGCTCGACGGCAGCAGCGTGCTGGTCTATGTGCGGCTGATTGTGCGCGAGGACGACCTCATCCTCTTCGGTTTCCACGATCCGGCCGAGCGCGCCGCCTTCGACCTGCTGACCTCGGTGCAGATGGTCGGCCCAGGGGTGGCGATGGCGGTGTTGTCGGAGCTCGGCGTCGGCGAACTGCGCCGCGTGCTGATCAGTCGCGACGTTGCGCGTCTGCGCAAGGTCAAGGGTGTCGGCCCCAAGAGCGCCGACCGCATCGCGTTGGAACTCGCCGACAAGGTCGACCGCATTCCCGCGCCGACCCTAGCCGCCGAAGTCGGTGCGCCGCAGACCGGAGCTCTCGCCGTCGAAGAAGTTCATCGCGCGCTGGTGGTTCTGGGATTCTCGCCCAAGGACGCCGCAGATGCGTTGGCCAAGGTCGCCAAGCCCGGCGTTGGTCCGGAGGAGTTGCTGCGCGCGGCGTTGGGGGTTTTGCGGTAGGGCCGAGTGGAAAGCGCACGGCATCGTTTTGTGTGCAGCCAGATACAGACGCTTGGTATGTCGAGAGCGCCAACGGCGCGATCTCAACACAGCCCGGGGCAACGCCCCGGGTATGCATGCAAACGTCCACACCAAGCCCTGAAAGGGCGGTTGAAACCACGGATTCGCTGCGACAGTGGCAGACAAGGCGCAATCTCTTGCCCGGATGCACACGCACCTCGTCTTCAGCACCAAGAACCGGCAGCCGTTGATCATGGATACCATTCGCGCCAATCTGCATGCCTACGTGTCGGTGGTGTTGCAGGATATCGAATGCCCGGCATCAATCATCAATTCAGTCGACGACCACATCCACGTCTTGTTCCTTCTCGGTCGTACTCGTGCCGTCAGCGAGGTGGTCGAGAAAGTGAAAACCGCGTCTTCGAAATGGATGAAACGACAAGGGGATGAATTCGCCATGTTCTCATGGCAGACCGGCTATGGCGTGTTCTCCGTTTCGGAATCGCAGTCGGGAATCGTCCAGCGGTATATCGCCCGCCAAGCGGAGCGTCATCGCAAGACGAGTTTCCAAGCGGAATATCGCGCCTTTCTCGAACGTCATCGTGTCGCCTATGACGAACGATATGTCTGGGATTGAATCGCCATTTCAGGGCTGCACCTGTATTGTGGGCATGGTACCCGGGGCGTTGCCCCGGGCTGTGTTGAGGTCGCGCCGTTGGCGCTCGCGAAAGTGATCGTAGAAAACGTCATGATGACCGGCAACCACAGAGCCCGCTGGGCACCAAACAGCCTTATGGCGACGGGCTTCGTTCCGGTTCTTTTTTGGGTGTGGTCTTCTTGTTGTTTCGCGAGGGGATCAAAGAATCGGTATGGATGCGCGAATACCGGAACAAGGAGTACAGTTGAATCGGAGACGTATTGAGACGCATAGAAGGTCGAACAGTGAGCCCGCTTTAGGCAGCGTGGAATCGTGACCATTTGGAGCATGTTTGGACAGGGCAGGACAAGGCGCTCGTCCGGTCCTATTTTGGATCCCCGGACCCAGACCTTGTTGCTTCGGGAGCGAAGGCTTATTTGCGCGATGACATCACCTATGACGAGGTGCTTCACTACGGCGAAGGTCCCGATCATCACGTGTACGACGAGTCATACAATTTGTTCATCTACATCCAGTCAGGGAAAGTCATTCTGATTCAAGGACTGTTCCCGTGATGTGCGAAAAGTTGGCGTCCCACGGTGTCACCCCACCTCCGCCAACAACGCCGCATGATCCGACAAGGTCCGCCACGGATCGCCGGTCAGGCACTCCGCGCTGATCGGCTTTAGGCCACGCACATAAAGCCGATCCAGCCGCAGCAGCGGCCACCACACCGGAAACGATTTCGCATGGTCACCATGCAGAGCGTGATGGACTTCGATCAGCCCCAGGCCGGTGGTCAGCAACGGACTCACGCGCGCGCGCCAATCGTTGAAGTCACCGGCGACCAGCAGCGGGCACTCCGCTGGGACCGCCTGCGCGATGCGCTCGATGAGTTTCTGCACCTGTTTTTTGCGCCCGCGCTCGAACAGGTCGAGGTGGCAGCAGATCAGATGCAGGTCGTGTTTCAGTGCCGGGTGTTTGATCACACCATGCAATAACCCGCGACGTTCCCAGCGGCTGTTCGAGACATCGAGGTTCTCCCACGCGCTGAAGGGATGTTTGCTCAGGATGGCGTTGCCGTGGTGACCGTGATCGTAGAGCGCGTTTTTCCCGTAGGCGTGGTGTGACCAGATGCTGTCGGCGAGGTACTCGCACTGGCCTTCGATCGGCCAATCGGTGAAACGCGCCGCGTGATGGTGGTGCTGGCCTTGTACTTCCTGCAGGAACACCACTTCGGCATCGACGCTGCGGATGGCGGTGCGCATGCGCTCCAGGACGAAGCGCCGGTTGGCGACCGTCAGGCCTTTGTGGATATTGTACGACAGGATGCGGATGGTGGCCATGTCAGATCCACCGTCGGGCCAGCAGCACGGTGTTGCCGATCAAGCGCACCCACCAGGGGGGGCGGTGGGCGGTGCCGGTGATCTCGATCGAACGGGTGATGTCGGCGTTGAAAATGTCCTCCATGGTCGCGAGGGATTCGGGAGCCCGCAGCACCACGTCGGCTTCCAGATCGTGACGTAGGCTGCGGTTGTTGAGGTTGGTCGACCCGACCAAGACCCAGTCATCGATGATCATGGTCTTTGAATGCAGCATACATGGCTGGTACTGGAGCAGCCGCACACCGATGTGTGTCAGCTTGTCGGCAAACGTGGCGGCGACGAAGGACATGAACCAGATGTCCGAATGTGCCGGCACGACGACGCGTACATCTGCGCCATTGGCGGCGGCTTCACTGAGCGCCTCGATCAGACTGCCCTGCGGGACGAAGTAGGCATTGGCGATCCATACCCGCTGCCGTGCGTTCCGGATGCGCGCGATGAGATCACGGTAGTAGCGGCGACGCATGCGGATGCCGTGGTTGAGGCGCGCCAACCCATCGAGCGGCACCGGCAGGTGCCGACTGCGGAGCGAAAACGATGGATAGAGCCGGGTCCCCTGCACCCGCCACGCACGACGCCACGCGGCGATGAAGGCGCGCACCATGATGCGCACCCCATCACCAGCGACGCGCGCGCCGACGTCACGCCAGGCGAATTCCTTCTGCAGTGAGCAGGAATGGTCGCGCACCAGATTCATCGAGCCGACCCAGGCGAGCGCGCCGTCCACCAGGCAGACCTTGCGGTGGTTCCGCCGGTTGAGGTAGCGGATCCATTGTCCGGCCACCGCCATGCGTTGGCGCGTGGGAATAGAGAAGCTCGCCACCTGCCAGGGCGGTGGATGGTAGACCCGCACCTGCACGCCACGGCGGCTAAGCGTTCCGGCAGACCGTTCGATCCAGGTGCCGGAACCGACGCCGTCGACCAGCAGCAAGACCTTTACCCCGCGGCTAGCTGCCGCTGCCAAGGCATCCTCGACCCGGTGCCCGATGGGATCATCGCCGAAGATGTAGACCTCAAGCATCACCAGACGTCGGGCACGCGCGATGTCTTCCAGCAAGCGATCGAGGTAGAGATCGAAATCCGCCGTGACGAATTCACTCCGCCAGCGGCCGGTAGGGATCGGTGCGGTCTTGTGACGCAGGCCAAGCAGCGCGTGCGTGATGGCTCGCAAGGACCGGGACCGCGATGAACGCGGAGGTTGTCCAGCGACGGGCGCCAGGGCGTCGTGGACCTTTCCAGAGGCGGATCCGCCGCTCATGCGCTGCACCGGATTTCCCGCACCATCAGTGCGGGAAGTCCGACGCCTTGCCGGTTTCGATCAACTGCTGCCAGATCGCCTCGAACTGGTCGCGCGCCTGACCGCCAAGCACGTCGGTCAGCGGCGTGGTGCCATCGTCCTGCGCGAACTTCGGCATGCGCGTGGTGGGATCGAAGCGCAGCGGACTGAGCATCCAGCGATGATAGTAGTCCTTCTGCAGGCGTTGACCGGCGTAGCCCAGGTTGATGCCGGGAGCTTCGAAGATCGCCACCGCCGGTGCGGAGCCGAGGCTGTGGCACTGGTTGCAGTTGAAGCCCCCGTCGGCGCCGAGCAGTTTGATGCCGTCTTCCGCACCGGGGCCGGGCGAGGGCGGATGTGCTGGCGACACCGGCGGCAGGCCGTGCGACATCGCCAAACCCTGCGCGATCACATCCGCTCCAGCCTTGAACGCGGGCATGCGCTGATCGAGCCACGGACGCGTGCGGTAGGGCAGTTCACCCTTCAGCAGTTTCGCCGTCCACTCCGGACGCAGCTTGTCGCCGGTAAAGGTCAGCATCGGTGGCGGATTGCCGGAGGCGGCGCCGCCTTCGCCGTGTTCGCCGTGTTGCACGGCGGCGGGCGCGGGCGGCAGGCCGGCGACGAATTTCTCCATCACGCCACCCATACCGGAGAACGTCGATTGGATGCCATCACGTTGGTGGCACGACGTGCAACGCTGCGCGTCGATGCGGCGTTCGGCGAACTCGACGTGATCGCGCACGGCGAGCGACTTGTGATCGGTCTTGATGAAACCGCGCAGGGCGGAGATCTCATCACCACTGAAGCCGTAATCCGGCGCGCGTTTGCGCGACACGGCATCGGTAGCCAAGCAGCCGTTGGCGCGGTTCTGCGCCAGGTCTTTCAGTTTGGTGCCGATCACGGGCGGCACGTCGCCGAGCTGGTGGCACGATGCGCAACCCGCGCCGGCCATCAGCACTTTGCCCAGACCGGCGTCGCCGCCGCTGATTTTCTTGGGTTCCTCCGCGCCGTTCTTTAGCAGCCACGCGGCCAGATCGGTCGCTTCGGCTTCCGTGAAGCCGAAGGTCGGCATCTTGATCCAGGCGTAGTGTTTCGCCGGTTCACGCAAGAAGGCGGCCAGCGCCTTGGGTTTCCACTTCGACTTCACGTGCGTCAGGGCGATGTGCGCCGGTGAATCACCATTGGCCATATGGCACGAGGCGCAGGCGAGTTTGGCGAATAGGTGACCACCGCGACCGACCGCCGCGTCATCAGCGGCGAGCGCGCCGTCGTCGCCTTTGCCGAGGGTCGCCAGGTACGCCGCCATCGCCGCGGCTTCGCCATCCATGTCGGCATCAGTCTTGCCATCGGTGACGATCAGCTTGGGCATCGAGGCGTGTGCGCGCAGGGCCTTGGGATCGCGGATCCACGCGGCCATCCAGCCCTGATTCAGGCGGGCACCGACCTCGCGCAGGTCCGGCGCATCCATCGCCAGCTCGGGCATGCCTTCGGCGGTGGCGGCATCCGCAGCGTGGCATTTGGTGCAGCGCATGGTGGCGACCAGTTCACGACCACTGCGCAGCTTGGCGCTGGCGCGAAATTCCTTGGTGCCGGTGTTGTGCGTGAACAGTGTTGCCGGTACCGGTTCGGTCGGAATTTCTGAACCGGACCACAACAACCGCAACTTCGCATCGCCGCTGGCCGGGCTCTTGTAGGCCAAGGAAATCGGGTTGGCGCCCTTGTTGAGTCTGATCTTGCCGGCTTTGCCACTGGCGAGATCCGGTCCATCGAACGTGAGCACCTCAGTGCCGTTGACGGTGAACGTCAGTGAGCCGGTGCCTTCGGCGGTGAAGGCGACCTTGTCCCACACGTCCTTGTTGATGAAACCGTTGAAGGTCGCGGTGAAGGCGCCCGCAGCAATGAATGGAGTCGGCGCGGATCCCGCCGGAACGTAGAGCGACAACACCCGAGCGGTGCGCTGATCAATCTCGCCACCAGCTTGCGACTGCACGACCAGGGTCAGGCCCCGTTCGACGACATCCTTGGGCGGCGCTTCCGTCTTCGGCGGTGTCGGTTGAGCAGGTTGGGTGGGTGTGGTCGGAGCTTGGGCAAACGGCGAGGTCGGGGCCTGCGCCGGATTCGCCGCTGCGGGTTGCGCGGGTGTCGTTGGTTGGGTTGGTGTGGTTGGCGTGGTCGGTGCCGTCACCGGTTTACCGGCGTCGGCTACCACCGGCGCCACCGCCGGACGCGGCCAGAACAGCAGCAGGCCGTTGCCAGCCAACGCCAGCAGTACCAGCACGAGGCTGATGGGCAGGCTGAGAGGGGGACGAGAATCACCGGTCGGGGTCGGGTCGCTCACGGAACGCTCCAGCGGGAAATTGCGCGCGCAGCTTTCCGCGCGGAGGGCCGTCGTCCAGCGGTGGTCGGTCCAGCCAACACCGTGCGGAATGCGGAAGGCGTTTTTACCGCAGAGGCCGCAGAGGCCGCAGAGATGAGCATCAGGCTTCCCTCTGCGCCCTCTGCACCCGCTGAAGTTAATGTCTCCGGTTGGCGGATGTCCGGAAACACCACGACCGCGGTGGTTTCCCACCGCGGTCGTCGTGCGCCATCAGGCGAGTCGGCTGATCGGCGTGATCAGTTGGTCGGCACGTAGTTGATGGTGTTGAAGATCTCTTGGCTGATGGCGTCGCCGCCCTTGGTGGCGATGCGGAACTTGATGTTCATCTGCATCACTACCTGGACCGGCATTTCCAGGAACACCGTCTTGCCGTCAGCCCCGAGGGTGGCGTTGGCGATCTCGACCTTGTCGTGGCCCTTCTCTTTATCGCCGGAACTCGGCTTGAACTCAGGTGAACCGTAGTTGCTGGTCCACGCGTAGTTCCACACCTCGACCTGGTAGTTGTCCTTGTTGCTGGCCTCGGCCTTGTCGAGTTCGGTGGTGAACTTCAGCTCGACGCCGTTCTTTTTGATCGACAGGGCGGAGACCGAGTTGAACGCCTCGCCGGTGAAGCGCACGCGTTGCAGGCCGCCGTCCTTGGCGCCGTTGGTCTGCCAACCCTTCAGGCCGGCGACGTAAAGCTGGCCGTCCTTGGGGTTGAAACGACCGCGCGCGATGCCGGTGTTGAACGCCAAGGGCATTTGCACCGTGCCGCCCTGCCAACCGCAGTTGTTCGCGGCGTCGGGGATTTTCTCCATTAGCACCATGTGCAGATTGGACCTGCCGTAGCTGATGTGCAGCAGGCGCTCGCTCAGCGGGCCCCACTTGTCGCCCTTGGGTGACCACACCTGACCGCCGTTGGAATTGTCGATGCGGTGCGGGGTCCAGTAGATTGGGCGGGTGTAGTCGGTGGGCGGCGGATTCACGTGCGAGAGATCTGGCACGCCGACGAACATCGGGATCTTGTGCGGCGGGATGGCGGTGACGCGGCACTGCGGGGTCCAGGTCCCTTCGTTGTCACCGACGGTGACGAGATTGTCCGGACCGCCGTAGCCCGAGCCGTTGGGCGCGCGCACACCGGTTCCGATGACCTCGAGTTTCGAACCGTCCTTGCTCACGCGCATGACGGTGCCGGCGTGTTCGCTGATGGTTTCCCAACCGCGACCGCCTGGGCGCACGGGTCCGCCCTTGGCGAAGATGAAGTTGCCCTGGCCGTCGGTGTGCAGGTCGAGGACGAATTCATGGAAGCCTGGGGTGGCGTGCATGTCGTTGTTGAACGACTCGAAGAAGTCCGCCTCGCCATCCTTGTTGAGGTCGTGAAAGCGGGTGAGCTGGTCTTTGCCGATGGTGTAAACCACGTCGTCGACGATTTTCAGGCCAAGGGTCTGGTAGAGACCGGCGGCGTACCGCTTCCAGGTCAGCTTCTCCAGCTTGTCATCGATGCCGGAGCACACCCACACGTCGCCGTTCCAGGTCGACACCGCCGCGCGGCCGTCGCTGAAGAAGTCGACGCCAGCGAGGCGCAGCTTGGAACCGTAGGGATTGTCATCCGGCAGGGTGATGGTGTCGACGGTGTAGCCACCTTCATTCTTGCCGACCGCGCCCTTGGTCTCGACGGTCTGCGCCCACAGCGCCGGACCGCCCTTGGTGAGCGTCGCCGGATCGGTGGCCGCGCTCGCGCCTTTTGCCGCGGCGGCGTCAGCGCTCAATGCGAGCTTGAACACACCGGCAGCGCCGGCGGGCACCTTCATCAGGATGCGATTGCCGTCGACCGCGAGCGTCACGCCCGCGGGCGCACCGACGAGCGCGGCCGAGACCGCGTCAGCGCCGGACTTGAGGGTGGCGACGCCGCCCTCGACCGCGCCAGCGCCGTTCGGTAGTTCGCTTACCACCATGGTCGAGGCGGCGGCGAACTTGGCGAGATTGAAGGTGCGGGTGATGATCTTGCCGTCGGCTTCCAGGCTTGGCAGTTCGAGCACCGCGGAACCGCCGACGGTGTAGCTCAGCACGACCTTGTCGCCGTTGAGGTAGAGGCCTTTGTATTGCGCCCAGTTTTTCGGCAGTGGGCCGAACGGCTCACTGCGTGGATCAGCGAAACTGTCGCCCTTCGACCAGCCCGGTCCGGCGCTGGTGCCGAACAGCTGATCGCCAGCGACCGTGGGTCCAGCGGGCCCGTGGCTGCCGTCATAGGCGATGCCCTTCATGTTCAGCCAGCCGCCGGTCCAGCCGGCAACGTAGCGCATCAGATCGGTGTCGAAACACACGCCAGCCTTGAGGCCCTCTTTGCCCACACCGGCACCGATGTTGATGGCGATACCTTTGTTGGCGATGTTCTTGTCCGGCCACTGACCGGTGATGGTGGCTGAGTGGACCGGGCCGGTGTCCATCTTGTAGAACCACGCGCCCTGGTCGCCTCCGCCTCCGCCTCCGCCTCCGCCTCCAGCCTTGATCTTCTTCCACGCGGCTTCGTCCCACGAGATCGCGGCGAGCGCGGCCTTGTCGTAGGCCAGCGCCGAGGTCGGGATCGGCTGTTCGTCGCCGCCGGGTGCTTTCCAGAAGGCCTTGCAGCCACCGCCGCCGCCGCCTTGGAAGTATTCGATGAGGATGGCGTGGTCGCCGGCGGTCAGTTCGACCTCACCGGACTTCTTTTCCATGCCGTGCGAACCACCGTTGTCGACCACCTGCTTGCCGTCGATGAAGAGGCGCGAGCCGTCATCCGACTCGGTGATGAAGGTGTACTTGCCGGCGGTGGCGATTTTCACCACGCCGCTCCAGCGGACCACGAAGTTGGTGGCGAGCTTGCTCCCGTGAAAATTGCCTTCGACGCTGTCGAAGTTCACGGTCTTATCGACGCGCACCAGGGTCGGCTTCTGACCATCGAGCTTGATGAAGTCGCCAACGCCGTCCTTCTGCGCGAAGTACTCACCGATCAGACCGGGTTGCAGATCGGCAGCGCTGACCGCGGCCATGGCGGCAAGCAGGGGGATGAGGGCGAGCGAACGAGTGGTGCGGAACAGTCCCATGGTCAGTGGATCCTTAAAGGGTGCGGGGAAGGATGAGTCCATACCCGGTTGCGGGCACGGCATTGTTCACTTTACAGATAGCACAGACGCGCGGCGGGTTGCCTGGTCTTATGACCACGGCGACGGGATCCGTCGCCAGGGACGTAGGATACGTTGTGTGCGACGTTCCTGTACATCGGGAGCGCAGCGTGATGCAGCAACGTCCCAGGTGCAACCGCGTGACCGCGTTCCGCGCGCGGAGGGGGTGCGACGGCGGCGGAAGTGGCAACCTGTGGCGAAAACGCCAATCCCCGCGGCGTGCGGTTGTTATCGCAGGATGCCGGGTTGGCCTATTCCCGTGACGAGTCCGGTGGTTAAGACCCGCAACCCATGTCCGCCGATCCGTTCCAACCCATGTCCATGCCACTTGTGATCTCCGCCATCGTGGCGGTGGTGCTGCTGGTGACCCACGCCGGCATCGCGCTGGCCATTGTCCGCGGTGTTGCTGGCGACGACGGCGAGGCGCGCGGCGCGGGCAAACGTTTCTTCCTACGCGCGGCTTTGGTGCTGATGGCGCTGACCTTGGCCCTGGTGCCAGTGACCGCGTGGATGTTGGCACCCGCTGGCCTGACCACGCGCACCCTCGCGGCCATCGGCCTGGGGCAGCTCTGCTTGCTGGTGAGCATCATGTGGAGTTGGCGCGAACTGGCGGCGCCCGCACATGGCAGCCCGCGCACCACGCATGCCTTCGGCGCACTGGTGCTGTTCTGCGTGTCGCTGGTGGTGGCGAAGGTGGTGCATCAGGACGAGACCCGTCATGCGTACCTGGTGGCCAATCCGCCGAAGCTGATGGTGGTCGAAGCTCTGCCGCTGACGACGCCACCGGCCACGACACCACCGGTGACCACATCGACCACGCCACCCGCCGACGTCGACCCGGAATTCGCCAAGGGCGAAAAGGTTTTCAAGTCGGTCTGCATCGTCTGCCACGCGCTGGACACGCGCCTGGTCGGTCCGCCGATCCGCGAACTCGTCAAAGACTACCAAGGCAATCCCGACGGCATCGCCGCGTGGGCCAAGGCCCCGGGCAAGAAACGCCCAGATTATCCGCCGATGATTGCCGTGCCGCTGCCGGATGCAGACCTGCGGGCGGCGGGCGTGTACATGCTGAAGGTCGCGGAGACGAAGTAGGGCGACTGGCGATCGGCGACTGGCGATCGGCGACTGGCGATCGGCGATCGGCGACCCGCGACCGGCAACCGGCGACCGGCGACCGATGGCCCATCGCCCATCGCCAACTCCACCGCCATCAAACCGTTCGCGGATACTGCGGCGCATATTTCCCAGGCGCGTATCCGCTCAAGCGATCGCTCAACAATTTCTGCATCGCCTCGTCGCTCGGCTCGGCGTACTGCACGAATGGCCAGATCGCGATCGAGCCGCGGCTGTCGAACTGGCCGATGACTTCGAGGTAGCGTGGGGCAAGCAGGCGTACCAGGTCATCGCAGATGATGCGGCAGACGTCCTCGTGGAAGTCGCCGTGCATGCGGAAGCTGCCGAGGTACTCCTTGAAGGATTTGCTTTCGACGAGCTGCGTTGCTGGGATGTAGTTGAGGTAGATGTCAGCCCAGTCCGGTTGCCCAGTGACGGGGCAGAGGCTGGTGAAGCGCAGGCAGTTGTTCGATACCCACATGCGGTCGCAGACGAATTCGCGGCTGGTCGACAGTGGCACTGCTTCGAGCAGTTTGGGGGCGTAGGTGAATGGCGTGTCGCGGCGTTTGCCGAGCGTCGCGCTGGGCAAATGTTTGCCGGTGCGGCTGGTGCTCTTGGAGGTCTGGGCGGATGAACGGGCGCGGGCCATGGGGTACCTCGGGGCAGCGGATCATGTGGGTTTTTCCGCTTTTCCCACTGCCAAGGAGCGGTCGCGCACGGATCGCCATCACTGCCGGTGGTTCAACCAAAGAGCCAGCGCACCAGGCGGTAGAGTCCGTAAACGATCACCAGGGCGATGACGACCAGGATCAGGCACCCGAGGATGCCGCCGGAGGACCTGCTGTTCTCCTGATCGGCGAAGACGTAGCGCTTGGTCCACGGGATCTTAAATTCACGCGCGGTGCGTACGCAGGCCTCAACGACCTTTTGTACGACCTCCTTTTCAGCGCCCTTGTCGTTCATGAGTTGCTGGTAGGCCTTGTTGTGATCGCCGGCGTGTTGCACCAGTGCTGAACGCACATGCAGCACGGTCTTCAAGATGTAGCGCTGCATGCGCTCGTCGGCGACCCGCAAAGGACCGGCGAGGTAGGCGAGCAGATCCTCTGGTGACCGGTCATGGTAGAGGTGGACATAGACTGCTTCGCAGAGCAGGCCGAAGCCCAGGGCAGCATTTTCTTGTGTGACCAACTGGATGCCGATGCCGGTCGGGACCATGCCGACGGAAGTAAGATCCTTACGGAAAACACCACGCAGGGTGGCGATTTGATCGTCGTCAGTCATAGGTTTGCTCCACGTGTCGGGAGCAACGTTAGGTCATGTTACGCAGGAGGTCAACGCGGACGACACCGGCTGTTCGGACCTCAACGGAGCAAGCTCTCACCCCAATCCGGGTTCACGGCCCGATGCGAAACATCGCGTCGTCGAGCGGCTGGTCGTAGATCGCCTCCAGCACGGTGAAGTCGAAGCGGTTGCCTTGCGGGTCCTCACTGCGGATGGCGGTGAGTTTCTGGTCGGCGGAGAAGGTCAGCACCAGGACGGTGAGTTGTTCCTTCAGCTTCGCGGCGAGCGGCGTCAGGGTGATGATGGTGCGGTGGTCGGCGGCAGCCGTGGCCATGACGGCAAAGTCCTTTTGCATGGCGACGAGATCGAAACGGAAACAGGTGAGCACCAAGCGATCAACTTCATCTCCGGTACCAACAGCGGTTTTCTTGACGTCGGGCGCTTGACCGTCGAACAACTGGGTCACTTCCGTGCGCGTCACACCATCGCTGATGAAGCTCAGCTTGTAGTCCTGGTCCTGCGGCTTGGTCAGGACCAGGGCGTAATGATCAGGAAAGCGCAGGTAAAACCGCACGTGTTCCTCACGTACCGGTGCGCCGGGATCGTCGCGTTGGCTGGTCAGCCAGCGCAACCTGCCCTGTACGGTGGTGTGGCCCTGGTGCGCGGCGACGACCTGTTCCAGCCGCGCCGCATCGTGCGTCGCTTCGGCGCTGAACGTTCCCGCAGGCGGGAGGAACAGCGCGAGCATCAGCCAACCTTGCACGGGTAGACGCATGCCGGATGGTCTGGCGCGTTGGTGGTGGTGCAACGCGTTGCAGCGCTGGGTGCCACCGGCATCACGCAGGCACTGCCGGAGGATTCCACCATGGCCACCATCCTGGTCGTGCTCGCCCCAGGAGCCGAGGAGATCGAAGCCGTCGCCGTGCCCGACGTGTTGGTGCGCGCCGGACAGACCGTGACCGTGGCCAGCACGGCCGATGTGCCGGTGGTCGTGGGCAGTCGTGGCATCCCGCTCGCGGCGCACACGCTGCTCGATCAGGTGCGGCACCAGACCTTCGATGTGGTGTACCTGCCTGGCGGGGGCGGCTCCGCCGCGACGCATCGCGACGACCCGCGCATCCAGGACTTGGCGCAGGCGCAGCTTGCGAGCGGTCGCATCCTGGCGGTGATCTGTGCCGCCCCCATCGCACTGGTCCCACGCGGCCTCTGCCGTGGACGGCGGCTGACCTCGTACCCAGGGGTCCGTGCGCAGGTCGAACCGCATTGCGCCGCCTGGCTCGACCAGCGGGTGGTGGTCGACGGCAACCTCATCACCTCGCAAGGGCCGGGCACTGCGCTGGCCCTGGGGTTGGAACTGGCCCGGCTGACCGCCGGTGCGGACGTTGCCAGCAAGGTGGCACGAGACATGCTGGCCATCGTCGTCTGATCATGGGAGCAGCCACTATGTGCGCGAATATCCTACGAGCGAACCTCCTGCGGATGCAGGTCCTGCTGCTGGCCCTGGGCTTGGCGTTGTCCGCCCCGGTCGCGTTCGCGGCCTCCGTGGATGAGGTGAAGGCCCAGTTTGCCGAAGCCTTCACCAAGGGCGAGTCCACCGACAAGAAGGCCGCCTTGCGCCTCGCCCAGGGTCTGGGCAAGGACCAGGATGACGTCGCCTTTGAACTACTGATCAAGGGCGTCAACGATCGCCAGGTCCACGACGAAGCGGTATTGGCGCTGCGTGCCCGCACCGGACTTCAGCCGACCCTGCTCAACCGTGGCAGCGGCTACCCTGGGTATCCGGCCAGCGATGACGCCAGTGAGTGGAACAACTGGCTGTCTCAGCGCAAAAAGGACAAAGAGACCCAGCAGAAACTCGCCGAAGGCGAGAAGAAGCTCAAGGAACTGGAAGAGGACCAGAAGAAGGCCGATGACGCCAAGAACGGCAAACCGGCCACCGGCGGCGACAAACCGGCAGAAGGCAGCGACAAGCCTGGCGATCCGGCCACCGCCACTACCGAGCCGGGTAGCGACAAGCCGGCGTACGAACCACCGAGCGATCTTGGTCGTCTCGACCGCATCGTATTCAAGACCGGCGGCAGTCTGGTATGTTATGTCCTATCGAAGCGCGTGAACGCCGACGGTGTGCTGCAATCGGTGCGCATCGTCCATCAGAACGATGGTGGCGAAGAGACTCTCGCTGCCGATCTGATCGCGCGCATCGACGAAGACGTGCGGTGATTGCCACCGATGCAATGCAGAAGGCAGAAAGCAGAATGCAGAAAGCAGAAGGCAGAAGGCAGAAAAATCAGGACGGTCGGACTACGGTATGGCTTTTCCGTAAACGCCACTCTGCACTCTGCACTCTGCATTCTGCCTTCGTGGCCATCCGATGAAGGCGCTCTATCCTGGATCCTTTGATCCACCGCATCTTGGTCATCTGGATCTGATCCGGCGTGCAGCGGCGCAGGTTGATCATTTGGTGGTCGGTGTGGCGCTCAATCCAGACAAACAGTCATTGCTGAGTGTCGACCAGCGCGTCGCACTCCTCGCCGCGCTTGGTCGTGAGTTGGGAAATGTCAGTGCGGTCGCTTACCAAGGAGCCACCGTCACCTTCGCCAAGACGCAGAAATGCACGGTGCTGGTGCGCGGTCTGCGCAATGCGGCGGATCTCGATGCCGAATTCGGCATGGCGCAGGTCAACCGTGCGAATGGCCTTGACACATTGTTTCTGGTGGCGGATGCGGCACAGCAACACCTCAGCTCGCGCTTGGTGAAACTGGTCGGCGCAGCCGGCTTGTCGCTGGACGCGCTCGTTCCACCCGCGGTACTGGCGGTCGTGACCCCTATCTTTGCGCGCAAACCGGGCTGAGGCCTGAAGGAAAACGATCATGGCCGAAAGCCTGCGCGGTAATCCACATCCCACGCCCAAACTCGGCCCGCTGCTGATCGACGAGGCCTATATCGCAGCGATCGAGAAGCTGGTCGAATACGCCTCGCAGGCGAGCACCGACCTCCAATCCCAGCACGGCCTGGAGGTTTCTTTCGATGACGCGAACACGGGAGTCAAAGCGCTCGATCAGATCATCGAACGCGTGCGGGCACGCAACTGGCCGGCCGATTCCAGTCCGTTAAAGTGGCACGCCAACGCGCTCGGTGCGGTGCTGGCGTGCATGATGCTGCAACGCGGCAACTCCATCACCGCGTTCCGCTCCAAGGACAACTTCACCAATTTCTCGGTCTACATCCCGAACACCAAGGTGGAGTACTTCCCGTTTCACAAGATCCAGAAGTGCCTGAGCAGCACCGACACGGGAACGGTGGCGGCGTATTATGCGGAGTTTGACGGGGACATGTGAGGGATTGCCCCGGTACGAGGGGTACGAGGGGTACGAAAAGTCCGAAGGGTCCATTGAGCAGAAGAACAGAGTGGTGCAGTGGTCTGCGGACTTTTCGTACCCCTCGTACCCCTCGTACCCCTCGTACCCCTCGTACCGGGGCAATTATCCCAACAAACCCTTCGTCGACGGCAGCTCCGTCCCCGTCACTTTGATCGCCTGACGTAATGCCCGTGCGGTCGCCTTGAACGCCGCTTCGACGATGTGGTGCGTGTTACGACCACACTGCTGGTGCAGGTGCAGGCAGATGCGCGCGTGATCGGTGAGGCCGCCGAAAAATTCGGGAACCAACTCCACCGCCCAGGTGCCGAGCATCGCCGCTTCGGGTTTCAAATCGTAGACCAAGTACGGTCTACCGCTAACATCGACCGTAGCGGTGACCAGCGCCTCATCGAGCGGGCAGGCCATGTTGCCGAAACGTTCGATGCCGACGCGGTCGCCGAGCGCCTGCTTCAGGCACTGGCCCATGACGATGCCGACATCCTCGGTGGTGTGGTGCCCATCGATGTGCAGGTCGCCCGTGCAACTGACCTTGAGCGCGGTGCCGGAGTGTTTGCCGAGCGCGTCGAGCATGTGGTCGAGGAAACCGATGCCGGTAGAGATCTCCGCTGGAGCCGCGCGATCGAGATCCCAGGTGACGGTGATGTCGGTTTCTTTGGTCTTGCGGCTGACCGTGGTGATGCGCGGCATGAGCTCTCCTGGTGCGGCGAGAGCCTAGCAGGCTGCTGAAAAACAGCAGCCTGCTAGGTTCGGAAAAATCCGGGGGCGACCTGCGGTCGCTATTTTCCCCGGATTTCTCCGAACGGCCTTTTTCCAAAGGGGGCCAAGACGGCCCCCTTCACCCCCCGCAGGCTGCTGAAAAACAGCAGCCTGCTAGGTTCGGAAAAATCCGGGGGCGACCTGCGGTCGCTATTTCCCCCGGATTTCTCCGAACGGCCTTTTTCCAAAGGGGGCCAAGACGGCCCCCTTCAACCCCCGCAGGCTGCTGAAAAAGCATACTGCGGGGGGTGGCAGCGGGTGGCTTGCATCCCACGACTGGGCGTGCGCGGTCGACATGACATCATCTGCGGTCCTGGTGCTTGCCTCGTGGTCTGCCCCTGGCGAACATGCATAGATGACGCGCGGCCTCCAACCGAGCATAGCTTCGCTGATCGGTCTCTGCCTGGGGTCCGGGAGCGCGGCGTCGGTATCGTTGCTCGTTCCTGAGTGGTCGCCGCTGCTGGGGATAGTGGCGGCAGTGGTCGGTTGTGGTGCCTGGGTACTGGCTGGCGCGGCGGTGTACGGGCGGGCGGGGATGCTGTTGTTTCTCCCGGCGTTGGCCGCGCTGCCGGGTGGGGGTTGGTTGGCCCTGGGCGGTTGGACCGTCGCGGCGGCGATCGGCCTGTGGGTGTTGCACCAGCGCGCCGCGGTCGGCGATCCGGCGCAGATCCGCAGCTTGCGCGCCGAACTGCGCGATGCCGAACATGAACGCACGCTGCTGCACCGTCACATCCAACGTTATCCGGTGCTGCTCGAAGCCTGTCTTGAACTCTCCGCCGTGCGTGAGCTCGGCCAGTTCGCCCACGTGTTGTGTCAAGGCACCCGCGAACTGCTGCCGGGCATCACCTGCGTGCGGGTGTTCCTGGGCACCATCGAACGGCAGAGCTGTTTGGCCTCGGTCAACGCCGAGGGCAATCCGCACCCGGGCGAGGCCGGCGTCGACCAGTTCTATGTCGCGTGCGAAGCCCGGCCGCTCATCCGTCGCAACGGTCGCGAGGTCCATTTGCTCATCCCGCTGCGTGGAGACCGCCGGCAGGGCGATAACAATGAAACGCTGCGCGGCGTGTTGGAGGTGCAGCTCACCACCGACGATGTCGGCGATCGTTTGGCGCTCGAACTGCTCGGCGCGCTCGGCCGCCTGGGTGGTCTCGGATTGGCGGCGGTCGATCTGGTGAACCAGGCGCGTTCGTTGGCGCTGCGCGATGACCTCACCGGCCTGTTCGGCCAGCACGAGTTCCTCCGTCGTCTTGATGAGCAGGCGGCGGCCTGTCGTCGTCATGACGTCGAGCTGGGTGTCATCATGTGCGACATGGACCACCTCAAACGGTTCAACGATCGCCATGGCCATCCCGCCGGCGACACGGCCCTGCGCCAAGTCGCCGCGATCCTCACCCGGGTGCTGCCTGACGACGCGATCGTCTGCCGTTATGGTGGTGAGGAGTTCGCCGCCATCATCGTCAGCCGTCCGCTGGCGCGCATGGAACTGATCGCCAAAGCGGTACGGGCCGCGATCGCCGATGAGCCGGTAGCGGTCGGTGAACAAGCCGTGCGGGTAACTGCATCGCTCGGCGTGGCGGTGATGGGTGCCGAGGAGAATCCGCGTGCGACCTTGCAACGCGCTGATGCCGCGTGTTACGCCGCAAAGGCGGCCGGCCGTAATCGCGTCGAGCTCGCGTCATGAATCCACGCGTGGTCGTCATCCTGCCGGTGGTGCTGACCGTCGCACTCGCGGGTTGGGGTGTGGCGCAGGGGCAGCTCTGGCTGGTGGCACCCGCAATGGTCGCGGTGGTCGCGGCCATCGCCTTGATCGTCGGTCTGCGTCCGGTGATCAGCACCGGCACCCGCACGGTGGCTCTGGCCGCCGATCCACGTCTGCTCGACATCAAGCGCAAGAGTATCACCGAGGAACTGGCGGTGCTGGAGGACGCGCAGGAGCTCCAACGCGGAGTGTTCGAGGTCAGCGCCGAACTGGTCGGTTGCGTCGATGAGGTGGATGCGCGTCACCGCTTTGCCGCCGCCATGCGCCGCTACTGGTCATGCAGCACGGTCGATCTGGTGGTGTGGGAAAAAGGGTCGTGGCGTGGGTTGGGCGCGCCCGCCACTGGCGATGTCCCGGCCCTCACCGGTCCGGTGCTGCTCCCCGATCAACCGGGCGGCGATCTGGTGCTCGACCTCAGCCCAGGCGTCGACGGCCAAGCAGCGCTGGTGCTGCGTCAGGCGCACTTGCAACCGAGCCTCGCCGGACGCTCGCCCGCAGATCAGCGCTACGTCGCCGAGGTGTTGCGCACCCAATTGTCCTTGTCACTGCGCCGGGTGGTGCTCTACGCCGGGCTGCAATCGCTCGCGCGCGTCGATCCGCTTACCGGTGCCAACCGCCGGTGGTACGGCGACACCCGCTTGACCGAACTCTGCGATGGCGGCGAGGTGGTGGCGGTAGCGATGGTCGACATCGACCATTTCAAATCCATCAACGATGGGTTCGGCCATGCCGCGGGCGACCAGGTGCTCGCCGCCGTCGGCCGCGCACTGACCGCGCAATTGCGTACGGGCGACCTGGTGTCGCGTTACGGTGGCGAAGAGTTCCTGGTCGTCCTGCCGGACACGCCGCCCGCCGGCGCCATGCAGGTGGCCGAACGTCTGCGCGAAGCGGTCGAGGCGATCGCCGGGATGCCGAAGCTGGTGACGGTGTCGATCGGGGTGGCGGCCTGCTATCAGGACGAAACCGCCGCCAGTCTAGTCAGTCGCGCCGATGCCGCGCTCTACCAGGCCAAAACCGGCGGTCGCAACCGCGTGACCATGGCCGATGACGGCGGTGCCGAGGGTTTCCTGCGCATCACGGCGCGCCGCACCAAGCAGGCTTTGGGCAACGAAAGTGCGACCTATCGCGCGATGACCGCTGCCCGTCCGACACCACCGCCGCAATAAGACGGCGCGATGTGCGCGGTAGTGGTCTGGGCTCGCCGGTGCCCGAGGTCCAGGAACCGGCGCACCATATGCCGCACGTTACGCCGGACGATCAGCGCAGGACTTTGGCGTCCGCGGCGGCCTTCTTCGGATCCGCGCCGTCACGGGTGAAGCTCGGTTCTCCGCCGCGCAGCCGCACGCTGACGATGTCGCCGGCCTTGACCTGCCCGGAGGCGATCAGGCGCGAGAGCGGCGCGACCAGCATTCGTTCGACCGCACGGCGCATCGGGCGTGCACCGAACTGCGGATCGGTGCCTTCGGACTGCAACTTGTCGAGGTAGGCGGGCGAGTAGTGCAGGATGATCGGCATGTTGGCGCCGAGCAGGCGTTTGTAGACGTCCTGCAACATCAGGTTGAGGATCTTGCGCAGGTCCTGGCTGGTCAGCACGCGGAAGCAGATGATGTCGTCGAAGCGGTTGAGGAACTCGTAGGGGAACACTTCCTTGGCGGCTTCGACCGCCTTGGTCTTGATGTCGTGGTTGATCGCCTCCGCCTCACGTTGGACCTCGAAGCCGATCGAGCGGTGGCGCAGCGTGGCACTCATCTCCTCGGCGCCGACGTTGGTGGTGATGACGATCACCGAGCGGGTGAAGTCGACGGTCTTGTTGTTGCCCAGCGTCAGGTGGCCGTCCTCCATCAGCCCGAGCAGCGCGTTCCACAATTTGGGATGCGCCTTTTCGACTTCGTCGAACAGTACAATCGACAAGAAGTGCGACTTCACCTGGGGGAACAGCCGTGCGATCTTGCCTTCGCCTTCAGCGAACACGCCACGGCCTTCGGACTGTGCTTCCTTGTGGTGTTTGTCGAGGTTGTCCTGCGACAACATCGGCTCGACATCGTTGCCGACGTAGCCTGGGGGTGAGCCGAAGAGCTTGGAGACCGTGAACTCACTGGAGAACTCCTGGCAGTTCACCCGCGTGAAGGCGTTGCGCTTGCCGAAGATGGTCTCGGCCAGGGCCTTTACCGTCTCGGTTTTGCCCACGCCGGTCGGCCCGAGGAACAGCAGGGTCAGGATCGGACGTTCGGGATTACGGATGCCGGCCAGCACTTTGCTGAAGCTGTCGAGGATCGCATCGATCGC
Source organism: Planctomycetota bacterium (assembly GCA_013816485.1). Lineage (GTDB taxonomy): Bacteria > Planctomycetota > UBA11346 > UBA11346 > UBA11346 > BOG-1363. The sequence goes on from JACDEI010000010.1 coordinate 71,002, forward strand.
CGGGACTTGGCCGATCACCCGTTCACGCAGCATGGCTTCGAAGCGTGAGACCTGGTTGGAACGCCGGGTCGGATCCAGTACCTGGGAACGGTCCTTCTTGCTGGGGGCGGGTTCGGCGTGCGCCATGTGGGCCTCATCAGGAGCGGGTGGGCGAAGCGGTCGTCGCGCTGAAGGTCTGCCGGCATCCTCGGCGTTCACCCAGGTATACCCCAAAATCTCACAACGCTGCTGATTGATTCTGCGAGCCTTTCACACGGCGACCAGAGGCCAATCAGCCAGCACCTCATAGCGTGAGCCAGGGCCTTCGCGTCGGCGGTAGAACACCAAGTCGGTAGTCTCGCAAGTGCCCCAGTCCGCCAGTCCGTTGGCGAGGAACAGGTCGCTCCACGTGCGACCGGGCGCCGGCGTCTGCCACGCACCGGCGCGCCGCGGATGGCAAATGGTGACGTGTGGTGCAAAGGCGGGATCACGCGTCAGGTCGAGCCCCGCGCACAGATCGAGGTGGATGTCCGCACAACGTGCGTCGATGTCCGTCAACGCGGCGAACACCGTGCGCGGTTCGCTCCGCCCACCAGCGGCACCGATGCCGCTGAAACGTAGGTCCGGCCGACGCAGACCGCAGGCCACCAGATCGATCGCCGATGGCAGCAGGTGGGCCTCGTCCGCGGCGAGCTCGCCCAGGAAGGCCACGGTCAGGTGGTAGTTCTCGGGATCGACCCACGTCGCCGGCAGTTCCCAGGCCTGGAGCCGCTGCGCCACCTGCGCCAGACGATCACGCGGGGCATCCGCCAGTTTCAGGGCGAGGAAATGGTTCATGCGCGCGTCATGCTGGTGGTGAGGTTGTCGGGGATTACCCAACCCTGCGCTTGGCAGGGGATGGCGATGATCAAAACTGCACACATGCCCGTAACGGATGCCATGACTTTGCTCGATAGCTGGTTGCAGCGTCAGCTCAAGGCTGAGACCTCTGTCTGGCTGTGCGACACGTGCGCGAGCGTCGCGGCGGGCGGCGGCACGCGGGCGCTGTTCATCGCCTTCAGCACCGCCGGACGGCGTGCCGGACGCGACGACCTGCGTCTGGGCGAAGTAGATCGCACTGCTGCACAGGCGGCACGCAGCGGTTGGGATCCCGTGCGCTGGAGCATCGATCAGGCGGTGCGCACGCGGCTGGTGCTCGCGCTGCCATCGTCCGATGCCAAGGCGTGGCTGACCACGCTGGATCAGCTCTTCGCTGCTGCGGGCCTGGAAGAACTCGTCGCGCTCTACCAGGCGCTGCCGCTTTTTCCGCACCAGGACCTGCTCGCGCCGCGTATCGCCGAGGGTGTGCGCTCGAACATGAAGCCGGTGTTCAATGCGGTGGCGCTCGACAATCCCATCGCCGGCGAACGTCTCGACCGGGACGCCTGGAACCAGACGGTGCTCAAGGCGCTGTTCGTCGCCAGTCCGGTGGCGCGCATGGTTGGGGCGCAGCGTCGGGCCAACACCACTTTGGCACAGATGCTGATCGACTACGCTCGCGAGCGCATTGCCGCCAAGCGGCCGGTGCCGGGCGATCTGTGGGATGCCGCCCGACCGGGCTGCGATACAGCACAGCGTGTCGAACTCGACCGTTTGCAGCACAGCGCCGCGGCAGCGACCGCGTAGCTTCTTTCCTGTCTTTCTCTGCTTTCTCGGAACGGGAGCCTTGGCCATGAAACTGATCGACCCCCACGTACACATGTCGGCGCGCACCACCGACGACTACGAAGCCATGCGCGACGCTGGTGTCGTCGCGGTCATCGAGCCGGCGTTCTGGGTCGGTCAGCCACGCACCACGCTCGGTTCCTTCCAGGACTACTACGCCTCACTGATCGGCTGGGAACGGTTCCGCGCCGCGCAGTTTGGCATCCGCCACTATTGCACCATCGGCTTGAACTCGAAGGAAGCGAACAACGAGGCACTGGCCAAGGAAGTGCTGGAGATCCTGCCGCTGTTCGCCAGCAAGGACGGCGTGGTCGCCATCGGCGAGATCGGTTACGACGACCAGACGCCCGCGGAGGACAAAGTCTACCGCGCGCAGCTCGAACTGGCCAAGGAACTAAACCTGCCGGTGATGATCCATACGCCGCACCGTGACAAGAAACGTGGCACCTCGCGCTCGATGGATGTGGCGCTCGAACACGGCCTCAAACCCGGCTCGGTGATCGTCGACCACAACAATGAGGAAACCGTCAAGGAATGCCTCGACCGTGGTTTCTGGGCCGCGTTCACCATCTACCCCAAGACCAAGATGGGCAACGAGCGCATGGTCGAGGTGGTGCGCAAATACGGCAAAGAACGCATCATCGTCGACAGCAGCGCCGACTGGGGCGTCAGCGATCCGCTCGCCGTGCCCAAGACCGCCAAGCTGATGATCGAACGCGGCATCCCGAAAGACCACGTCGAAGCCACGTGTTACGGCAACGCCATCCTTGCGTATGGCCCATCGGGCCAGTTCAACGAAAGTGATTGGCTGACGCCCTCGGCGATCGACCAGCGCACGCTCTTCGAAGGCAACAGCGTCTTGCGTGGTCAACAGCCGCGCGTGGACGAGCCGGTGGCGGCGAAGGGCCTGATTTCCTGAATGAAGGACAGCGGATCAAACCGCAGAGGACGCAGAGGACGCAGAGGACGCAGAGGTAAGAGGAGGGCCGCAGAGCGGAACTCCTCTGGTTTGGAAGCCCGATTGCAGAGAGCCAAAAGAAAAGCAGCAGAGAGGTCTTCTCTGCGGCCCTCTTCGAACCTCTGCGTCTCTGCGGTTCCCGAGTGGAACCACGGTGACATCCGTCGTTACGAGCCGACCGCCGCCGCGACCTCGAAGAGTTTCTCCACGTCGCCCGCTTCCAGCGCACGCGCCAAGCCTTCCAGGGCGAGGTCGCCGACGAGTCGGCGTTTCTCTTCCTGAAGACGCAGCACGCGTTCCTCGATCGATTCGACGGTGACGATGCGGTAGACCATCACCGGCTTGTCCTGACCGATGCGGTAGGCGCGGTCCGCGGCCTGATCTTCCGCGGCGGGGTTCCACCACGGGTCGAGGATGATCACGTAGTCGGCGGCGGTGAGGTTGAGACCCACGCCACCGGCCTTGAGCGAGATCAGGAACAACGGGTCGTTGCCCTTCTGGAACGCCTTGACCTTCGCCGCGCGGTCGCGCGTGCGGCCGTCGAGGTACTGGTAGGTGAACTTCTTTTCCTCCAGCTTGGCCTGGATCACCGCCAGGAACTTGGTGAAGGAGCTGAACACCAGCGCGCGGTGGCCTTCGCTGATCAGTTCTTCGACCAGATCCATGAACAGTTCGACCTTGGCGCTGTCGATCTCGGGTGCACCGACCAACGCGGGAGCACAGGCGGCCTGCCGCAGACGGGTGATGGCGGCGAGGATCGATACGCGCGAACGCTCCAGGCCCTTGGAACCCAGCAGGTCCATGACGCCGACGCGTTCCTTCTCCAGGAGGTCCTTGTAGAAGCGCTCCTGGTCGTCGGACATCTGCGCGTGCAGCAGGATCTCGGTCTTGGGCGGCAGTTCGGTGGCCACTTCGCTCTTGATACGACGCAGCACGAACGGTGCGACGCGGTCGCGCAGGCGATTGATCGCCTCGGGATCGTCCTGCAGGGTTTCCTTGAGCGTCTTGCGACGACCGAGGAATCCCGGCATGAGGAAGTGGAAAATCGGCCAGAGATCTTCGGCGCAGTTCTGCACCGGCGTACCCGAGAGACACATGCGGCGACGCGCGGCGAGCTTGAGCGCGGCGCGCGTGGTCTTCGCTTCCGGATTACGGATGACGTGCGCTTCGTCGAGGATGACCGTGCTGTACTCGATCGACGAGAGCAGCTTGATGTCGCGCTGCAGAATGTTGTAGCTGGTCAGCAGCAGGCCCTTCTTGGGCAGGCGCTCGGTCGACTTCACGCGATCCAACCCCAAGTGCGTGTGCACCGGGATCTCAGGGCAGAATTTTTTGCATTCGTCGACCCAGTTGTCGACCACCGAACGCGGCGCGACCACCAGGTGGACGCCCGGATCCTCTTTGTGCCGGTGCAGCACAAAGGTGATCGACTGGACGGTTTTACCGAGGCCCATGTCGTCAGCGAGCACGCCACCGAGGCCACGGTTGCTGAGGAACACCATCCAGTTGAAGCCCGCGTGTTGATATTCACGCAGCGTGGCGTTGAGGCCCTTGGGCAGGTCGACGTGCGGGATCGACGCGCCGCCCTTGGCCAAGCTGGCGAGATCGAGGGTCGCCTCGTCGAGCTGCATCTCGCCGCCGGATTCGGCGAGCGACACCGCCATGGCGGCGGCGTGACGCGGAACACGGACCTTGCCGTTGTGTTCCTTGAGCCCGCCGAACTCGGACAACGTGCGGTAGCGGTTCAGCCACTCGTCGTTGATGCGCGCGCGCAGACCGTCCTTGAAGACCATGACGTTCTGGCCGCGCGCGGCGTTCTTCAGCAATTCCTTGATCGGCACATGGCGACCGTCGACCAGCGCATCGATTTCCAATTCCAAGTAGTCATCGTGGGCGACGACCTTGGCGGTGGTGACGATGTCCGCCGGCGGACGTCCGCGGTGCAGACGATCCTGGCCGCGGATATCCCAGCCTTGCAGATTCGGGATGACCTGCGCGAGGAAGCGGTCAGCGGCATCGCCGTCGGCGACGAAACCAAACGCGCCGCGACGCTGGACCAGCGCGCCGCGCTTGATGAATTCGTTGCAGCGCTGCAGTTCGAGATCGCGATCGCGCTCGCACTTGAGGATGTTGCCTTGCTTGTCCTCGGCGACGATCAGACCGATGCGCTCCAGCGGATCGATCTCGGGCAGATCATCGTGGTAACGGAAGCGCACGTTACCGCACAGGCGCGAGTCGACCTCGTACATTTCGAGAATAGGCTGCGGACGACCGCGCACCTGCTTGGCGCGATCGGCCTGCGGCGGCACCTGACCGGCGTGCGCCAGCACGCTGCGCCAGGGATCACGCACCAGCCATTCCTTCGGCACCATGATTGGGCCGTACATCAGCGGATCGAGGTGTTCGGCGGGGCCGGTCCATTCGAGCGGGATGATGCGACCGCGGAAGACGATGTGCGGGCCTGGGATCAGCCAGACGTTGGCGACCGCGGCGCCACCGACTTCGAGGTACAGACGGACTTTCTCGCCCTTGTCTTCCATCATCAGACGTGGGCTGCGTGGGCTGCCTTCGATGACGCAAGGAAAGGTCTGGCCATCGATGATCATCACCGGCGGCGGATGGATGCCGCGCACCTGGGTGAGCGCGCGCTGGATCGAATCCATCTCGTGCAGCGGATCGCTGCGTACACCCGAAGCACCTTCGACGACGAGCGTACGTGTGCGTTTGCAGTTCGGCAGCAGACGGCTGAGGGTGATGACTACTTGGCCGGTACCCTTGGGCGCGGCAGGACGAGTGGCGTCGGTCGTAGAGGAAGAAGCGGGGGCAGGCATGGCCATTTCCGTTGCAGTCGTTCCCAACAGTACGCGAGGTAGACCTGGCAGGCTCGCGGTGACTCACCGCGCGACTCACCGCTTCGCGGCCAAAAGCCGCAAAAGGTCACCCTCGGGTGCGTCCCGATTGGGGTGGAGGGCGCATCCTAACCGCCAATTCATCTCCGCAAGAAGGGAATAATACGATGTCTAACGCTACGTTTGTCGCCGGACGGTGGGTGAAGCGGTAAAACCAGGCACAAACGGAGGCTGCAACCGGAGCGCATGCCGGCGATGGGGTTGCGAAGCGCGTCGCGGACGCACTCTGCCGCGCCATGTTGCCCTACCAGCCAGTCACGGTTGCCGAAGCGCTGTACACCATCCTCGATCAGGCCGCGGCCGCGCGCGGTCGTGCGACCCTGGCGATCCCAGGCGGACGTTCGCCCGCGCCGGTGCTCACTGCGCTCGCGGGCCTCTGCACTGATTTTGTGCGTGAGCGCTTGCACCTGTTGTGGCTCGACGAACGCGCGGTGCCGCTCGGCCATGGCGATCGCAATGATGCGCCGACCCTCGCCGCGTGGCAGGCAGGCGGCGCGTTGCCGGCGTTTGTCCATCCGATGCCGGCCGAACGCGCGGATCTGGAAGCGGCAGCGACGGACTATGCGGAGCAGTTGCGGGAGGCGACCGGTGGCAGCGGTGCGCTCGATGTGTGTTTGATCGGCATTGGTGAGGACGGACATCTTGCGAGTCTGTTTCCCAACCACGCGGGCCTCACGGAACTGGCGGAGGTGTTCGCCATCCACGACAGCCCCAAACCGCCGGCGAAACGCCTGACGTTGTCGCTGCCGGTGCTCCACCGCGCGGCGCACCACCTGGTGCTCGCCCTGGGCGGCGCCAAGGGGCAGGTCGCACGTCGCGCGATGCGCGGACCCGACCCGGCCCTACCGGTCAGCCTGCTGCCGGGTGAGCGGACCGTCTGGTACCTTGATGACGCGGCCGCAGCAGTCTTCGCCTGAGCAGCGGATGCAACTGTCCAGCAGGAGCTTGTGGCCTGGTCGCAGGCTTGGATCTCAGCTCTGCTCTGGGGTCGTGCGCCGCCCTTCCACCGGCTCGCCGCTGCGGGGGTTGACGGCGTCAAATGTAAGCTATCGATAGCTTACATAACACAGGAGGCATCATGCCGCTCACCACCGTCAGCCCGGATCCCGCCGCTCACGCCCATGAACTGCTCGCGCGTCCGGCGCGGATACCGTTGTGGCTCAAACTCGCCTACACCGCCTTCATGGCGGTGCTGATTCCGGTGTACTGGTACAACTACGGGCTGACCAACTTCCTCTACTTCTGCGACATCGCGTTGTTCGTCACGCTGATCGGCATCTGGCGTGAATCGGCGTTGCTGATCTCGATGGCGGCGGTGGGCATCCTCGCGCCGCAGATGTTGTGGGTCGCGGACTTCGTGGTCGCCGCGTGCGGCGGACAGCTCACTGGCATGACCGCGTACATGTTCAATCAGGACTGGTCGCTCTTCCTGCGCGGCCTGTCGTTGTTCCACGGCTGGTTGCCGTTCCTGCTGGTCTACTTGGTGTGGCGTCTCGGCTATGACCGTCGTGCCTTCGTGCGTTGGACCGTGCTGGCCTGGGTGCTGTTGCTGGTCTGCTACACGCTGATGCCTGGCCCGCGCGCTGACGCAGCGAGCATCGCCACGCCGGTGAACATCAACTATGTGCACGGCATGAGCGACACCGCGGCGCAGACTTGGATGCCGCCGCTCGCGTGGTTCGGCACCATGCTCATCGGCTTGCCGCTGCTGATCTTCCTGCCGACGCATCTGGCACTGCGTTTTGCCTTCACGGGCAAAACACCGGTAAAAACCAGCGGCTGAGCGTTAGCGCAAGATCAGCAACCAACCGAGCAAGGCGATAGGCGCGGCGATGGTGGTCACAACCACCATCGCCGCCATCAGTTCAGCATCACCACCAAGCAGGCGTGCCATCGGCACCGCGGCGATCGCCACCGGGCACGCCATCAGCACCACCGCAGCCATGAGCGCCGGACCACTCACACCGAGCGCCAAGCCAAGTCCCCAGGTCGCTGCCGGCACCAGCAGCAGTTTGCCGATGGCGATGCTCGACAGCAGCAGGGGGTTGCGCCGCACCAGTCCCAAATCGAGTTGCATGCCGACCAGCAGCAACGCCATTGGGATCGCGGCGCGCGCCAGCAGTTCGATGCTGTCGCCGACCACGTGGCCGTGGAGCAGGTTGGGCTGGATGAAACTCGCGAGCGTGCCAAGTGCACAGGCGACGATCAGCGGATTACGCGGCAGGTGGGCGAGCACGGTCAGCAGTCCAGCGACGTTCACTCCGTCATGCGCGAGCCGCAGCGCGAGCACCGAGCCGGCGTTGAAGGCGGTGATCATCGCACCGAGCAACACGCCGAAAGCCGTCAGCAATGCCGTGGCTTCTTCGGGTGGCAACGCAGCAGCCAGCAACTGCATCACCGGCAGTCCGATGAAGGCGGCATTCGGTCGTGCCACGCCGGCAACGATGGTGCCGCGGATCGGTGCCGGCATCGCGCGGCACAACCACCAGCTGCCCATCAGCCCAGCGATGAAGCCCCCCAATGCCGCCGTCAGCGCCGTCCCATCGAAGTGGTGGCGGATATCGACGCCGGACACCAGGACGAACAGCTGAGTCGGCAGGGCGACCCAGAACACCACGTTGTTGAGGTCCTCGACGCCCTGGTCGCCGATCAGGCGGAACCGGCGCAGGGACCATCCGACCGCCACCAGGGCGAACACCGGGATCAGGGCCCCCAGCAACAGCCACAAGTCCGCCAGCATGGGCGGGGACGATGGGTGGCGGGCAGGGGGCCGCCAGGGGCGGGAGCGGGAACGCCATGCGGTCGGGGCCTTCAGGACCACGCACTCCGCGCTCTGGACCGTGTTTGCAACACCTGCGGCGACCTGGGGAGGGTGACCTTGCCGCCGTCAGGGGGCGGCCTCCAATGCGCTCCCGCCCCTGGAGTCCCGCCATGTCCCCTATTCGCGCGTGTATCTTGTCCGTGCTGTTGGTGCCGGCCCTCACCGTCGCCGCGGCGGAGAAGATGTCGCCCACCAAGTCGAACCCGCCACCGGTAGGCACCAGCGGCTCGTTCCTGGTGGACAAGACCATCCCCGCCTACGGCGTGCTCAACCAGGTGCCGCACTACACCGACAGCCGTGCCAACGCGCTCTACTTGGAGATCCATCAGGTGCTCGCCGATGTTGAGAGCGAGGTGATGGGTGGTACCAGCAAGCCGGTGTCCGCCGACGCGAGCAAGAAGAAGAAGGATGCCCCCGCGGCCCCGGTCGGCGACGCGCGGATCACCGAGCTGCACGCCCGTCTGGTCGAGCTGGATGCGCGCATCACCTACCGCACCTACCTCGAACAGTGGCACATCGACACCAGTTTCTCCGACCTCAGCCGGGCGACCGAAATGCTGGCGCTCAGTGGACGGATCGGTGCCGCCACCGCCGAGAAGGTCCAGGCGACCAAGCCCGCCGCCAAGCCGGAAGCGGCTCCCGCTCCCCAAGCCCCGGTCGCGCCCAAGGCGGATGCGCCGGCTCCGGCTGCGCCGCCCGCTGCCGAACCACCTGCGACCGAGCCGCCTGCTGCGGAACCGCCCGCGGTGGAGCCGCCGCCGGCCCAATGATCACCCGGTGATCCCGTCTCTCGCGAGAACCTCCGCTTCCGGCGGAGGTTCTCCCGTCTCGGGGTTTCCTCCGTGCGCGTGTTGCTAGCCTCTGCACCCCACATGGCACGCATCGTCGTCGGTATGAGTGGAGGCGTGGATTCGAGCCTCAGCGCGGCGCTGCTCAGCGAGCAGGGCCACGAGGTGGTCGGCGTGACCATGCAGCTGTGGCCGTGCGCCGAACAGGATGGCGGTTTCACCCGCGAGGATTCCTGCTGCTCACCGACCGAGACCATTGATGCCCGGGCGGTGGCACAGGGCGCTGGCATCCGTCACTACGTCATCGATCAGGTCGACGATTTTCGTCGTGGAGTGGTCGACGGTTTCGTCGAGGCCTACGCCAATGGCCAGACGCCGAATCCGTGTGTGCGCTGCAACGAGAAGATCAAGTTCGGCTCGTTGTGGGAACACGCCAAACGCCTGGGCGCGCAGCAGGTCGCCACCGGTCACTACGCCCGCGTGGAACAGGTCTTCGACCGTCATGTGCTGCGCACCGCGGTCGACCGCAACAAGGACCAGACGTATTTCCTCTTCTCGCTGACGCAGGAACAACTCGCTGCCGCACATTTCCCCGTCGGCGGCCTGACCAAGGACGAGGTGCGCGCGGCCTCGCGTCAGCGTGGCATCGTCACCGCCGACAAACACGAATCACAGGACATCTGCTTCATCGGCAAGGAAGGCGTCGCTGGCTTCCTGCGTGAACGTATTCCCGAAGCATTCGTCCGCGGTGCGATCAGACATCGCGATGGCCGCGTGCTGGGTGAACACCAGGGCTTGGCCGCCTACACTATCGGTCAGCGCAAGGGCCTGGGCGTCGCGTGGCACGAACCGTTGTTCGTCGTGGGTCTCGACCATGCGACCAACACCGTGGTGCTCGGTGAGCGTGACGCGCTGCTGGTCGATGAATTGCCGCTGACCGATTGCACCTGGCACCTGGGCGAGTTGCCCGCCAGCGGTCTCGAGTGCCGCGTACGCACGCGTCATCGCGGCACGCCGGTCCCGGCGCGCATCGTCGCGCGTCCCGGCGGCGGTCCTGGAGGATTGCCGAACGCCACCGTGCGTTTTGCTGAACCACAACCGCGCACCAACGCCGGCCAGGCCTGCGTGGCCTACGACGAGCGCGAGGAGCTGTGCCTTGGCGGCGGATGGATCGCGCCGGCATCGTGAGCGCACCCCAGGTGCGGTGGACACCTGTGGGATCCCGTGGGAAACGCGCAAACAGTGGGCACGGGTGGCCGGTAGTACGTCCACTCACGAACCTCCACCCCTCCAGGATCATCCCATGCGTTATGCCTTGCTGCCCGCGCTCCTGCTCACCATCGGTGCCACCGTCGCCCAGGCCGCCGACACCTACACCATCGATCCGGTGACCAGCTCGGTGCTCTTCCGCGTGAAGCACTTCAACGTCGCGTACTTCCACGGCACCTTCAACGTGGTGAAGCCGGAGTCGTCGCTGGTGTGGGATGAGACCACGCCCGCCAACAGCAAGGTCGAGATCATCGTCGACGCGGCGAGCGTCGATTCGCGCAACGAGAAACGTGACGCGCACCTCGCCAATCCCGACTTCTTCGATGCGAAACAATTCCCGCTGCTGAAGTTCACCAGCACCGCCGTGAAGGCGGTCGACGCCACGTATTTCGAGGTCGCCGGTCAGTTCACCATGCATGGCGTGACCAAGCCGCTGACCATCACCGTGACCAAGACTGGCGAGGGCAAGGACCCGAAGGGTGCGCACCGCATCGGCTTCGAGACCGTCTTCATGGTCAAGCGCAGCGACTACGGCATGGACAAGATGCTGGAGAACATCGGTGACGAGGTGACCATCACCTTCTCGACCGAAGGCATTCGCAAATAAACCCATTCGCAAATAAACCCATTCGCAAATAAACCCATCCGCAAATAAATGCGGTCCCTGGCGGTAGATCACGGTTCATGCGTGCCCATTCGAGGGCACCCTGGTGCGTCCCAGTGCGCGGAAGCGGCACATGGCCACATGTGGTGATCCGGGCTGCGGCTTGCGCAGCGGTGAACGAACCGACCATCCCGCCGTCATGCGCGTGCTGTTGTGGTTCTCATTGGCCGTACTGATCGGCTGCAAGGCGCATCAACCGCCGGATGATGCGGTGGCGGTACGCCTGCGCAGCGTGGTGGTGGACACCTGCACCGCCATGCGGATGGATCAGCAACCCAGCGGACGCGTACTCGATGATCAGGTCGGCCTGCTGACCATGCGCCTTTCAGCGGACCAGGTGCAGAAAATCACTGGCGGCACCATCGATCGGGCGGTGGTGGTTCAGGGTTATCGCGCGGCGCTGGCGCGGCGTGCTGAGCGCCAATCGCGCAGCGCACCACCACGCCTGCTGGTCTTCCTGGTCGATCACCAGCCACAGTGGTCCAACGACCAGACGTTGCTCGCCGCGGCGTTGCTCGCGCAATACGAGCACGAAGCCAAGCTCGCGGCCCCGCCGCCCACGCTGAACAATTGAACCCCAGGAATCCGTGGACCAACGAAGCGGCCCTGCATCTGCGATGCAGGGCCTCTGGAAGACGTCACGCGTATACGGCGTGATCAGTCGTCGCTGGCGGCTTTGCGCACTCCGGCGCGTTCCTGGTTGATGCGGCGGTCGAGGTAGTCCACCACGCGACCGATGGTCTCCAGCCCGGCTTCGCCCGGCAGGGCCTCGTCGAAGTTCACGCCGAAGGCGTCTTCCAGGTCCATCGACACCTCGGCGATGTCGAGCGGGTCCTTGGTGATGTCGGGCACCAGCGCCTGGTGGTCGTAGTCGAACTCATCGTCATCGCCCGGGTGGGGCAGGTTGTGCAACTTATTGCACATGATCTCGATGACTTCTTCGCGGATGCGCTTCTTGTCCATGTCGGTCACCGTGCTCATGTAGTCCTGATCGTGGGGGCGGCGCAGTCTGGTAAGCCCGCAACCGCAGGCAACCACCAGCGGGAGGGGCCTTCCGGACCCGTGAAACGGTCGTCAACCGCGGTCTTCAGCCCTGAAAGCGGCGGAAGATCAGCGAGGCGTTGTGGCCACCGAAGCCTAGGTTGTTCGACAGGGCGTATTCGACCTGCTTCTGACGCGCCTGGTTGGGCACGTAGTCCAGGTCACACTCGGGGTCGGGAGTGGTGTAGTTGATGGTCGGCGGCAGCACGCCATCGCGCAGCGCCAGGACCGAAGCGATCGCTTCGATGCCGCCGGCAGCACCCAGAGTGTGGCCGGTCATCGATTTGGTGCTGCTGACCGCGAGGTTCTTCGCGTGATCGCCGAACACCGCTTTGATCACCTTGGTCTCGCCCGCGTCGTTGTACTTGGTCGAGGTGCCGTGGGCGTTGATGTAGCCGATCTGCTCCGGGCGCAGGTTGCCGTCACGCAGGGCCATCAGCATGCAGCCGATGCCGCCCGCGCCGGTAGGGTCGGGCTGGGTCTCGTGGAAGGCGTCGCCGGTGCAGCCAAAACCGACGATTTCGGCGTGGATGGTGGCGCCGCGCTTCTTCGCGTGTTCCAGCTCTTCGAGGATGACGATGCCGGCACCTTCACCGATGACGAAGCCGTCGCGGTCGCGATCGAACGGGCGGCTGGCGGTCTCGGGACTGTCGTTCCGCGTCGACAGGGCGGTGATGGAGTTGAACCCTGCCACGCCCAAATCGGTGATCGGGGCCTCGGCGCCGCCGCTGATCATCACATTGCACAGGCCGCTGCGGATGTGATGGAACGCCGCGCCGATGCAGTGCGAACCGGTGGCACAGGCGGTGGTGATCGAATAGTTCGGACCCTTGGTACCGTAGACGATCGAGATGTCGCCCGCCGCGCTGTCGACGATCATCTTCGGCACCAGGAAGGGGCTGACGCGCGAGGGGCCACGCGTGGCCAAAACCGCACATTCTTCTTCGATGGTCTTCAGGCCGCCGATGCCGGAACCGACCACGCAGCCGGCCTGGAAGGGGTCGGCCCAGTTCTTGTAGTCCAGACCGCTGGCTTCCATCGCCTCATGGGCGGCTTTCAGCGCGAGCAGGACGAAGCGATCCTTGCGCTTGGCCTGCTTCATGTCGCCGATCACCAGCGCCGCGTTGTCGAGCGGCACGGCACCACCGAACTTGGTCTTGTGCTTGGACAGATCCAACGTGGTGATGGGGCCGATGCCGTGGCGTCCGGCTTTGAGGGCGTCCCAGAATGCCGTCGTGCCAACGCCATTGCAGGCCAGCACGCCCATCCCGGTAACGACCACGCGACGATGGGTCATCTGGATCGGATCCGTCACTTAGCGACTTTACCCTCGAGGTACTTGATCACGTCCCCGATGGTCTTGAGGTCCTGATCCTCTTCGAGCTTCACGCCGAAAGCATCTTCAAGGTCCATCATGATCTCGGCGATGTCGAGGCTGTCGGCGCCTAGATCGGCGACGATGTTGCTCGCCTCGGTGATGGTGGCCTTGTCGCGGCTCAGGCGATCAGCGATGATGTCGATGACCTTGTTACGAATGTCGCTCACGGCCACTCCTTGAAGCGGGTTCAAGCCCGCAGGGCTTTTCGGTGAAGGGCGGTATCCTGTCGGGCACCCCCTAACGGTCAAGGCGGTGTGGCAGGCACTGGTGACGTGGTGCAACCCGCGTCCCGCGTTAGGGTTCCCTTCCATGCCGGTGGCCATGTCAGCATCCAGGTGCGTTCGCAGTGTGCTCGTCGTGGTGGCGCTCCTGGCCTTAGCGTTGGGCGGATGCGGTGCGCCGGACGACCTACCGGCGCCGGGTGCGGATGGGCTAGTGGTGGTGCACTGGTGGGACGAGAAGAAGGCCGGGCCACCGGCTTACCTCCAGGCCGAGAAGGTGGTGCAAGGCGACGCGGAGTTCGGCCGGCTGGAATTCAGCGCGGTGATGATGCGCCTGCCAGGAGAGGACGGCGTGGTCTACGTCACCGCTCCGCTCGCGGTCTACGATCGGGGAGCGAAGGAGGAGATCACCCTGGGTGCGGATCCCCAGCGTCCGGTCGATGGTCCAGTGCGTTTCGTCGGGCTGTGGAATGGTGATTTCTTCATCGGTCGCGCGGCCAATGGCATCTTCGAGGAGAAAAGCCATCGCATGCGGCTGGAACAGGTGGAGATCGTCAGCAACGGTGTGCGCCAGCGCACCGCCTGGGCGGCGATCACCCAGAGTCAGACCATCCCGTTCGGCGAACTGCTGCGCCTGCCGGACGCGCCTGCCCTTACCGCCGCCCTCGCTGCGCTGCCGTCACCGCTGGTGTTGCCGCCAATCCGCCAGTAGCGCTGCCGACGGACAGCCTTGTCCGGCTGGGCGTCGGCGCACGATCCCAGCTACGCATGTGGGATCGTCTGGCACCGTACCTGTGGCTGATGCGCCTGACCTTTCTCAAGCTCATGGCGTATCGCATGCGTTATGTCACCGGCATCGCCACCTACGGCATCTTCGTCGGCGGACAGTACGCCATCTGGCAGGCGGTGTTCGCGGCCAAGGGGTTGGCGCCGACGGATGAACTGAACGGGCTGACGCTGCCACAACTCGCGACCTACCTGGCGGTCGGCTACATCGCGCGTTCCGCCTATTTCACCAACACCGATAACGAGATCGCCGCGCGTTTCCAGAGTGGCGACGTGACGCTCGATCTGCTGAAGCCCCTGAATTTCCACGGCCAATGGCTGGCGCAGGCTGCGGGCGAAACCGCCTTCCGCGTGTTGTTCTTCGCTGCGCCGATGGCACTGGTGCTGGTGCCGTTGTTCGGCGTCCTGCCACCGGGCGGCGACGGCTGGTGGCAGTTCCCGTTGCTGTTCGTGCTCGCCTTCGTCATCAACGCCGAACTCAACCTGATGGCGGGCACCGCCTGCTTCTGGTTGGAGGACATCAGCGGTCTGCTGAGCCTGAAACGCAACCTCATCATGCTGCTCTCGGGTCTGATGGTGCCGCTGCATTTTCTGGGCGACACGCTGGGCGCGCTCACCACCGTGCTGCCATTCGCGCTGTTGTCGTACCTCCCGACCATGGCCTATGTCGGCCAGTTGGGTGTCGCCGGGCATCCGACCTTTCTGCACGTGGTGCTGCTCGGCCTCGTCTGGTTCGTCATCCTGCGCGGCGGCAACCTCGCGTTGTGGCGTTTGGCGCAGCGGCGCCTGGAGGTGCAGGGGGGATGAGGGCGGCAAAAGCGCAAATGCAGAGTGCAGAATGCAGAATGCAGAATAAGGCTGGGGCATGGACGAACGCGAGGACCTGGCGCGCAATCTGAAACAACTGATCGAACTTGATCGGGCGTTGGGCATCGACTTCGTGTTCAAGCCGGCGGCGACCGCTGGGCTGGTGCCCGCGGTGTTGGATCCTGCGGTCACCGTCAAACCGGTTCCCGCGGTGAAGGCAGCGGTAACGCCCGCTCCACCACCCCGAGCCCCGAGCCCCGAGCCCCTTTCCCCAATCGCTGACGGCCCCGATTCACTTGAAAAAATCGCCGCTGAGATCGCCACCTGTCGTGCCTGCGGCTTGTGCGAGACGCGTCGCAGCACGGTGCCGGGCGAAGGCAATCCGCAGCCGGAGCTGTTGTTTGTCGGTGAAGGCCCGGGTGCGGACGAGGACGCCACCGGTCGTCCGTTCGTTGGCGCGGCGGGACAACTGCTGACCAAGATGATCATCGCGATGGGCCTGAAGCGCGAGGACGTCTACATCGCCAACATCATCAAATGCCGTCCGCCCGGCAACCGCACGCCGGAACCGGCCGAGGTCACCGCCTGCATGGGTTACCTGCGCCGCCAGATCGCGCTGTTGAAACCCAAGATCATCTGTTCCCTCGGCAACACGCCACTGCGCGCGTTGATGAACGACGACTCGCTCGGCATCACGCGCATGCGTGGCCAGAAACTTCAATTCGCCGGTATCATCATGATCCCGACGTTCCATCCCAGCTACCTGCTCAGGGACGAAGAGGCGAAGAAGCCATGTTGGGAGGATCTCAAGCTAGTGTTGAAGGAACTCGGACGCGAGCTGCCGAAACGCGGATGAGGGGCGAGGATCCACGAGTGGCGACACCGGTGGTTGTTGCTGGCCCCTACTCATGCACTGATTTGCGCCTGACGCACTCGCCTGTGCAACGTGCCACCATGCCGACCCATCAGTAGACAGCCCCGACCCGTGCTTACGGTGCACTGACAGCACATGCCTCCGTTCGACCCAGACCAACCGGAAGACCGCCTCCTGCACGAGGCGGAAGAACTGATGCGCCAGCGGCGCTTTCAGGATGCGGTGACGCGCTACCAGGATCTCTGTCACCAATCGCCGACCGACTTGTGGGCCAACCTTGGCTATGTCAGCGCGCTCGAATGCGCCGGCAATGTCGCCGAGGCGGAGCAGGCGCTCGAAGAAGCCACTGCTGGTCACCGGCGTTCAGCCCCGCTGCACCGCTTCCGTCACCTGTTCTTCGTCCGGCGCGAGGACCTGAAGCGCGCGGCCGTCAGCCAGGAGGCGTTGTCGCTCGACATCCCCGACGAGGGGCCTGAGGACCAGCTCGCCGACCTCTACTTCAACCAGGGCCGCTACCACGAGGCGCGCGGCGAACTCGAACGCCTGCTGCGCGACAGTGCGCTTGACCGTGAGGATCGTGCCGATCTCAAGGCCAGCGTGGTCGCCCGTGTCGGCGCGTGCCTGCGCCAGAGCGGCGAGTTCGAGCCGGCGCGGGAACGCCTGATCGAAGCGCTCGCGCTCGAGCCTGGCAACCACTGGACGCTCTCCGAACTGGCCGAGTGCGAACGCGCGCTCGGTAATGTCGCGCAGGCGCGTCGGCGTTACCGCGAATCGTTGGAGGCCAACGGCGACGATCACTGGACGCGTGGGCACCTCGCCCAGCTCGAATGCGAAGACGGCAATCTCGACGAAGCGATCAAACTCTACGAGCAGATCCTTGCGGTCGAACCCAAGGCCGCATGGGCCAAGGTCGAACTGGCGCAGGTGGTGGCGGACAACGATCGCGCGCGTGCGACCCAACTGCTCGCCAGCGCGCTGGAGGACGACCCCAATTATCCGTGGGCGCATGCCCAACTCGGCAACCTCGCGCGTCGTGCCGGGCGTCTGGACGAAGCGCGTCTGCATTATCAGCGCGCCGCCGCCGCCGCGCCGAGCGCGACCTGGGTGTTGCACGAACAAGCTGATGTCTGCCGCCAACTCGGGCGCATGCAGGAGGCCTACACCCACCTCGAACACGCGCGCGGACTCAATCCCTACGACGCGGTGACCTTCGGTTATTTCGCCGACCTGCTGCGCCACGAAGGCAAACAGCGCGAAGCGCTGGCGAATCTGGAGAAAGCGGTCGAGATCGATCCCGCCTACACCTGGGCGTGGCGCGAGCAGGCCGAGCTCAAGGCGCTCGCCGGGCGGCACGACGATGCCGAGGCGGCGTACAAGAAGGCCTGCGAACTCGAACCCGGCGAGTCGATCAACGATGGCCTCAAGGCCTTCCTGCTGCGTTGCCAGGGCCGGCGCGACGCGGCGATCCCGTACCTCGAACGTGCGGTCGAAAACCAGAAGGACTACCTGTGGGCGTGGCGCGAGCACATCGACCACTGCTTCGCTGGTGGGCGCACGGATCAGGCCGAGACCGTCGCACGGCAGGCGCTGGTCGCGCTGCCCGACACGCCACCGCTGCTCGCCCTGCTCGCGGAGGCCTTGCGTAAACAGGGCCGCCGCAAGGAGGCCGCCGAGGTCGCGGCCAAGGCCCTCACCATCGTCAGCGAAGCGCCGCAGTTGTGGGCGATCCAGGCGGAGATCGCGGCGGAGGACGGTGATCTGGTAAGTGCCCTGACGTCAGCCAAACGTGCGGCGGAACTCGATCGTGGCGCGGAGTACCAGGCGTTGCACGCCCACCTGCTGATCGCCAACAGCCAGGACCGTCAGGCTGATACCATCGTCACCGCCCTGCTGGCTGCGCCGCAACCGGTGCTCGCGGCCTACGAACTGGCGGCGACCCTGGCCGAACGCCGCGAGCAACGCGACCAGGCGATCCGCTGGTGTGTGCAGGCGCTCGAGGGTGCCTACGCCGACGAGCCGCGCCTGCTGGTGCGTCGTGCACGTCTGCAGTTGGTGGGCCTGGATGTCACCAGCGAAGCGGAGCAGACCGCGTCGATCATCGCTCCGCTGCGTCCGTTGTTCGAACGCAGCGCCGGCGTGCCTTGGCGTGAACTTGCGCAGGTCCTGGCCACCGCGCGGCAGCCGGTGCTGGCGCGTCGTGCGGCGCACCAGCATCTGTTGGCGACTGCTGCTGGGGATCAGAGCCGCGCGTGGATGGTGTTGGCGGAACTGGAACTGTCGCTCGGTCATCCGACCGATTCGCAGCAGGCGCTCGATCAGGCGTTGCGGCACGATCCGCAGTCGATGCCGGCGCTCATCCTGGGTGCGGTGCTGGCCGAGCAGCGTGGCGATCTGAGTTTGGCGATCACTCACCTGGAACAGCTTGATCGCATAATCGCCACCAATGACCCAGGGGTCGAGGCCGGCAGCAACGAAGCCGTGCTGCACCGCCAGCTCGCGGTGCTCTACGAACGTGCCGGCCGCCACAGCGATGCGGAAGCGATGTGGTCGCGCATCGTCAGTGATCATCCCACGCATCTGCCGCACCAGGCCGAACGCTGCTGTTTCCTGCTGCGACGTGGCCGTGGTGCCGAAGCCCAGGCGGCGGCGGGCGAACTGCTGCCGGCGCTCGGCGAACGTCATGCCACGGCACCGGAGACCCAGCGTCTGCTCAAGGATCTCGCGATTCACGCCGCCACCTCCGCCGGTGCGCGAGCGGGCATCGCGGTGTTGGAAGCGGCTGATGGCCACCTGGTGGTCACCAACCGGCTGTTGCTCGCACAGCTCGCGATGCTGGTCGAGGCGCGCGACCTGGCGACGCGCCAACTCGATCTGGTCGAACAGGTGGAGCCGAGCAACCGCGCTGCGCGCTTGCAGCGTATCCGCCTGCTGGCCCAGACCCGGGTCTACGACCGCGCGCTGACGCTGGCGGAAACCCTGTGGCGCGAGGACGAGGACGATCAGGAAGCCGCGACGCTCTATAGCGAATGCTTGGCGATCGGCGGACGCAGCGGCGAGGCCTTGGAGCTGCTCGACCGCGTCACGGCGAAAACGCCGCCGACCACCGACTGTGGACTGGTCAGCGCGTTGCTGGCGTTGGAGGTGCATGGCGAAGCGGCTTGCCTGACGCGCCTTGGCCGCCTGACGCCACCGGTGACCCGTCCACCGGTGGCCCGTGTGGTGGTGGCGGCTTGGCCCGATGCCTGGGCCAAGCCCGATGCGATGCAGGTGGCGACGCGCGAGGATCTCCACGGTCTGCCGCCATTTCCGCGCCTAGCACACCGTCTGTCCCGCGCGCTCGCCCGCGCCGGCCGCAACGATCTGGCCAGCGCAGTGCTGCTGACGACTGCACGTCGGGTGCAGTCGCTCGAGGAGCGGGCGCTGCGCGCCGCAGCGGTACCGTACCTGATCCGCAACGGCGAGCGCCGGCGCGCCTGGAAGATCGCCATCGCCAGCCGTTCGCTGGGTGCCCTGCTGCGCTGCCTGTGGCCATGACAACGGCGGCCATGACAACGGCGGCCATGACAACGGCGGCCATGACAACGGCGGCCATGACATCTGTGGTGATGACATGAGTGGCCATGATCGCCAAAGGCGCCCGCGTGATCAGGTGCCCGACCAGGGATCAGTACTGTGGAACGCGGTGCCGTGGTGGCATCTGCTCGGCACTGCCCTGGTGAGCGGACTCATCGCCGGCGGAGGTTTCTGGTGGTCGGGTGTGGATCATAGCGCAAAGGGACCGGTGTTCCTGATGGCCATCGCAGCGATCTTCGCCTGCATCGCGATTGGCTGCCTGGTG
Source organism: Planctomycetota bacterium (assembly GCA_013816485.1). Taxonomy (GTDB): domain Bacteria; phylum Planctomycetota; class UBA11346; order UBA11346; family UBA11346; genus BOG-1363. The sequence goes on from JACDEI010000010.1 coordinate 91,039, forward strand.
CTGCTCGTCTGGCATGGGGTCCTGCGTTGGCGACGACCAGCGCATTGCCCCTCTTGAGCGACCGGGTCCGGTCCCTCTCATAGCCGCCCATGGCCCTCATCGCGCTCACGCGCCTTACCGTTGCCGATTCGATCCGTCAGCCGGTGACTTGGTTGGCGACCATCCTGGCGCTCGTGCTGCTGGTGATGAGCTACCTCTTCGGCATGTTCAACTTCGAGACCCAGGACCGTCTGCGCATGGTCGCCACCGCGGGTGTGGCGGTGGCGATGCTCAATGGCCTGTTCCTCGCCGTGGTTGGAGCCTCGCAGAGTGTCTACGATGAACTGGCAAGCCGCACCGCGCTGACCCTGTTCGCCAAGCCGCTCTCGCGTGGCAGTTTCCTGGTCGGCAAGGCGCTCGGCATCTGGCTGGTGATCGTCGGTGCAACGCTGCTGATCGCGGCGGCCCACCTCGGAGTGCTGGCCTATGCTCAGTACACCGGTTTCGAGGATGATCCGGCCCGGCGTGACTTCGTCGGGCATGAGGACCTGTGGGTGCCCTGGCGTGAGGTGATCCTGGCGCATGTCCTGGGGCTGGCACATGGGGCCGTGATGACCTGCCTGGCCACGGTGCTGGCGCTACGTCTGCCTTTAGTGGCCAACATCCTGGCCTGTTTCGCCGCTTTTGTGGTCAGCCACGTCGCTGCCGGGCTGGGATTCATGGGTGGCGTGGCCCTGCCAGCGCTCGCGCTCTTCCAAGTGGATGACAGCATCCAATTGCCGGGACATCCCCTGTCTCTAGGGTACCTTGGTCTGACCATGCTTTACTCCGCGATGTACTGCGCAGGCTGTCTCGCGATCGGCTTGGCGTTGTTCAAACGCCAAGACATCGCGTGACCGTCCAGCACTCCCTCAAGGCGACCCCTCGTGCGTTACGCATTCCTCGGTGACATCCACGGCAATACCGAAGCACTCGACGTGGTGCTTGCTGCCATCCGTTCGGAGAAGGTCGACAAGATTGTCTGCCTCGGTGACATCGTCGGCTACGGTGCCGAACCGGCCAAATGCCTGGAGGCCATCCGCGCGCTCAACTGCGATGTGATCGCGGGCAACCACGACTGGGCGGCGGTGGGCAAAGTCTCGATCGACTGCTTCAACGCCTACGCCAAGGCCGCGGCGATCTGGACGCGTGAACAGCTCACCGACGAACAGAAACAGTGGATCATCAATCTGCCGCTGACGCTGACCTACCCGGATTGCGCGGTGGCGCATGGCACCTTCCACCAGCCGGAAGCCTTCAACTACATTCAGACGGTGTTCGACGCGCAGCAGAGCTTCGAGTCGCTCAAGCGCATGGGAGCCAAGCTCGGCTTCCTCGGCCATAGCCACGTGCCGGTCGGCTTCTTCGACACGGATCCGATCACCTACACACTTGATGGCGAGATCCCGGTCGACGAAGACATCTCGATCATGGTCAACGCCGGCAGTGTCGGTCAGCCGCGCGATGAGAACAACAAGGCGAGCTTCGCGCTGTACGACAACGAAGCCAAGACCGTGCAGATTCGCCGTGTGGAGTACGACATCGATGCCGCGGCGAACAAGATCCGCGAAGTCGGGCTGCCAGAAATCTTGGCCGCGCGTCTGTATCAGGGGAAATGAAGGGCACGTTCCGGAGTCCGGAGTCCGGAGTCCGGAGTCTTGTGGATTCCGACCAATGCGTCTGCGTCCGTGCGCGTGACGTCGTGGTTATCTGCTCGGCGGTGGCGTTGGACCTCGGGACCCCGGATCCCGGACCCCGGACCCCGGACTGGTTGCCATGAAGATCAAGTTCTGCGGTTTCACCCGTGATGAAGACGTGCGTGCCGCCATCGAGCTCGGCGTCGACGCCATCGGCCTCAATCTCGCGCGCGGACCACGCAAGATCAGCGTCGAACGTGCCGCGGAGCTGGCGCGCCTGATTCCGCCCTTCGTCACCGCGGTGGCACTGTTCGTCGATGCCGATGACCTGGACATCCTCGAAGCGATGCGCGTAACGCGCTGCACTGCGGTGCAGTTGCACGGCAACGAACCGCCGGAATTGGCGGCACGCCTGCGCACGCGCTTCCCGGTGATCAAGGCCTTCGCGGTGAAGGACGCGGCGGCGCTCAGTGCGGTGCGCGGCTATCCGGCGGACGCGTACCTGCTGGATGCGGCGGTACCGGGTGTGGCTGGCGGTAGTGGAGTCGCCTGGGACCACCACCTACTCGCCGGTGTGGCCTTCGACCGTCCGGTGATCCTCGCCGGTGGCCTGAGTCCAACGACCGTGGGGTCGGCGGTCGCCGCGACGAAGCCTTACGGGGTCGATGTGGCCAGTGGCATCGAATCCGCTCCGGCGATCAAAGATCCAGCGTTGATGCGCGCATTCGTCGCTGCCTGTCGGCGATAGCCTCCCGGGAGGGCAACCGCCGCCCTTCCCAGGCCATTGCCCCACCCGTCGGGCCAACGACAACACGCCGTCATGCAGTCACCCCGCCCAGGCGGTCCGGCGATGGCCCGGCCCATGGTCATCGCCATCGACGGTCCAGCCGGTGCCGGCAAGAGCACGGTCACGCGCCTGCTCGCCCAACGCCTCAAGCTGTTGTTCCTCGACACCGGTGCGATGTACCGCGCGGCAACCGTCGGCCTGTTCGATGCCGGCATCAACGTCGACGATCCGCAGGCGGTGGCGGCGTGGGTGTGCCAGCGTGACATCGGTTTCGATGCCGAAGGCCAGGTGCAACTTGACGGCGTAGTGCTGCCGCGTGCGCGTATCCGTTCGCCTGAGACCACCGCGCAGATCTGGCGCGTCGCCGACAATGTCGGCTGCCGCGCCCATCTGGTGCAGTTGCAGAAGAGCCTGGTCGCCGGTCGTGATGCGGTGGTCGAAGGTCGCGATGCCACCACCGTCATCTGTCCCGACGCGCAACTCAAAATCTTCCTCGACGCCAGCCCGGAGGAACGCGCCCGCCGGCGACTCTCCGAGTGGCCGCCGCACCAGGCGCAGCCCTCGCTACCCGAGGTGGTGGCGCAAATCCGCGAACGCGACCAGCGCGATTCTTCGCGCGCCGTCGGCGCGTTGACGCTGACCGACGATGCGGTGCATCTGTACAGCGATGGCTTGGCGATGAATGAAGTCATCGCGCGCATCACCGCCTACGCCGTACAACGCCAGCCCTTCCTGCTAGAGAACCTCGTCGCCGATCAACTCATCGTCGGTCGCAGCCGTCAGCCCGGCTACGTGCGCGTCGCGGTCGGTGATCCGGCACACACCACCGCCGGCTGGCAGCTCGGCCTGACCAATCCCACGCCGGAACGCATGCCCGGCAGCACCCGCTCGATGACGCGCAACCTTGGCGGGCGTCAGGCCGGCACCGTGCTTCAGGGTCAGGCGATCCTCTGTCTTGCCGGCACCGCCGAGGATCCCGGCCACGTCGTCGCCTTGCCGATGCTGCCACAGACCTGGTACATCATCGAGCCCGGCGCGTGGCATGCGGTGATCCAGAGCCACGGCACCATCTGCGCGTGGGCGGAATCATCCGGCATCCGCGAAGAGCAGCGCGACCTGACCAATGACCAACTGTCGGAGATGGGCGCGTACACCACGGTATACCTGCCGCACTGACGAGCCGCTCGCTCACGGTTTTGCGCCAGCCTCCTGCAAACGCAGAGCCACCGCGATCAGCGCGGTTTGCACTGCGCTATTCGCCGGCGTGCCTTTGGTCTCGCCGTAGAGCAGCTTGAGCCGTTGTGCTTTCGCGCCGTCGGTGGCCAGGGCTTCCGCCTCGCTGACCTTGGTGGCGATCTCGTCGGCCGAGATCTTCGCTGCTAGGTCTGCGGTCGGCGTGGGCGACCAGTCCTCGACGAACTTCGCCAGCGCCTTCCAACGCGCGGCGCCCGGTTTCACCGTTTCGGCCTTCGGCCACGCGTCTTTGGCCAGCAGGTCGAGCGCGCTGATTGCGCGCTCGCGCACCGCGTAGCCGCCCCAGGTCTTGAGGAAGCCGCGCAGGGCGCTGACCGTCGGCTTGGCGCCGAGTTTGTCGAGTTCCTCGCCGGCGAGGCGTTCGCCCAGGTCGCGAGCCTTGGTGGTGGTCGGCAGTTCGGCGGGCCATTTCTGCACGAACGTGCGCACCGCAGCACCCGATAGTTTCTCCGCGAGCTTCGTCAGCTCAGTGGCGGCCTCGCCATCCAGCACCGGCACCAGCCTGGATACCGCGCTGGCGGCTTCCATCGCCACATCACCGGCGATGGCGCAGCTCGCGGCCTGCTGGTAGGCAGCGTAGGCTTCGCGGTGCTTCTTCTTGGTCTCCAGATCCTTGCCCTGGGTGAGGGCGGCGGTGGCGCCAGCCAGCACCGGCGCGTCATTGAACACCACCGCTTTTTCAAACCATTCTGCGCTTGGAGTGTTGTGGTCGAGCCCAGGTTGTTCGAGGTAGATCAGGTGAGGGAACTTCTGCCCCCGGTAGTCCGCGTGTACGTCGATGGTGCCCGGCTTGTTGTAGTCCTCTGAACCAGTGACGAAGGCGAAGCGGTTGGCTTTGGCCAGCGCATCGATGCGTGTCGCCACGGCTTTGTCCGCCGGTGCACGGAAGGGGTTGCAGCCGATGAGGTAGATCGCTCCCCCGCTGAAGACATCGGCGAAGGGCACCGCCATTCGGCTGGCGACGCGTCCACCACCGGACTGGCCCATGGCATAGATGCGCTGGTTGTCGATGTGGTAACGCGCGCGGATGTTGTGCACGCCATCGATGCTCAGGCGGATGCGGAACCACGGCGTGCGGTCGTTGTCGATCTTGGTGCCACCGACCCAGATGAGTTTGTGTTGGTCGCAAATCTCGGCGTATTTCCCAGGAGGCCCACCACCCAGGCCGGAGTTCACGTAGGCGATGAGGCCGTAGGGCACCGAGCCATCGTAACTCTTGGGTACGTAGATATCGTAGGGTTCCTGAGTCAGCTCATAACTGGCATTACTGGGCTCGGCTTGGTCTTTCGGAAAATTGTAGAGCGCGCCCATGCGCTCGACGTACATCGCCCACGACGACATCGGCGAGCGTTCGCTGAAGGTAGTGGTGTAGCGGCCGGTGCGTGGCGCGTCAGCGCCGGTCAGACAGCCGACGACGGACCACAGGATCACAGCCAGACGTAGTGGTGACATCACGGACCTCGCCGGAAGCCTCCGGCAAGTCGTGCCCTGTCAATCAAACACCCGCCAGGATGTGCAGCCTGCGTCGATCGGGCGTGCGTTATTCCGGCGTCAGGTCGCGTGCCACCTGGCGCAGGGTCCGCAGGGTATCCTGGAGCAGGTCGGGCAGTTCCCCGAGGACCATGGCGATGGCTGGGCGTTTGCCCGCGCGCAGCAGGTTTTCCAGCAGCACGCAGCGGTGGGCCAAACGTTGTGCGCCGATGATCTGACAGGAACCCTTCAGCTTGTGCGTGGCGCGTAACAACGCCTCGTCATCGGGCGCTCGCCCGCATGCGAGTACGGCCTGGAGGTGTCGCGGCGCCTCGCTGAGGAAGATCTGCACCATCTCGCCGCAGATGGCGTCGTCCCCGAGTTCCACCCGCAACCGCGCGAGCACCTGCGGATCGATCACGGTCTCTTGTGCGGGCGAGCCGACCAGCACGACGCTGGTGATCGGGGTCGGTGATGGACCAGCGATCACAGGCAGGAAACGCGCGAGGGCATCGCTCAGCGCCTCGACCTGCACCGGCTTGGCGAGCAGGTCGTCCATGCCTGCGGTGTGGCAGCGTTCACGGTCGTCGGCGCTGACGTCGTTGCCCAGCGCCACCACTGGCAGGCGTGCGAGCTGGTGCACCGCTTCACGCGCGCGCAGGTCACGGGTGGCCTGATAACCGTCGCGGTGCGGCAGGTAGCAGCACATCAGCACCAGATCATAGGCCTGGGTGGCGATGGCGGCGAGCGCAGCCTGGCCGTCGCCGACCCCATCCGCACCCAGGCCCAGACGCGCGAGATGGGCGGTGGTCAGGCGGCGGTGCATCACATCGTCATCCGCCACCAGGATGCGACCGCTGAAGTAGCGAGCCGGCTGCCGTGGCGGTGATCCACCAATCACGGCTGTTTCACCAGGGATGCGGCCGGGATGTTCGCCGGCAGCGCGATGTACATGTGCCGCACGCCCCAGCGCCGAGCTTCGCTGTGGGTGATGAAACGCAGGTCGAAGTGTACGACACCGTTTTTGGCGCTCTGACGCATCGCTCCACCGGTGTCGTCGACCATCGCCGTGCCGTAGCCGGGCACATCGACCATCAGGCGATAAGGAACGAGCTTGGGTTCGACCGCGATGCCGTAGGGGAACTTGGTCACGTCACGATTGATGGATGTGCGCCCATCCGAGAACAGGCCGCAGCAGATGGCGCATGGGCAGTAGGCGGTGGTCTTCACCTGCACCCAGCGCAGACCATTCGCCGGTTCGATCACCGGCTTGGGCAGGAACTTCTCCTCCACCGTTATGATGCGCAGATACCGCGTGCTGCCCCAGCCGATCAACAGGCCGATTCCCAGCGTGGTTGCGGTCAGGCGTAGCGCCGCGAACCAGCCGTGGCGGTCACCGAGGGCGGCGAACCACCACGCCAGGACACGTCTGGTACCCCTGGTCCATGGACGCCAAGCGGATGCGGGCATGCGCTGCATGGTGGGCGTGGTTCGTCACCTGCCAACCGCATCGACGATCTGGTCGACGGTGCATCCGCCACACCGGGGGGTCGATTCCGGATGACGGACGAGGTCAGCGCCCTAGGGTGGCGCGCATGTCGGAATTCCTCGCTGCTGTGCTGGCCTTCCCCACCATCGCCTACAGCGTGCTGCTGGCCTTGGCAGTGTTGTATTGGTTGACCGTGATCATCGGTGCGCTCGACATTGATCTGTTCAGTCCCGAGGTCGGCGACGCAGGTGGCGACATGGCCACTGGTGGACACCACGGCCATGGCTTCCTGGAGTTTCTTTCGGTCGGGCGCGTGCCGGTGACTATCACGGCGTCGGTGTTCCTCTTCTTGGGGTGGTTTCTCTGCATGCTGGCCGAACTGCTGGTGCGAGCACCGTTGGCGTCGGTGGTCAGCGGGCCGGTGTTTTCACTCGCGCTGATCCCCGCGTCGATGATTCCGGCGGTGGTGATCACCGGATTGGTGGTCAGACCGCTGCGTCACCTGTTCAACCTGGTCAGCGAACACGGCGAGGCCGGCCTAGTCGGGCGTATGGTGCGCATCTCCTCGCTGACTGTCGACCACCAATTCGGCACGGCGGTGTGCGACAACGCCGGCCCTGGGATCCTGATGAACGTCTTCTGCCGTCACGGTGTGCAGATGAAACGCGATGACATGGCGGTGGTCGTGGAATTCGACGCCAGCAACAACCTCTACCTGGTCGCTCCGTTCAGCCACGTGCCGACCGACGTGGAAACAATCGTGACGGATAACGCCGGACTGCCGCCTGTCTCTTCGCCAGCGCAGGCTTCGACTCCGCCCCCGGCGGTTTCACTGGAAAGGCGGATGGAACCACCACAGTAGCGCCCACTTGCCGTCCGCCTCTTAACCAAGCGGACCATGCGAAGCGGAGTTGGCCATGGCGCAGGAAGTCATCACTACCACCACCGGACTGACCGGGATTCAGACCCTGTGGGTCGTCGGCGGTGCCGCAGGCGGCATCCTGCTGATCGGGATCATCCTCTTCATCCGCGCCTACTTCCGTAAAGTCGATCAGGGCTTTGCCATGATCGTCAACACTTTGCGCAATGAACCACTGGTGACCTTCACCGGTGCGCTGGTGATCCCGATTATCCACCGCGTCGAGATCATGGACATCTCGCTCAAGACCATTGAGGTCGACCGCCAGGGGACAAATGGCCTGATCTGTGCCGATAACATCCGCGCCGACATCAAGGTGACGTTCTTCGTGCGCGTCAACAAGACCGCCGAGGATGTGCTCAAAGTCGCCGGTTCGGTCGGTGTCGTGCGTGCCAGCGACCGTCGGACCCTGGAAGAACTGTTCCAGGCGAAGTTCTCCGAAGCGCTGAAAACCGTTGGTAAAAAGATGAACTTCATCGACCTCTACAACGAGCGCGATCAGTTCAAAGAGCAGATCGTGCGCATCATCGGTCGTGACCTGAACGGTTATAGCCTGGAAGACGCGGCGATTGACTTCCTGGAACAGACTCCGCTCAAGCTGCTCGATCCCGACAACATCCTCGACTCCGAAGGCCGCAAAAAGATCATCGACTTGACCACCCAGCAGCGCGTGAAGGCCAACGAGATCCAGCGCGAAGGTGAGAAGGTCATCAAGAAGCAGGACGTCGAAGCACGCGAAGCGCTGCTTGCCCTGGAGCGCCAGCAGGCCGAGGCGGAAGCCAAGCAGCACCGTGAGATCGCCACCAACCGCGCACGTGAGCAGGCGGAAGAGGCCAAGGTCCAGTTCGAAGAACACAAACGCGCCGAAGAAGCGCGCCTGAGTGCTGAACAAGAGATCGGCATCCTGCGTGAAAATTCCCAGCGCGAGGTCGAAGTCGCCGGCAAGAACCGCGAAGGCGCCGTCGCCGTCGAGATGGAACGCATCGAGAAAAACCGTGCACTCGAAGCCATCAGCCGCGAACGCGCGGTCGAGCTGACCACCATCGAGAAGGAGAAGGTCCTGGCGGTGGAACGCAAAAACATCGCCGAGGTCATTCGCGAACGCGTGATGGTGGAAAAGAAGGTCGCTGAAGAAGAGGAGCGCATCAAGGACGTGCGCGCCACCATGGAGGCCAACCGTCACAAGGACGTCGCCATCACCAAGGCGACCCAGGAAGCGGAGATGTCCCGCATCAAGGAAGTGAAGATGGCGGAGGCCTCCGAGCAGTCGGCGGTACACGCCGCGCGCGAGAAGATCGTCACCGCGGATGCGGAGCAGACCTCGGCGGAGAAACAGGCGATCGCCTCCATGCGTCGTGCCGAAGGCCATCAGGCGGAAGCCGCCGCCGAAGGCCTGGCCCAGGCCAAGGTCAAGGAAGCCGACGCCGTGGCGGTCGAGAAGCAGGGCTTTGCCAAGGCCCGTGTCATGGAAGCCGAAGCTGAAGCGGCGAAGAAACGCGGCTTGGCCGAGGTCGAAGTCAAACAAGCGTCGGCGCAGGCGATCGAACAGGTCGGCGAGGCGGAAGCCTCCGCGATCGAGAACCGCATGCTCGCTGAAGCCAAGGGCCTGACCGAGAAAGCCACCGCCATGGGCAAGCTGCACGGCGAAACGCGCGAACACGAAGAGTTCCGCATGCGTCTGGAGAAGCACGTCGAGGTCGAGAAGGTACGCATCCAGGGCGACGTCTCGATGGCGGAACAACGCGCGCATGTGCTCGCCGAATCGCTCAAGAACGCCAAGTTCGAGATCGTCGGCGGCGACGGCGCGTTCTTCGACCGCTTCGTCAACGCGGTTGGTGCCGGCAAAGCGATCGATGCCACGGTGGCCAACAGCAAGGTCATCCAGCAACTCGGACGCGAGTACCTGGAAGAAGGCCGCAGCCTGCCGGATGATCTCAAGGGCGTGCTCAGCAGCTTCGGCTCCAACGACCTGAAGAACCTCTCCATCGCGGGCGTGCTGCAGAAACTGATGGCGGGCAAGGATCCGGCGAAGGTCTCGGCGCTGCTCAAGCAGGCGGCGACGCTCGGGTTGATCGAGCCCGACGACGACAAGGCGTGAGCGGCACGTCCGGAGTCCGGGGTCCGGAGTCCGGAGTCTTGTGGACGCGAGCCACCTCACGACTGGTGACCAATCATGACGTCGATCACGCACGTTGACCTCAAGCGCAAGGGACCCCGGACCCCGGACCCCGGACCCCGGACGCTGACCTATCGGCCATGGTCCCATGGTTGACACGCCGCCCCTCAACGCCGCCTTGGACGCCGGCACCTACGAAGTCGTGCGCAAACGCCTCGACTCCGTCGCGGCAGAGCTTTTGACCGAGGTCAGCGGGCTCAACGAACGACGCTTGTCGGTATTCGGTGCCTCGGCCACCACGCTGCTGGCGACCGAACACCTGCGCACTGATCACAACTGTGTTCCACGCGACATCGTCGCGGTCGGCGATCGTTTGATCCTGGGTTACCAGGTACACATGGGCCTCAAGTCGACCACCGGCGTGGGCGATGTGTTCATGGAGGTGCGCTACGGCGACAATACCTTCCATCCGGTCGAGCGTTCGCTTTTCACCGGCGCGGCGTTCGAAAAGGACTTCGCCGAGATCTTCCAGTACTACAAGGATGCGCGGCTCCTCCAACTCAAGCGCACCGACACCCACGTGCTGGCGGCGTTCCAGACCGGGCAACGCATCAGCGACCTGCGGGTCATGCGCTGGGCGCTGTCGAAGGACCGCACGTCCTGCATCTATGTCGACAACCGTGGTGCACCGGACTTCGTGCTGCCGCCGAGTCACGATTTCACCTGGGTGCGCACCACGCGCGACAACCATGTCCAAGGGTCACACCCGCATGTGAATGTACTCGACACCGTGTTCGTCGAGAGCATCCACGGTGACGTCACCATCAAGATCGAGAACAACACCACGACTGGCGCGGGCATCCTCAACGATCCGGTGAAGGACCCGCATCAAGGCATGGATGATGCGGAGATCAGTTACGCGGATCTGGACACCGTCATCCTGCTGAAGGTCCGCCCCTACCGCGAAAACGAGTTCCGCTACTACGTCTACAACAAGTTGACGCACGAAGCGGTGCGCATCGACGCCATCGGCCAGAGTTGTCAGCAATTGCCCGAAGGCCACGGCTTCATCTTCCCAGGCGGCTACTACCTGGCCAACGGCGAGCACAAGATCTTCCCGCAGGATTTCAGCGGCATGCAGTTCGTGCGCGCCCTGCGGGCGCCCAACGGTGAAGACCTAGCCTACATCTACCACGAAGAAAATGACGGCGTCTACGTCATCCTGCGCTATAACCTGATCACGCGCAGCGTCGATCAGCCGCAGGTGTGCAACGGCTACAGCCTGTTCGCCGACGGTCGCCTGGCGCTCTTCCGCGCCCAGCCGGAACCCACGCGTCTGCACGCCATGCAGGTGTGGCAGACCCCGTTCGCCTCCGACGAACACGTTGGTGCATCACCGGTGCGCGATTCACCGCTGGGACGCATCGGCAACCGCGACCTGGTACGTGGCATCAGTGATCTGCGCAACCTCCATCGCCTGATCACCAACCAGAAGCCGACGCGCGAGGCCTACGCCGAACTGCTCAAGCAGGTGGTGCGCATCAGCGACAGCTACCATTGGCTCGGCGGCGCCGAGGCCGGCCGCCTGAGTACGCTCATCGGTCAGGTGAAGGACGGCGTCAACGCCGCCATCGGCGAATTCGAGAAGGTCCTGCAACTCACCGCCCAGGCGGCGAGCCACATCGCCGGTCTGGAGGCTGCGGCAAAGGAGCTGTTGCGCACCCAGGCCCTGGAGACCAAGGCCACCATCGATGACTACGTACGCCCGCTCACCGAGCTGCGGCGTCAGCGCGGTGCGGTCGAAAGCGCGCGCGGCATCCGTTACGCCGATGGAACGCGGCTGGATGCGCTCGACCAACGCCTCGCCAGCGCGGCACAGGAACTCAGCGCGTCGGCGGTCGAATTCCTGATGCGTCCAGAGGCGCTCGATAGCTACCAGTCGGAATTGGCAGCCAGCGAAAACCTGGTGCCGACGATTGCCACCGTGGTCGATGGCAAGGCCCCACGCGAGCGCGTCGACACCCTTGCCGGTGGCCTCGATCTGTTGGTGGAGACCGTCAATGGGCTGGAGATTGCCGACGCCAATGCGCGCACGGCGATCCTGGAGCGCATCTCCGCGGTCTACGCCGCGCTTAATCGTGTGCGCGCGTTGCTCGAAGCACGTCGCCGTGAACTCGGCGCAAAAGAGGGCAAGGCCGGCTTTGCCGCGCAGCTCAGCCTGTTGGCGCAGGCGGTGGGCAACGCCATCGCGCTCAGCGACACCCCAGAGAAGTGCGACGAATTCCTGGGCAAGCTCATGCTCCAGCTCGAAGAATTGGAAGGCCGCTTCGCCGAGGTCGACACCTTCGTCGCCGAGCTGACGACCAAACGTGAGGAGATCTACGAGAGCTTCAGTGCGCGCAAACAGGCGTTGATGGACGAGCGCCAACGTCGTGCGGATGGCCTGGGGAACGCCGCCGACCGCGTCATCGCCGGCATCGTCCGCCGCGCCAAGACCTTTGCTGTCCTCGACGAACTGAACGCCTACTTCGCTAGCGATCCGATGGTGCTCAAGGCGCGTTCGGTGATCACCGAATTGCGCGCTCTGGGCGCGACGGTCAAAGCCGACGACGCCGAAGGCCGCATCAAGGCTGCGCGCGAGGACGGCGTGCGTGCGCTGCGCGATCGCAGCGAACTCTACGACGGCGAAGCGATCAAACTCGGTCGGCATCGTTTCAGTGTGAACACCCAGACGCTCGATCTGACCATGCTACCACGCGCCGATGCCGAAGGCCGCACGGGCATGTGGTTCCACCTCACCGGTACCGACTACTTCGCGCCGGTGGAGGATGCGACCTTTGCCGCCACCAATGGCTTCTGGCAGCAGGAGATCGTAGCCGAGACGCCGCAGATCTACCGCGGCGAATACCTTGCGTGGCAGGTGCTGACCGCGGCGGAGGCCGGCACCAACGGCCTGTCGTCGGCCAAACTGAAAGAGGCCGCGCTCACACGTGAAGCGCTGATGACGGTGGTGCGCACCATCGCGGGTGAGTTCTACGACCACGGCTACGATCGCGGCATCCACGACCACGACGCGGCGCTCATCCTCGAAGCCGTGCTGCATCTACGTGAGACTTGCGGCCTGCTGCGCCATCCACCGGCGGTGCGTGCGCTGGGTATCATCGCTTGGAGCGCGTTGGCCAAGGACCCCCGCGCCCGTGCCTGGGAACGCCAATGCCGCGCCCTGCACGATCTGCGGCGTCACCACGGTGACACGCCGGCGGTGGTCGCGTTGGCGAAGGATCTGTCGGCGGCAGTGCAGTCGTTCGCAGAGAAGGTAGGCATCGAATCCGCCCACGCCGATGCGGCGGGTCGTTACCTGGTCGAGGAGCTTGGCGAGGAGCCGCGTACGCACCTGGTGAAAAGCGGCGCCGCGGCGGATCTGGAAAAGCACTTCCTCGATCACCTGCGTGTCCTCGGTGCCGTCGATGCGCTGCGCGACGATCTGCGCGCGTTGCATGACGATCCGGTGGCCGCGCTCCGTCTGGCGCGCGCGTGGCTCGACGCCTTCATCGCCAAACAGGCGCCAACCCAGGCAGACCTTGCACCGGAAATCGCCGCGTGGCTGGTGGTCGGTGACAATCTGCCCTGTGAAGTGGTCCATGCCCGCACGCAGGTCGACCTCGACGCGTTGCTCGGTCAGCATCCGCGCATCGCCGAACGCAAACTGACGCTGCACATCGACGAGTTCGAAGCGCGCTTGCACCACTTCGCCACCGCCGTCGTTCCGGCTTTCCGCAGCTACCAGGAAACCCGCCGCCGTCTGCTGGAACGCGAACGCACCATGCTGCGCATCGACGAACTCAAACCGCGCGTGCTCACTAGCTTCGTGCGCAACAAGTTGGTGAACGAGGTCTACCTGCCGCTCATCGGCGACAACCTCGCCAAACAGATGGGTGCACTCGGCGCCAGCAGGCGCACCGACCTGATGGGTATGCTGCTGCTCATCAGTCCACCTGGGTACGGCAAGACCACGCTGATCGAATACGTCGCCGCGGTGCTCGGTCTCGCGTTCGTGAAGATCAACGGCCCCGCGCTCGGCCATGAGGTCACCTCGGTGGACCCCGGCGCCGCGCCCAACGCCGCCGCCCGCCAGGAACTGGAAAAGCTCAATCTCGCCCTGGAGATGGGCAACAACATCGTGCTGATGATCGACGACATCCAGCACACCAGCCCGGAACTGCTGCAGAAATTCATTTCGCTCTGCGATGGCAGTCGGCGTATGGAAGGCGTGTGGCGGGGACGTGCGCGCACCTACGACCTGCGTGGCAAGAAGGTCGTGGTGGTGATGGCGGGCAACCCGTACACCGAATCCGGTGAGCAGTTCAAGATCCCCGACATGCTCGCCAACCGCGCCGACACCTACAACCTCGGCGACATTCTTGGCGGCCACGGCGAGGCCTTCGCGCTCAGCTACATCGAAAACGCCCTCACGGCGAATCCCGTGCTCGCTACGCTCGCCGGCCGGCCACAGCACGATCTCTACCGCCTGTTGCGCATCACCGAAGGCGATGACGCAGTGCGCAGCGAACTGGAACATCCGTACTCCGCGCTAGAGATCGGCGATGTCACCGCGGTGCTGAAGCACCTCAAACGCGTGCAGCAGATCCTGGGTCAGGTGAACGCGACCTACATCGCCAGCGCCGCCACGTCGGACGCCTACCGCGTCGAGCCGCCGTTCAAACTCCAGGGTTCCTACCGCAACATGGCCAAGATCGCGGCCAAGGTCGTGCCGCTGATGACCAGTGATGAACTGGAACAGATCATCCGTGACCACTACGCCGGTGAATCGCAGACGCTCACCACCGGCGCGGAAGCCAACTTGCTCAAGTTCAAGGCCATGAGCGGTACGCATACGCCGACCGAAGCCGCGCGCTGGGCCGACATCTGCAAGATCTACACCCGTCGCCAGGAGCTCTCCGGCGCGGACGATCCCGCATCGAAGGCGGTCGTGCAGTTGGCCAAGGTTTCGGATCAGCTCGGTGAATTGCGCGCGGTGGTGCATGCGGCGGGCACCGCTGCTGCCAATGCTGCCACCGTCGCGCATGATCGCGGTGTCGACGAGCGACGGGCGCAGGCGAAACACCTGGAGTCGCTCGTCGAACGTCTCGCCAGCGGATTGGAAGCGCTCAAGAACACGACGATGGCGGCCCCCACCGTCATCCCGGCGCCGAAGGTCGAGATCATCAACACCCTGCCGAAGTACTACGCCAACCTCTACGCCCAGCAGATCCAGGTGATCGAGAAGACCCTGATCCCGGCGGTCGAAGCCATCGGCGCGGTGATCGGTCAGACGCTCAATGCGCGCGAACACCTGGGTGGCATCGCCAACGAACTGCGAGCGTTGATGGCGAGACAGGCGAAGTCGGAAGTGATCGAAGGGCGTCCAGAAGCGGAATGATGCGGATCGGGTGGGTGCCCGACCCGCACGGTGGTCATTCCCGCACGGTCACGGTGATGCCCGGACGGACGAGGGCGAAGACCAGCGCGATGTCCTCCTGCACCATCCGCACACAGCCGTGGCTGCCATTTTTCTCCAGCCACTGCGCCGGTTCCGCGCCGGTGAAGCCGTGGATGCCGATGCCCTTGAAGTGGTTGTCGGCGCGCGCTTCGAAGCCGATCCAGTAGCCGCCGAGGATATTCTCGGGATCGTCGGGTTTGAGGATCTTGCCGGTGTCGGGATTACGCCATTCGGGATTACGCACGCATTGCCGCACGGTGGTGGCGCCGAGCGGTGTCGGCGAGCTATCGCGGCCCAAACCGCAGCGGAAAGCTCCGAGGAGCGTGGTGCCGCGCCAGATCATCAGGCGGTAGGCAGAGCGCGAGACCACCACTTCGAGCGGCACGCTGGCGAGATCGAGCACCGCGACCTGCTGACCGATCGACAGCGCCTTGGGTTCGAGGCCAGGGTTCATGCGCTGGATCAGTTCGATGCTCGTGCGGTACCGCCGCGCGAGGATGCTCGGAGTCTCGCCCGCGGCGATGATATGGGTGCGAACGCCGCAACGATCACGCAGGGGGAGGGCGTCGCTGAAGAGACGGCGACAGAACGGCGCCACGCGGTCGCCGAGGGCGATGGCCTCGGCCGGCGGCAAGGTCGGCAAGGTGGTGCTGACCAGTTCGATGAGCGGCACCACGGCGGCCGGATCAGTGCTGGCGTCGCTGAACTGCTGGTCGAGATCGGCGCCTTGCGCCAACGCGACGGTGGCGAGCACCAGCAGGCAGCTGGCCACGCGGATCGCCACTCCTCGCATGTCACGCGGGCGGATCATCGTTTGCGCCGCAGGTCGTTGCCGTCCTTGCGCGTCTGTTTGGCCTGCTCCTGGTGGCTGTAACGTTCTTCGCCTGGGCCCCACGGATCGCCATGGTTGTGGTAGCCGTTCACTTCCCAGAAGCCGCGGCGGTCTTGCGTCAGTAGTTCGAAACCGTTGACCCACTTCGCGCCTTTCCACGCCCACAATTTCGGCACCACCACGCGTGCCGGGCCGCCGTGTTCGACATCCAGCGGTTCGCCATCGGCTTCGGTGACGACCAACGCATCGCTGTCGAGCACATCGGCGAGCGCGGTGTTGGTGGTGTAACCGCCGTAGCCGTGTTGCATGACGTGGGTGCACCCCGCGTTTGGCTTGGCCAACGCCAACAGATCACGCACACGGTAGCCGCCCCATACGAAGTCGTAACGCGACCAAGTAGTGACGCAGTGCATGTCCGCTTGCACGCGCACGAACGGCAGTGCTTGGAGGCCAGCCCAATCGAGTTCGATGGGATTCGCACACGCGCCCCAGATGCGCATGTGCCACTGCTCGGTGCTCACCTGTGGCGTTGGGCCGTAGGTCAGGACCGGCCACTTGGTGGTGTTGTATTGGCCGTCCGGCAGGCGTGGTTTATCCGCTGGATGCGTCTGGATGCGTTCGACGTTGCTCACGCTGTCTGCACCTTGGTCTCAGGCACGCAGATCAGGAAGGGCTCGGCCCACTGCGTCGCATCAGCGAGCGACCACACCACTTGTCCCGCCTGATCCGGTGCGGCGATGCGTGCCAAGCGGAGGCCGTGATCGCCGCCGGTGACGAGGCGTGCCGGACCATCGCCGCTTTCTTCAATAGGGGTGTACTGCGCTGCGGCGGGGCCATCCTTCCAGCCGGTGACCGCACACCAATGCCACTGCCCATCACCGAGATCGAGGTGCACCGCCGTGATGGCATGCCCAGGCCCGGTGACGTTGAACGTCGCCATCACCGCCTCGTCGAGGTTGTCATTGGGTTCAATATCAATGTACATGTCAGGCCTTCGGCGGCAGAGCTTCTAACGGATTCTTGAGCAGGCTTAAGCCGTGGATCCTCCACGGCTCCACGCGACGGGTCGTCGGCGCGCTACGTTTCTTGAAGCGCTTATGCTGCCAGAAGTACTGGCCGGGGACCGCACTGACCATCGCGCCGAGCAGGTCCATCGACGCCTGCGTCAACGCGCTCTCGTCGCCGGCGTCCGCGGCCAGCGGGCGTCCGATCACCAAGCAGAATTCGCCAGCGCGGCGACGGACGCACAGGCCAGGGACGATCGGTACACGGGCCTTCTTGGCGAAGAATGCCGGTCCGGCATGGCAGTCGGTCTCTATGCCCATGAACACCGCACGCGCACCTTCCTCATTGGTTGGTGCCTGATCGGCCATCAGGCCGACGGGGCAGCCATTGCGTAGTCCGCGCAGGGCCTGCACCGCTGTGGTGCGATCACCACGGCGCGTCAGCAGCACGGTGATGCCGGCTTTGGCGCGCTGGGCGTTGGTGGCGGCATCGACCGCCTCGTTGTGCTGGGCCTTGGCGTAGGCGAAAAATTTCTCCAGTAGGCGTGCGAGCCCGTGCGCGCCCAGATCCCAGTTACCCAGATGCGGCGTCAGGAACACGCAGCCGGGATGACGGCGCAGCACCAGCGCCAGCCAAGCCGGATTGCTGGTCGTCAGGTGGCGTTCACCACCATCGACACCGCCGATGGTCCACAGTTCGGTGAAACTCGCCCCCATGCTGGCGTAGGAGCGCCGGACCACGTCGCGTCGCTGGGTTCCACGCAGGCCAAGCGTGGCATGCGCACAACCGCTCGCCACCCCACGGCGCACGCCGAGGTGGAACACCAGCACGCCGAGACTGCCGCCAAGCCGGCTGGCGGTATCGACCGCCAGCCCGGACAACGCGCGCAGCAACGGCAGCATGATCCAACGGGTGAGCATGGGGCGGCAATGTCGGCAAAGTCCGGAAGTCCGGAAGTCCGGAAGTCCGGAAGTCCGTCCTGAGGAAGCGTCGAACAGGATCGGAAGCGCAACCGCGACAGCTCCGGCCACGAGACTTCCGGACTTCCGGACTTCCGGACCGTGGCAATCCCATCCCCATCCCCATCCCATACCCGCCCCACATGCCATCCGGGCGCATTTGGCATGCCGTTGGCCCACTGCGCTTGTCAGAATGCACTCGCCCGCTAGGTTCCGCCGCCCGCAAAAGGCCGCATCGCAGCGGCGACTGGAGCATGTCATGGCCATCAAGCGCGTCTGGATCGAAGAAGGCTGCATCGTCTGCAATGCCTGCGAGACCACCTGTCCCGAGGTCTTCAACGTCACCGAAGACAGCTGCCACATCCGTGCCGAGGTGCGCACCGATGGCAAGCAGACCACCAATCTGACGGAGCGCAGCGACCTCAGCGGATCGTTCGGCGACGAACTGGCCGACCAGATCCAGGAAGCCGCCGAAGGCTGCCCGGTCGAGGTCATCAAGTTCGAATAAGGCGCTCAGTAGCTGCTCCGCCACTGACGGTGGCAGCGGTCCTGTCTGAAAACCACGCGAGGGTCGGGACCTGGGTTCCGGCCCTCCTTTGTTGGCGCTGGTGTTGGCGCTGACCGCGTTGGCACTGCTCGTGGCGACTCAGCGTCTCGCGGGTTTCCCCGTCAGCTCGCACGCGCCGATGTCGAGGCACTTGCCCGTTGGACGGCAGCCATCGTATCGACGGCGCTCATCAGCCGCTGGTCTCAGGGAGGGGATGGTTTGCCTGTGGCTGTCGCCGATGTGTGGTCACACGGCGCCGCCGCTCCCGTCGCCATCAGGTGGTCGAGAGCCCACGCTTCCATCATCCGTACTAGCCCCAGCTTCGGCGGCCGTGGATGGCCACCACGATCAATTGATCGCGCGAGCACGGCGGCGACGGCCAGCAGGTGCGCGGTGTCGAAGGGCCATGAGAGCGGATGGTTGTCGGTCAGGTGCAACGGACCACGGTCGAGGAGCGCACGTGCGGCACGCGGTTTTCCCCGTGCCAGGTGATGGCACACCGCCGTCAGTTGGATCATGCCCTTGAGGTAATGCCGGTGCAGATCGAGATGCGCTTTCCACGCGCGTTCCCAATGTTCGTGTGCATCCCAGTAGTGGCCCGCGTCATAGCAGGCGGCACCAGTGCGCACATCGTTCCACCAGGTCGGAGGCGCGGAAAACGCCGCTGGTTTCATATGGCGGGCAACGGTCGCTGGTGATTCAGGGCTTCGGTTTGCCCTGCGGCTTGTCGCCCGGGTCAACCGGCGCGTTGACGTTTCCCGGGTTCAGCTTGGCGTCCGGCTGGTTGCCGATGGTGATCGGCTCCTTGGCGGTTTTGTCGCTGACGATGTCGATCTTGATCTGGATGTTGAACTCGCCCTTGGGATACTGCTTTTTGAACTCGGCAACCGCTGCGGGCATGTTGTCCTCGATCTCCTTGAGCATCTTCAGCATGTCGGCTAGGGAGAGTTCCTTGGCGCGGCGTTCGTCCTGCTGTTTACGCAGGGCGAGCACTTCTTCGCGCAGCTTGGCGATGTCGGTGTTGATGCTGGCAACCTGCGGGCGCACGGCGATCTGGCCCTTGAGCGTCAGCTTGTCCTGGGCTGTGCCGTTCACACGCGTCAGGTCGACGGAGATCTCGTCACCGACCTTGGTCTTGCCGATCGCCGCGGCGAGGTCGGCTTCGGCACTGAGCTTGGCACCATTGAAGGTGCGCAGCAGATCGCCGACCTGCACGCCCATGGTCGCGGCGGTGCTGCCAGGAATGACGGCGGAGACCGGCAAGCCCTGCGAGGGATCGAAGTTCGAGGCGTTCTCGTCGACCTTAACACCCAGGAAGGGTTTTGGCGCGGCGTTCACCACCACCGGCTTCGGGGTGACCGGTGTGACGGGTGCTGGCGCATCGCCGGCAATGAGCGCGAGCGGCATGAACAAGGTGAAAACCAAGGCGACGAGACGGAGCATCAGAGTGGTTCCTGCGCGGGACGGAGGGAGAGGAGATTCCAGGTGAAATGCCAGTTGCGTGCATCGACCGCCGTTGGCGTGGTCGGTGCACCGGGCGCTGATTCGCTAGCCGCTGATTCCATAGCAGCAGTGGGCACGTCCTGTCCGGGTACGCCAGCGATGCCATAACGGAAACGCCACGCGATTGGCTGGCCGTCGGGACCGACGAGCGGTTTGGCTTGTACGCCGAGGATGCCGTCGTCTTGGTTCGCCGCATTGGTGGCTGCCTTGGCGGCCAGTTCCTGCGCCTGATTGCGGAGCTGCTCGACCTCGTCCTGCATGCGCGCGAGGCGGCGTTCCTGCCATTCACGGAAACGCTGCTCCATCGCCGGATCGATCGGATCGTAGGGGATGTTTGCCGGCCACGGCTGGAACTGGCCGATGGTCGACTGTTCCTGGCCGCCGCGCTGGATGGTGACCTCGACCGGATCACCGACCTGATTGAGTGCGACTTCGTTTCGCAGGTCGCTCATGCTGCCGATCGGCGCGCCGTTGACGCTGGTGATAACGTCGCCGGGTTGCAGGCCCATGGTCTGGGCGGCGGTGTTGCCGTAGACGCTTTGGACGTAGACGCCCTGGTTGGGGGCCAGGCCCTGCTGTTCCTGCACCGACAACGGCACCGGCGTCATCTGCACGCCGAGCATCGGACGGTTTTCAGGATTCTGGGCGGCCTCGTAGCCGCTCTGCGCGGCGAAGGCCGGCGCGGACAGCGAGACGAGGGTCAGCAGGGTGGCGGCGAGGCGCATGGGAACTCCAGCGGACATACAGTGGGACGGACCATAGGGCCTGCCCTGACCGGGCAAACCCTGGGATGGGGCCACGTACAACGGAGTCGCACGCAGCCCAGGTTGAGTCAGCAGCAAGGTCTGCGCGGGAAGCGCTGTCCCGGACTTGTCCGATGCTGTTCAACCGACGCAGGTATCACCAGGGAGAGGGCAAACAGGGACCTACCGGCGATCCTGGCCCGAATTCAGGCCCCGTCGGCGCTGAAGATGGCTTCGATGAAGGCGTCGGGATCGAATGGCTGCAGGTCTTCGATCTTTTCGCCTACGCCGATGAAGCGCACGGGCAGTTTCAGTTCACGGCGGATGGTGATGGTCACTCCACCCTTGGCCGTGCCGTCGAGCTTGGTTAGCACCAGGCCAGTGACGCCCATGGCGGCGCCGAAGACTTTAGCCTGCTGGATGGCGTTCTGGCCAGCCGTGGCGTCGAGCACCAGCAGGGTTTCGTGCGGTGCCGCTGGCAGGCGCTTCTGGATGACGCGGCGGATCTTCTCCAGCTCGCGCATCAGGTGTTCTTTGTTGTGCAGACGACCAGCGGTGTCGATCAGCACCAGATCAGCGCCACGCGATTCCGCCGCCGCCACTGCATCGAAGGCCACCGCGGCAGCATCACCGCCATCGTGGGTCTTGACGATGTCGACGCCGGCGCGCTCGGCCCAGATCGACAACTGTTCGATCGCTGCGGCGCGGTAGGTGTCGCCAGCGGCGATCAGGACGTTCTTGCCCTGATCCTTGAAGCGCTTCGCCAGCTTGGCGATGGTGGTGGTCTTGCCGGCACCGTTGACGCCGACGATCAGCACCACGGTCGGACCGCTCGGTGCCCACGCCAGTTCCTGCTCGACCGGTGCTTGCAGCTCAGCACGCAAGCTGCGCTTCAAGAGGTCGAGCAGCTCCTCGCCTGGGGCCATCTCGCCGGCTTTGTATTTCGCCTTCAGTTCGGCGATGATCTCTTCGGTCTTGGCCACCCCGATGTCGGCCTGCAGCAGCGTGTCCTCCAACTGGTCGAGGAACGGCTGATCGATTTTGCGGCCAAGGCCGATGAGTTTGCGTAGAGCCCCACCGACGACCGAGCGAGTCTTGGCGAGACCTTCTTTGATCTTGGTGAAGAAACGGCCGAGGGCTTTGAACATGGCTTAACGCCCGGAGTCCGGGGTCCGGGGTCCGGAGTCGTGGCATACCGCCGCTGAGGTCATGCCTCCGTTATGGTGCGCGAGGAAGGACTCCGGACTCCGGACTCCGGACACCGGACGGATCATTCCGCGATCGCCTTGTCCGGATCGACCAGCGTCTTCAGTTCCTTGTCGTACGCGATCTGACGCGCGAGCGGCCAGAGGTGCTCGATGTCGTAGAGCGCGCGCTTCTCTTCGTCGAAGGCGTGCACGATCACGTCGATGCAGTCGACCAGCATCCAACCACTTTCGCCTTCGACCGGCATGCGCGGGACGTGGTGTTGTTTGCAGAACGAATAGATGCCCTGGACGATGGCATGCACATTGCGGTCGCTGCGACCGCTGACGATGACGACGAAGTCGGCCACGCCGTTGCCTTTGGGCAGTTGCAGCAGACGCACGTCCTCGCCGCCCTTGTCGAGGGCCAGACGCACGGTGTGCAAAGCAAGATCACGGCTCGAAAACGACGTCATGGGCCTCCCTAGGCGGGGCGCGCATGCTAGACCGGACGACCCATGGGCAAGCCGCGTTCTTTTTGCATGGGGGCTTTGCCCCCACGTCCCTGCGGTCCTGCCCCCGCGGGCTTTGTCGTGGCTCGGTTTCGTCGGAAGCCGACGAAACCGTGGGCGGATGGGCTTCGCCCATTCTATCCGCCCACCGCCACTCGGCGCCCGGCCCATCGCTTCGCGATGGGAGTCGCCGGGGCGGAACGGACCGCACTGGCGTGCGGTAGGCGACCGCTGCGCTCCGCTGGCACGTCAGAAAGTGCCCAGCATGATGCCTGCCCATGTCGCAGAACCGCCTCAAACCACTGCTTAAAGCACGTGCGATTCATAAACGAGTGAAGGAACTGGGCCAACAGATCAGCGCGGATCATCCTGGTCAGCCGCTGACGGTGCTGGCGTTGCTCGACGGTGCCTTCTGCTTCGTCGCCGATCTGGTGCGCTGCATGGATCAGCCCGACCTGCGCCTGCATTTCGTGCGCGCGTCGAGCTACGGCAAGAATACCACCAGCCGTGGCAAGGTCGCGCTCGAACCACTGCCGGACCTGAGCGGACAGACCGTGCTGCTGGTCGACGACATCCTCGATACCGGTCGCACCATGCAGGCGGTGAAGAGCATTCTGTCGGGAGCGATCGTGCACACCTGCGTGCTGCTCGACAAACCCACCCGTCGGGTGCCCGATGGCCTGCAATGCGCCGACTACATCGGCTTCACCATCCCCGACACCTTCGTGGTCGGCTATGGGCTCGATCACGGCGGGAAGTACCGCCACCTGCCGGACATCTGCGCCCTGGCCGAAAACTGAACCGGCACGCTGCGCCGCGCGGCATTCCTGAACCCTCGGCTGCCTCTTGTCTGACCGGGGTTGACCAGGATTCTCCGTCCCTCCCTGGCACAGCCGCAGTTGCGGCTCCGCTTTTCCCGAAGGAACTCCACCATGGCCAAGCTCTCCATCGATAAGCTCTCTCTTAAGGGCAAGCGCGTGCTCATGCGCGTCGACTTCAACGTGCCGCAGGACAAGAAGACCGGCGCCATCACCAACACCCAGCGCATCGATGCTGCGCTGCCGACGATCAAGTACGCGCTCGACCAGGGTGCGTCCGTCGTGCTGATGAGCCACCTTGGCCGTCCCGATGGCAAGAAGGTCGATAAGTACAGCCTGAAGCCCATCGCCGCGAAGGCCGCCGAGCTGCTCGGCCGCCCGGTGACGTTCCTCGACGACTGTGTCGGCCCCGCGGTGGAAGCCGCCTGCGCTGCGCTCAAGCCCGGCGAGGTCGTGCTGTTGGAAAACTTGCGTTTCCACATCGAAGAGGAAGGCAAGATCAAGAACGAGGACGGCACCTCGACCAAGGCTGATCCGGCGAAGGTCGAGGCCTTCCGCGCCTCGCTGACCAAGCTCGGCGAGGTCTACGTCAACGACGCCTTCGGCACCGCGCATCGCGCGCACAGCTCGATGGTCGGCTGCAAGATGGCGCAACGCGCTGCCGGCTTCCTGATGAAGAAGGAACTCGACGCCTTCGCGCAAGTCATCGATCAGCCCAAGCGTCCGCTGTTGGCGATCCTGGGTGGCGCGAAGGTCGCCGACAAGATCCCGCTAATCAACAACCTGCTCGATCGCGTGAACGAGATGATCATCGGTGGCGGCATGGCCTACACCTTCAAGAAGATCTGCTACGGCATGGAGATCGGCAACAGTCTGTTCGACAAGGAAGGCGCCAAGATCGTCGCCGACCTGCTGAAGAAGGCCGAAGCCAAGGGCGTGAAGATCCACCTGCCGGTGGACTACGTCACTGGCGACAAGTTCGGTCCCGACGCCAACGTCGGCGCGGCGACCGACAAGACCGGCATCCCCGCTGGCTGGGAAGGTTTCGACTGCGGTCCGGAGACCAACAAGCAGAACGCGGCGGTTATCGCGCGCGCCAAGACCATCGTGTGGAACGGTCCGCTCGGCGTGTTCGAGATCGACAAGTTCGCCGTCGGCACCAAGGCCGCGATGGACGCGGTGGTCAAGGCGACGGCAGCCGGCGCGGTCACCGTCATCGGCGGTGGCGACACTGCGACCGCGGCGGCGAAGTGGGGCACCGACAGCAAGGTGACGCACTGCTCGACGGGTGGCGGCGCGTCGCTGGAACTGCTCGAAGGTAAGGAATTGCCGGGCATCACCGCGCTCAGCGACGCCTGATTCTCAGGTCTTGGTTGTTCGTTTCTGGAACCGCCGGTCGATGACCGGCGGTTCTGTATTTCGTGGCACGGGCGTCCCGCCCGTGGTTTGACCGCGATCATTGCCAACGACGCTCAGGCGTCATGCGATCGTTTTTCAGTGATGACCACGTTGGATCACGGGCGGGACGCGCGGGACGCCCGTGTCACGGTGATGTGGCTCAGCAGTCGCCGCGTTCGAGCAGCAACGCTGCGAGCGCGTCGTGGGGACCGAGCGCGCCGCCGATGGAGTAGGTGATGCCAGGATGATTGGCGGCGGCGCTGGCGGCGAGCGTCGGGATGTCCTGCGTCAGATGGCGGCCATCACTGAGGAAGTACGGCAGAATGACGATGCGCTTCGCGCCTTGCTGCACCAAGGCCGAGAATGCGGTGGCGAGATCCGGTGCGGCGATCTCCATGTGTGCTGCTGCCACCACCGCGCTGGGCCGCAAACGGCGCACGCGTGTGGCCATGTCTTCCAATTGCTGGTTAGACTCCGCGCGGCGCGAGCCGTGATCGATCAACAGCAGGCCAAGCATGGGCGCACGGTGGATGTGACGGGCGTTCCCGCAAGCCGTGGCAGTCGAGGTTTCCGCCACTCCAGCCATTGAGCACAGCGCGCCTCGCCCAAGCTGCCGCGCGTGACCGCCATCTACCTCGATTGGAACGCCACCGCGCCGCTCAGCGCTGTCGCCCGCGCTGCATGGCTGTCGGCGCAGGACGACGCGTGGGGCAATCCTGGGTCGGTGCATGATCAGGGGCAACGCGCGCGCCACGCGATCGATCAGGCCAAGGCGACCTGCGCGCGGGTGCTCTGCTGCAGGACTAATGAACTCATCGTCACCAGCGGCGGTACCGAAGCGAATGCGTTGGCGATCCATGCGGCAGCAGAGTCCGCGTCGGCGAACGGAGGTAACGCTGCGTTGATCCTGGCCTCGGCGATCGATCACAGTTCGGTGCTGCGTAACGCGGAGCTGTACGGACGTCTGGTGAAGCTGCCGGTCGATCAGCAGGGGCGTTTGCATCCACAGGTCGTGCAGGAGGCGATGAAGGATAAGCCTGCGCTGGTGTGCTTTCAGTTCGCCAACAACGAACTCGGAACACGACAGGATGTTTCGGCGCTGGTTGCCGCCGTTCGTGCGGTGTCACCGCAGACGCGGGTGTTGCTCGATTGCGCGCAAGGAGCGGGCAAGGCGATCATCGATCTGCGTGCGCTCGACGTCGATTTTTCCAGCATCGCCGGTCACAAGTTCGGAGCGCCGAAAGGGGTCGGGCTGCTCTATGTGAAAAACGGTGTGCGCTTGCCACCGCTCATCGCTGGTGGACGGCAACAGCAGGATCGTCGTAGCGGGACCGAGGACGCGGCGGGAATCACCGCTCTTGCTGCCGCGTTGTCAGCAGCCGCGACCCACGCCGAGGAAGAGGACATCCGTCAGCGCCTGCTGCTCGAATCCGCCTTTGCCCGCATCGTTAGGGACCTGCCACAAGCCCAGTGGCTGGCGCATGCGGCAGAACGTCTGCCCAACACATTGAGTCTGGCTCATCCCGGCATCGCCAACGAAACGTTGGTGATGCGTTTGGATCTGGCTGGCATCGCCGTATCCACCGGTGCGGCGTGCATGGCGGCGCGCGGCGAGCAGAGCCATGTCATCGCTGCTCTTGGTATTGCTCCAGATCTTGCCCGCGGAGTCATCCGGGTGTCGATCGGCTCTACCACCACGGTTGCTGACCTTGATGTATTTGTCGCGACCTACGTGCGCGAGGTGCGCGCACTCGTACGGTGACGTGCTCCCTGGGAGCGCCGGCAGCCTGTCGGCAGAGTCGAATCACGGTGACCTGCGAAGTAAGCGAATCTCATCTCTGATTGCCCCTGGCCGGCAAGCTGCCGGCGCTCCCAGGGAGCTGTCGCCGATGTTCTCACGGTGTGGTGCTGACCGGTAGTTCGAGCGGACCGTAAAGTGGGAAGTAACGATCCTTCTTCTTGTCCCCGCCATTGTCGAAGCCGTCTTCGTACACGGTGTAGGCTCCCATCAGTACACCGTCACGCTCGAAACGTCGGAGTGGTTTTCCCGACGGGTCGAAGGCATCGATGGGCCAGGTCGTACCGTGAACTTCTGCGGCCATGAGTTGCAACCGTAGTTGGCATTTGGCGGTCATGTTCAGGACAGTCGGGACCACGCCCATGAGCTGCAGCGATAGGGTTTCTGTCGGTATCCAGCGACGCAGATCCTGGGACTCACGGCTTATGCGGCGCGCGTTCGACACCAGATCCGCAGGTGTCGGATGTAGACGGGTCATCTGGATCCACGCCATTTCGCGGCTCAGCAGAGGTCCGCGTCCGGCCCGCATTTGCGGTCCCCACATCAAGTCGTCCCAGAGGGAGTCAGGAGCAAATAATCCCATTGCCTGCCGCGTTGCAGCAGGGTTTTCGCAGGTGTGATTCGCTAAAACAAATTCACCGATGAAGGCATTGGTGAGGTGGACTTCCAACCGCTGTGACAAACGGTCGAGACGATCAGCCAGGGTGGCCATCCGTTTCTGCAGGTCATGCAGACGTCCAGCAATCGGGCTTAGGGATATCTCGACGAGCGAAACCTGGACCAGCAGCTCACTCAGTATACGGCAATCCAGGATCTCGACCAAGCGCAACAAGCGTTCAGTTTCACGCACGACCTCTTCCGGTGCTGCCAAGAGTACCAGCTCCTGCTGGTAGCGCACGATCTGCCGGAGCCCGCTGATCTCAGGATTGGGACCGGTGAGCGTTCGGTGTTCCTGCTGGACCAGGATGTCGTCGGGTAGCTGATCCAAGAGAAGAAGAAACTCCGCGATCGTGGCAGGATCCAATCCGGCGTGATGATCGCTCGCTTCTTGGGGAATGGAGAGGTACGCCTGCAAGAGGGGGGCATTTTTCCCGTCTCGGGTGATCTTCCCGGTGTTTGCCAATGAATTGTAATCCGGCAGGGACTTCACCAACTGCTTGAGCCGTTCATACCGAGCAATCACCTCGGGTGGCGAACGCGGTAACTGCTCAGAAACGAGTGGCACTCTTTCCGGGGAATTTGCTGTTAATGGAACTGCCTCCGGTTAAGTCATGATCATTGATCATGGCGTCGTCCGATCGGCACATTCAGCCCAGTCCTCATCAG